>NZ_AP014635.1:1873485-2185733 GCF_001547935.1 Vibrio tritonius
AGCAATTTCACACTTATCTCAATTACTTTATAAATATCAATAATATAAGCCTGAGTAACGAAAAATAGTGCGGTGTATAACATAACCTTCAGGGCAAATTCTTTGGCTTCCCCCCTCTAACTCCCCCCTGGTTTGGCTGCCTCGTCAAACGGGATTTCATTGCAGGGGGGAGGACCGGTTTTGCACTTGGTGTATGTTCCGGAAGCTAAAATTGGCTGCGCATTTAGTTAAAAGAGAACTACTCAGCCAAAAAGTGAGCTAAAAAGGACAGTCACTCTAAAATGACTTAACTACTTTATCAATATCAATAACATAACTATTGAGTAACGAAAAATAGTGCGGTGTATAACATAACCTTCAGCGCAATTTCTTGGCTTCCCCCCTCTAACTCCCCCCTGGTTTGGCTGCCTCGTCAAACGGGATTTCATTGCAGGGGGGAGGACCGGTTTTGCACTTAGTGTATGTTCCGGAGGCTACAATTGGCCTCGCATTTAGTTAAAAGAGAACTGCTCAGCCAAAAAGGACAGCCACTCTAAAATGACTTAACTATTTTATAAATATCAATAACATAAGTCTTAAATAACAAAAGATAGTGCGGTGTATAACATAACCTTCAGCGCAATTTCTTTGGCTTCCCTCCTCTAACTCCCCCCTGGTTTGGCTGCCTCGTCAAACAGGATTTCATTGCAGGGGGGAGGATCGGTTTTGCACTTGGTGTATGTTCCGTAGGCTACAATTGGCCTCGCATTTAGTTAAAAGAGAACTGCTCAGCCAAAAAGTGAGCTAAAAAGGACAGTCACTCTAAAATGACTTAACTACTTTATAAATATCAATAATATAAGCCTGAGTAACGAAAGATAGTGCGGTGTATAACATAACCTTCAGCGCAATTTCTTTGGCTTCCCCCCTCTAACTCCCCCCTGGTTTGGCTGCCTCGTCAAACGGGATTTCATTCCAGGGGGGAGGACCGGTTTTGCACTTGGGGTATGCCTCGGAGGCTACAATTGGCTGCGCATTTAGTTACAAGAGAATTGCTGAGCTAAAAAGGACAGTCACTCTAAAATGACTTAACTACTTTATAAATATCAATAACATAAGCCTTAAATAACAAAAGATAGTGCGGTGTATAACATAACCTTCAGCGCATATTCTTTGGCTTCCCCCCTCTAACTCCCCCCTGGTTTGGCTGCCTCGTCAAACAGGATTTCATTGCAGGGGGGAGGATCGGTTTTGCACTTGGGGTATGCCTCGAAGGCTACAATTGGCCTCGCATTTAGTTAAAAGAGAACTGCTGAGCCAAAAAGGACAGTCGGCAGCTAAAAAGGACAGTCACTCTAAAAGTGAAGCTAAAAAGGACAGTCGCCTTAAAAATCGAACTGATATTAACTTTGGCGATTAAGTAATCATCGCCAAAGTTAAAAAAAGCACCGTCATATGTTCATTAACGAGGGAGAGATATAAGATGAATCGTTTCGCTTACACCGCTAACTCGGCAAAGCGTTCATAGCCCAGTTCGCTAATATCGATCGACGGGGTTTCGTCGTTGGCGAGTTCGGCTAATACAGTGCCGACGGAAGGGGATATACCAAAGCCGTGACCAGAAAAACCGCAGCCGAGAATTAAGCCCGGTAAATCATCGACTTTGCTGATCACAGGCACTTTGTCTTTGGAATAGTCGATAATCCCTACCCAACTGCGCACGACCTTGGCGTGTTTTAAGGCGGGAAGATAACCGAGGATGCCGCGACACGTTGCTGAGGTGGCTTCAATCGGCGTGTGATCAGAGGCTTCATTTACTAAGCTGGCATCCAAGGGGGAGCCGCCGCCAAAGATAAACGATCCGTGAGTGGTTTGATGCCCGTAGAAATCGGCCATTGCTGTGCCGAGCATTTGGTAGAACATTGGTGGCTGTGCGTCGGTGATCAACGTATCCAGTGCAACAGCAGAGATCGGCACATCAATGCCAACGGTTTGAATAATAGGGCGACTTGCTAATCCAGCGGCGACGACAATTCGGTCGGCTTCAAATTCACCGCTTTGCGTCACGACTTTTCGTACTTTGCCGCCAACCATCACCAGCTTTAACACGCTTTGTTCAGTGTAAAACTGAACGCCACGTTGGCGCGCCGCGTTATGAAAAGCGAGTGTGGTTTTGAGCGGGTTGGCGTGACCATCGGAAGGGCACCAACTTGCGCCAATCACTTCATTGGACAGATGCGGACAAATTTCACGTACGTCAGCGCCGCTCACCATGGTCACATCAAGTCCCTGCCCGACCGCCGTGGCGGTTAACCCTTTTAAGATATTGATATGATCGTCGGTTTTGCCTAAACGCAAATTCCCTTGTTGGTAATACTCGACGTCGGTTCCGAGTTCTTCAGAGAGATGCGGCCAGAGATGTTTCACGCCGTACATAGCCAGTGCCAATTCGCGTTTATCGCGCCCCGACTGGCGAACGCCACCACCATTGCGACCCGAACCACCGTAACCAATCACTTTTCCCTGTTCTAACACAATGACTGAGCGACCTTTTTTCGCCAGATAATAGGCGGTTGCACAGCCGATAATTCCTGCGCCAATAATGATGACATCTGCGTTTTTTTTCATTGTCGTTCTCTCTGCAATGCGGCGAAAACCATGCCTAGCTCCTACCATTCCCTATTGCGATTTCGTCCTTGGCAATTCAGCCTTCAGCAATACCATGCTGATACAACTAACCGATTAATTTTTCTCGCTAAATTGCATGGTAGCGTACTGTTCAATACTCAATGGTTTGATTGGCGTACGAACGTGTAGCGTTCCGACCTCTTTGATATCGATGTTGCAACTTGCCGCAATCATTTCTGTGAGCGTAGCGCCACACATTCGGCCTTGGCATGGGCCCATTCCTGAGCGAGTTTTGCCTTTGATTTGCGCTGGATGACGAGCTCCTTGGGCAATTGCCTCACGGATTTGTCCGGCAGTGATCTCTTCACAACGGCAGACTAAGACGTCATCATCCACGGGATTCAGTGTCTGGCGATTAGGCGGGAAAACGTGGTCTAAAAATGGGCGAATCGAGCGATCCCGTTTGAGCTGTTTACGATGTTCAACCGCTAGGCTCTCGCGTTCTTGAGCGGTGATTTTACCAAGTTGGTATGCGGTATTAATCGCCGCTAAATGCCCTCTCGATGCAGCGATAGGACCGCCGCCAATACCCGATGCATCACCAGCAATCGATACTCCATCGACACTGGTTTGACCCCATTCATCCAGTTTTGGTTTCCAGTAACGCTGCGGCTCATACCATTCATGTTCGCAATTAAGAGCTTGGCTCAAACGTAAATTAGGCACAACGCCTTCATGAAGCAGCACAGATTGAGCCACAATTTCATGAGTTTTACCGCGACAGCAAAAACGAAAGCCTTCCGCCTGCTGATCGCCTATGACCTCAAGGTCGCGACAACCTATATAAAGCGGAACGCCTGCACGTTTGAGCTTTAGTCGCATCTGTAAGCCTTTGATAAGGTAATTAACTCGCGGCCAGGCTTGATGAAGAAAAGGCGCTGCTTTCAGGTAATCTTTAAAACTTGCCGTTTCGACCATGGCAGCAATGTGCGCGCCATTATCAACAAGATGGCAAGCCGCAAGCAGCAGTAGCGGACCGCTACCTGCAATCACCACGGGACCTTCGGGAACCATATCCGCTGATTTAAATAGAATGTCGGCCGCCGCCGCGCCCATTACGCCGGGTAGCGTCCAGTTTTTCATCGGCACAGGGCGTTCAACCGCGCCAATGCTGACTATCATGCGCTTACTACAAACTCTATGAGTAATCCCTTTACACAGCAAATCAAGCTCAAACTGATTGGCAATATTAAGCACTGTCGTGCTTGGCATATAGGTCGCATTGGAAGCGCGAAACATCTCCACCAGCGGCTTTCCAGCAAAATAGTCTTTGCCTAATGTATCGATATTTTCTGCTCGGCTACGTTCCATCGAACGATAAATCTGACCGCCCGGCTCTGGCTGTTCATCCACCACCAGTGTATCGAGCCCTAAGTTAGACGCAGTGACTGCCGCAGCCAGCCCGCCGGGGCCTGCACCGATGACGATAAGGTCGTACATTTTATCCATTAGCGGCCACCTTTTTCCCGATCTGACGGTTCACCACCATGCCATCGTGAACTAAGGTGTTACACGCTTGCTGATTAGGAACGCCGTCGATTTCCATCAGGCATTCAAAGCAGACGCCCATCTGGCAGTAACCCGCACGATGCGCGCCGCTGATAGGCGAAGTTCGGTTATATCCCATCCCAGCCGCCATCACTGAGGCTAAAACGGTTTCACCTGCCGGGACTTGCAGCGCTTGACCTTCAAAGGTAATCGTCACCAGCTCCGCTTCAGGTCGATTTTTATGAATTCTTTTCAGCATACTCAACTCCTCAACGCTCCAGAAGAATCCTTATTTCTTGGACTATTCGCTACAAAGTTCGCAGCCGATCATCGCTTCAAGTTCAATTTCAACCAATTGACTAGGGCGATTAAGTTTGGGAGTTTCGACCATGGTAAACAGTGGGCGAACGTCTTTAAAAACCGCACTGTAAGCTTGCGCAACGTCTTTGCCCAAAGCCATATCAGTAATGTAAGCCTTTATTTTGTAGACATCTTTTGCTTCGGATCCAGCGCGTGCTAGTAGCCCAATGAATTTTTCGAAGATAAATTGCGCTTGTTCAAACGCGGTAGAACCGGATACAGAGCCATCTGGCAACACGGCGGTTGTGCCACCAATGTGGATTTGATTACCCACTTTGACCATACGCGAATAACCAGCGATCTCTTCTAACGGCGCACCAGATGAATAGTTAATACGTTGCATAATCTCTTCCCTTATTTGTGTACAGCTCATCCATGATGATTCCACCAACGCGAAAAACATCAGCGCACTCATGTCAAACACGTTCTTATTAACATCGATACTAGGGAGCCGGGTTATGCGTGTATTGTATTTTTGCGACATCTAAGGCTTGTGACGAATTCAAAATTAGCTGTTGAGGTTATGTAACCAGCTGAGCAAAGAAGCGATATTTCCTCAAACGAAACTAATCAATTTGCATATCCAAACTTAACAGCATAGAGTAAATTCAATGAGTTACATCAAAGAGACTAAGGAAGGAATCATGAGTGAATATGGATGCCAATTGATGGCTGAGCCAATGACCCGAGTATTAATGCGACGCCCGGGCAAAAGCCTGTTAGCTGCAGACAAAACGACTTGGCACTACAACGACTATTTCGATGCTAAAAAAGCCATTGTGCAATTTAATGAGTTTGCCAAGTTAATTGAAGCGACTGGCTGTGAGATTTTGTGGTTAGACGATAACGATGATGGACTTGCCGATGCCATGTTTACCCGTGATTCGTCGCTGGTCACCAAGGCAGGAGCTATTGCACTACGTATGGGTAAAAAACTGCGTGCTCCAGAACCTCAAATGCACAAAGACTTTTACGAAACCGCGGGCATTCCGATGTTAGGTGAACTCACTGGTGTAGCGCGTATTGAAGGTGGTGACCTGATTTGGTTAAACGAAACGACACTGCTTGTAGGTATGGGTTTTCGTTCGAATGAAGAAGGGGTAAAACAGCTGAATGCTCTATTAAATTCCCATGGCATTCAAGCGTTAGGATTTGATATGCCTTATTGGACAGGCGAAGATGCCTGTTTGCATTTAATGTCGGTAATCTCTCCTTTAACCGAGACTAAATATCTTGTTCATCCTCCTCTGATACCAGCACGTCTGTGGCGTATACTTCAAGAGCTTAATATTGAACTGGTTATCGCACCAGAAGATGAATTTGCTGATTCTTTTGGTCTTAACCTGAATGTGCTTCCTACCTCACCCGATCACTGCATCATGATTGAAGGTTTTCCTAAAACTAAAGCGGTGGTGGAAGCGCATGGAGTTACGGTAACCACCTTTGCCGGAGATGCCCTTTGTATGGCATGTGAAGGCGGTCCAACCTGCTTAACCAACCCACTCGTGCGCAGTTAATCGACTCCCCGACTAAAACAGAAACAGCAAAGCGACTCTACGTGCTTTACTATTTCCCCCTGAGAAGGGGGATTCTCAAAATCATAAACAAGTTCCTCAAGCGACTACTTATATAGGAATTTTTATTCATCTTTACCCATCAAAGAAATGATATCGATGTGGGGAATAAACCATTAGTGCATAGATGGAAGGAGCGAATATACCATAACGTCCCTACTCAAAACTTACTTGATTATTTCAGATGAAATTGCTACGAGCATCACGCGTAAGGTGCCTTAAAGTTACACGACACAAAAGCAATTGCTCTACTATTAACAAATATATCGTGTAAAAAGGTCATACTTTATGTTAAAGAAAATATTGTGTGTGTCCTCGTTAGCATTATTATCAACTCCCATTTTGGCCGCAATTAATGTGGATCATGAGAGCATCCTAGGAAACAATGACTGGTATGTGTCTGGTGGACTTGGTATTACAATTCCCTTAAATGCTGATTTTTATAATAATGTTGGTAACCGAGGAACATTTGACTTAGATAATTCAGCGAATTTTTCTGCATCTATGGGTTATAAAATCAATAGGTTATTTCGAGCAGAAAGTGAACTGTCGTATAGAAAGAATGATATCAGTCGTGCTAGTTATTCAGGCATTGGTTCTGGCTCTTCTTCAGGTGATATTGCTACCTATATACTGATGCTGAATGGATACTATGACATTTTAACTATCAACCATTTTACTCCTTATGTTTCTTTAGGTTTGGGGATTTCACGCCACCATATTAGTTCAACTCAAGTTGACATTTCTGGAGTAACAGACGGTAAAAGTGATTCGGATACCGCTTTTGCCTATCAATTCGGTCTAGGTGTGAATTACCAACTGTATGATGACCTGCTATTAACTGCAGGCTATCGATATTTGACAACAGAAAATCCAAAATTTGATGTAGGGAATGATGTCGATGTTAAGGCGGATTACGATATCCATGAAATAAAAATCGGTATTATATATGCTTTCTAATTTCGAGATTATAATTATCCTCAAATATAGATAGTTATTAATTTAATAACTATCTATATTTTCAGACTCATGGGCTCTTCCTCTCTTGGGGTCTGCAAATCTCCACCAAAATTATTGACGTAGTCTTTCACCGTTTGATTTGAAAGTCGTTCTGGTAATGACTTTCACTCAGTGTATTGTCCGATCTTCAAATCACTTACTGGCGACGATCTCGCTCAGTGCAATAGTGCTGTACAATTACGGCTCGATTCGTTGGTCATCATCGCCTAAAATAGTGGCTCATTCACATGTACCGAGCGGCAGTTTATCTGCTCGCGCTAAGGTTTCATCATACGCTAAGGAATGCTTTGCAGTTATCCAGCTTTAAACACAAAACCCGCAAAGGCCCCGACTATCGCTTTGGTGAGCAGATGTCGTTTATCGATATTCGTGACACCTTTGGTATCGGTAGCATCCGCGTGGGGAAATGGGTGAACAGTGAAGAGAAAGATCTTGCTGCGAATCTGATATTTGATTCATTGGCCGATCTTGCTTATCTGCTTGCTATTCCCCCATCTGCGATAGGTTTGCGGGGCAATTTAAATCTCGCCTTTGGTACTGGTGGACGTAAAGGTGTACAAGCCCACTATGCGCCGAATTTGCGGGAGCTAGCGTTAGCAAAGAATGCCGGAGCCGGTGCCCTCGCCCATGAATTTTGGCACGCGTTTGATCATCACATCGCGGAAAAGGCGTTTGATATTGGCGACCGTTCCGGTCCGCAGCGGCAGATTCTGTTTGCCAGTGATTGTTGGCTGCACAATGCCAAGCCTTTTGTGCACCCGCTTAACGAAAAGCTGTTTAAAATTTTTGATGTTGCCTTACTAAGCAGTGATGGACAAGAAGTGCACGACTATGTCGCCCGCAGTGTCAAAGCGGATAAAGCCGCTGGTATTCAATACTTTTCTACACCCACAGAGATGATGGCACGCGCCTTTGAAGCCGTCGTGGAATCTTGTTCGGGTATTGAAAATCCCTATCTTGTCGCAGGAACCACCAAAGGCGAGATGCTTCCTGTTTATCCCGACTTACACCACCGAACCCTTATCCATCAAGCGCTACAAGACTATTTTCGCCCTTTAGGTGAAGCGTTAAGTCGTTAGTAAAACAGCCAAATTACCCCTAACACATGTAATGCTTTAACTGTTCACTATCACCATCATGAATCTTTCTCATGTTTCACATTAAGTAATACCATTGTTAATTCTGTAGCACGCCAGTTATAAATTCATCATCGAATTTAAACACAGATGATGACAAATTCATCTAGGCAAAATGGACTCAGGCTATGACTCAGAATTTTACATTTACTATTAAAAGCACTTGTCTTGATGAAAACTACCACCCATCAGACAACACTCGTATCACAACGAACTTTGCAAACTTGGCTCGTGGCGAACATCGTCAACAAAACCTGCGCAATGCCTTGAACATGATTGATACGCGCTTTAACGAGCTAGCTTCTTGGGATAACCCAACCGGCGATCGTTACTCGGTGGAACTGGAAATCATCTCTGCTGACATTGAACTGGATGGAAAGACCATCCCTTCGATTGAAGTATTGAAAACTTACATTGTTGATAACAAAACCCATCAACGCATTGAGGGCATTGTAGGTAACAACTTCTCCTCCTACGTTCGTGATTACGATTTTAGTGTGCGCCTGCTGGATCACAATAAAGATAAGCCTGGTTTTTCTGTACCAACGGATTTTGGAGACTTGCACGGCAACATCTTTAAATATTTCGTTAATTCAGAAACCTATGCACAAAACTTTGCGAAAAAACCTGTTATTTGTTTGAGTGTTTCCGACAGCAAAGTGTATAGCAGAACAGAGAACGAGCACCCTATTCTTGGTTTTGAATACGAGCCAAATGAATCGTCACTAACAGAACAATACTTCAAAAAAATGGGCTTACAAGTGCGCTATTTCCAACCGAAAAACAGCGTAGCGCCGTTTGCTTTCTACTTCTTTGGTGACTTGCTAAACGATTACACTAACTTGGAATTGATCAGCACAATTAGCACCATGGAAACATTCCAAAAAATCTATCGTCCTGAGATCTATTTCGCTCATGAAGTTGCAGGCAAGCAGTATCAACCAAACTTGAGAAATAGTGAACACTCTTTAACAGACATTGTTTACGACCGTGAAGAACGTACTCAACTTGCGATTAAACAAGGGAAATACGCTGAAGAAGTCTTCATTAAACCTTACCAAACCATTCTAGAGCAATGGTCAGCTCAGTACGCTTAATCCTAAACGAGACAATTTAACGGTAACGAACATGACAAAACTATTCCCAACTTCGACTGCAGGTAGCCTGCCAAAACCAACGTGGCTTGCTCAACCAGAAGTGCTTTGGTCTCCATGGAAATTGGAAGGACAAGAGCTGATTGATGGCAAACACGATGCTCTACGAGTCGCATTGCAAGAGCAACTTTTAGCAGGCACCGACATCGTAAGTGATGGCGAGCAAACGCGTCAGCACTTTGTAACTACCTTTATCGAACACTTAAATGGCGTCGATTTTGAAAACCGCCAAACGGTAAAAATCCGTGACCGCTACGATGCGAGCGTACCAAGCGTGGTTGGCCCAGTATCACGTCAAAAACCAGTGTTTGTTGAAGATGCCAAATTCTTACGTTCGCAAACCGACAAGCCAATCAAATGGGCGCTTCCTGGGCCGATGACCATGGTTGATACCCTTTACGATGCGCACTACAAAAGCCGTAAAGAACTGGCGCTTGAGTTTGCTAAAATCCTGAACCAAGAAGCAAAAGAGCTAGAAGCCGCTGGCGTCGACATCATCCAATTTGATGAACCCGCCTTTAACGTGTTCTTTGATGAAGTAAACGATTGGGGTATTGCTGCACTTGAAACAGCGATTGAAGGGTTGAAGTGCGAAACCGCAATTCACATCTGTTACGGCTATGGCATCAAAGCCAACACCGATTGGAAAAAGACATTAGGCAGCGAATGGCGTCAGTACGAAGAAGCGTTCCCGAAACTACGCGAATCGAACATCGACATCATCTCTCTTGAGTGTCACAACTCAAAAGTACCAATGGAACTGCTGGAATTGGTGCGCGGTAAGAAAGTGATGGTCGGCGCAATTGATGTGGCAACCAACGACATCGAAACGCCTGAAGAAGTAGCTGCAACTCTGCGCGAAGCGTTGAAATACGTCGATGCCGACAAACTTTACCCATGCACCAACTGTGGTATGGCGCCGCTTTCACGTGAAGTGGCTCGCGCCAAACTGCACGCACTGAGTGCAGGTGCTGAGCTGGTACGTAATGAGTTTCTAGCCAAATAAACGCGCCTATTTTCTGCCATTCTATTTGGCAGAAAAACAGACTCAATTAAAAAAGGTTACCGGAGAAATTCGGTAACCTTTTTTTACTCAACAAACTTAGCTAAATGCGTTCTAGACCTACGCCATCACTACCTTATGACGCAGACCCGCCGTCATCGCCAATTGCCCATCGGTGGTGATAACAATGGCGTCCATTCCTTCAATTTGCGTCACCGCGTGCAAAATGGCGCGTGGCTCTAAACCAAATAGCTTAGTGGTGTAAAGATCGCAGTCTAAAGAGCTATCCGCAATAATCGTCAGCGAAGCGACACTGTTTTGTACCGGATAGCCAGTTTGACTATCAAAAATGTGGTGATATTGCTGCCCATTATGCTCAAAGGTGCGTTCGTAAATACCCGAGGTCACTACCGATTGATTGGCTATTTTTACCGAGGCCACACAATGCCCTCTTGGTAAAAAAGGATTTTGAATACCCACATCCCAATCCAAACTTTGCTTAGGGGATTCGCCATAGACCAGCAGGTTACCGCCGATATCCACCATTGCAGAAATGGGCAACTTTTGCTTAAAAAACGCCATGACTTTGTCGCTAAAATAGCCTTTGGCGATTGCGCCTAAATCGATTTCTAGTCCCGGCTTGGTAAAGAATATCGAACGTTCTTCATCGTTTAAAATCATGTCAGCAGGATTTAAGCGCTCTAACACCGTATCGATTTCCGCTTGAGTGGGCACTCGCGCCTCTTTAAATCCCACCCGCCACAGTTTAACCAACGGCCCGATAGCAATATTCAAAAAACTCTTTGGATCGACACTATGTTGATGGCCGATTTTGATCAATTCGTATAAATCAGCATCAACCACAACAGGATGATTAGCCGCATTTATTTTCACATCGGCAAGCTGTGATGCATCGCTATTTGCGCTAAACACTTGCTCATAACGCCGTAACATGGCACAAGCTTGCTCGAGACATTGCTCTGCATGTTCGCCTTTAAAATAAAGGCGAATTTTGGTGCCCATCAGTTCGATGAGTTGGTGTGCTTCGGTCATGTCATCTCTCTTACTTTTCAGCATGCGCGCGGTTGTCGTCAGTAGCTTTGCTCATTGATAGCAACATTCTTAATATTCTGCCGTATCTTTATAGCGCATAAAGGCATCCACCAGCCCTTTATCCATCTCAGTGAGATCACGGTTGTAGTGGTGAGCAATAAAATAGTCCGCGTTAAGTTGCTCAACGGGCAACATGTAAATGTTATAGTTTTCTGCACATGGTTCAATCATCAAGCTTTCCGGCACAAACGTCACTCCGGCATCTGCCATGGCCAGATTTTTTACGGTTGCTATCTCGCAGCTCTCTAGCACGATATCAGGCTTTATCTTATAAATATCAAGCAGGTGGTCGACCTGTGTCCGAATTACCGACCCTTTTATCGTTAGTACCAACTTTTGGCTAAGTAACTCATCCATCGCAATACTGCCTTGGGGAATCATCGCTGTGCCTTTTTGGTAGAGTGCGCTCGATTTAGGTATCACCGCATAGTATCGATGGTTTCCCCATGACACCGCTCTAAGATTAGGGTCAAGATGCCTTGAATTTTGTCCCACCCAAAAATCGACTTCACTTTTTAACAGTCTCTTCTCGTTGTTATCTGGCATATCTTCCACCAACTCAATTTGACACAGCGGATAATTCGCTAAAAATTTGGGCAGAAACAAAGGCAAAAGATAAGAACCAATGCTTGGCAAAATACCTATCTTGATGGTCGTTTTATCCATATCGGTGATAGCAGTGATATTACGGCGCATATTGGAATACACCGTTTCTATCGAGCCCAGATAATCGTAGTAAATCTTGCCCTGCTCAGTTAAACGATATGGCAACTCACTACGGTTGATAATTTGGCAATTAAGCTCACTTTCAATCCGTTTGATCACTTGCGTAAGATAAGGTTGCGAAATTTTAAGGGAATCGGCTGCCTTACTGTAATTGCTGAATTTGAGTAACGCATCGATGTAATAGAGGGTGTTTTGACTGCGATATTTTGACATTGCTCAATCTCACTATGCGCTTAAGTGCATTCCTATAACAAATTACTTATCAACCCTTATTTTATAGCTATTAGATAGCAATTGCATACTGTGATACAACTGAACACAGAATTTAATTATGGCTATGACAATTTAGGGAAACCTCTACTATGAACTACTTAGCAATTGTTGGCACCAACTCCAAGGTGTCAACAAATCGTATGTTACTGCAATTCATGAAAGAGCATTTTAAAGACGAAGCCCAGCTTGAACTTTTTGAAATAAAAGACCTGCCCGCTTTCTACGAACCTGACGATAACCAAGCCCCCCAACAAATTGTTGAACTATCAGCAAAAATTCTTGCCGCAGATGGCGTTATTATTGCCACGCCGGAGTATGACCACACCATTACTGCCGCACTAAAAAGTGCGTTAGAGTGGATCAGTTACACAACGCAAGCACTGACGGATAAACCCGTTTTGATCGTGGGTGCTTCCCATGGTGCTTTGGGTTCTTCTCGCGCTCAAGCTCACCTTCGTCAGATTCTTGATTCCCCAGAATTGGCCGCTCGCCTTATGCCGAGCAGCGAATTTCTCCTTGGTAAATCGCAAGCTGCTTTTAATGCTGGAGGGGCTTTAATCTATCCAGAAAAGGTCACAGAACTCGATGAAATTTTTAGAGAATTCATGTTATTTACCGACCTTATTACAAAATTGTTATCAGAGAAGCCCGCAACTCGTAAAGGTAAGAAATTCGCTTGGCAAACTCAGGAGGCAAAATAACATGAAATTTGCAGCTATCGTTGGAACTACGTCTCCAAAATCATACAACCGTACTCTACTTCAATTCATGCAAGCGTATTTCAAAGACAAAGCGGAAATTGAACTGTTAGAGATCAACGACGTTCCTATGTTTAACCAAGATTTGCCATCAAACAACGCGCAACTCTTAGCCATCAATGAAAAAATCAACGCCAGCGATGGTGTGATCATCGCAACACCTGAATATAACCATTCGATTCCATCTAGCCTAAAAAGCGTGCTGGAATGGCTTAGCTATGAGCTACATCCATTGGATGGCAAACCTGTAATGATTATTGGTGCCTCTATTGATTCTCAAGGCTCTTCACGCGCGCAGCTACACCTTCGCCAAGTATTAGATGCTCCTGGTGTTAACGCCAACGTGATGCCGGGTTACGAATTTTTACTCGGTAACGCCAACAAAGCCTTTGATGAAAACGGTAATCTTAACAGCGAAGGCACCATCGACTTCTTAGAAAGATGTTTCTTACGCTTTATGCGTTTCGCCAAAATTTCTAATCAGCTCAACGAAGAAGAGGAATTTTCATTCACTCCGGGCACTTATGATGTTCACGCTCTAGGTCACGGTGGCGCGTTACCGATGAAAGTGGCGTTCAGTGAAAAGCGCATCGAAAGCATTGATATCGACACCGCTGGCGAAACCGAAGGTTTAGCAGACGTGGTATTTGTACGCATTCCAGACAAAATCATTGAAGGCCAAACCCTTAATGTAGATGCCCTATCCGGCGCATCCGAAACCAGTAATGCCGTGCTTGATGGCGTAGCAAAAGCAGTGAAACTGGCTGGTGTAAACCCAGATATTTTAAGAAAACGACCAAAACCAGCAAGCAGCATCAATCAAGGCGATGAAGAGTACACCTGTGATGTGGTTGTGATTGGCGGCGGCGGTGCAGGTTTAAGTGCAGCCGCAACTGTATTACAACAAGGTAAAAGCGCGATTGTTTTGGAAAAATACCCAGCGGTTGGCGGTAACACTATTCGTACTGGTGGCCCAATTAACGCTGCCGATCCAGAATGGCAACGTACCTTCGATGAAAACCCAGGTGAACGTCATACTATTCAACATCTTCTTAGCATTGATGAAAAGGACATTCACCAAGAGTACCTTGCAGATTTTCGCGCCCTTAAAGATGAGTTTGCCAGCTACGAAGCGCAATTTGGCGAAGGCAAAGGTTACCTATTTGACTCACCACTGCTGCACCGTATGCAAACTTACTTCGGTGGTAAGCGTACCGATTTATTGGGTAATGACATCTACGGTCAATATGACTTAGTGAAAATCCTAACTGACCATGCCCTCGAAAGTGTGCAATGGTTAGAAGAGATTGGTGTGGAATACGATAAATCCATCGTGTTTGCCCCAGTGGGCGCGCTATGGCGTCGTGGTCATAAACCAGTGAAAAAATACGGCACGGCTTTTGTGCTGGCATTGAGTCAATACATCGAAAAAATGAACGGTAAGGTCATTACCGATACTCCAGCACAAGAGTTTTTGATTGAAGATGGAGAAATCAAAGGCATTATCGCCACTGGCGTGAATGGCCAGAAAGTGACTGTTCGTGCTAACGCGGTTGTGCTGGCAACGGGTGGTTTTGGTGCCAACACTAAGATGCTTCAACAGTACAATACTTACTGGAGCAGCATTCCTGATGATGTGAAAACCACCAACTCTTACGCAATGACCGGTGATGGTATCGTTCTTGGTCAATCAGTTGGTGCTGGGCTAACCGGTATGGGCTTTACCCAAATGATGCCAGTAGCCGACCCAATTACTGGTGAGCTGTTTAGTGGCCTGCAAGTACCGCCAGAAAACTTCGTGATTGTGAACAAACAAGGTAAACGTTTTATCAACGAGTTTGCTGGTCGTGATGTTTTGACCAAAGCAGCATTGGCAGAAGGTGGCCTGTTCTATCTCATCGCCGATGATGAAATCAAGAAAACCGCAGCAAACACAAGCCAAGAGAAAATCGATCGCCAAGTGGCAGCAGGCACGTTATTTAAAGCCGACACCCTTGAAGAGTTGGCGCTAAAAGTCGGTATGGACCCAGCAACACTGGTCGACACCGTCGCTAAATACAACAGCTATGTTGAAGCGGGCGAAGATCCAGAGTTCCATAAAGATACCTTTAGCTTGAAAGTGGAAAAAGCGCCGTTCTACGCCACTCCACGTCAACCGGCGGTTCACCACACTATGGGTGGTTTAAAAATTGATACCGCAACTCGCGTACTTGATGAGAACAATCAACCAATCAAGAACCTATACGCGGCAGGTGAAGTAGCCGGTGGTATCCACGCTGGTAACCGCCTTGGCGGTAACGCACTTGCTGATATCTTCACGTTCGGCCGCATTGCAGGCAAAACGGCGATGGCAGAAATGGACTAAACCATTCGTTCTCTACGCCGATGATTGTTCGGTAGTAATGAGCAAATGAAAGCCCAAGACCAACCGCAAGGTTGGTCTTTTTACTTTCACCGATTAAATTACTTTCACTGAATAAATTACGCTCACCGATTCAGCAAAGTAAATAACACGACGCCCCGCTATTTGGCTGGATAGGCTGGTGCGACTGACGATGAGCGCGATTGAGTTTTCATAGACAAAGCCAGCAGCACAAGCGTGATAGTGGCAAACATCGTCATCACGCAAGCCATCGAGATCAAGCTGTTCTCGCCAACCAAACCAACCGCCGCTGCCGCAATAGCGCCAAATACCATTTGCAGAGACCGTTGCAGTGCTGCCGCACTACCCGCCACATTACCCAGATCTTTTAAAGCGTGATGGGTCGCAGTTGGCATAATAACTCCTGCGCAGAAATTGCTCACCACAACCAAAGTGGCGCATAAAGCAATGGATTGAACCCCCAGCAACGCAAGCGCTAGTAGTGTAACTGAAGCCATAAAACAGCCCAGTACAGCCACACACAACAAACGCTCAGCGCCAAAACGCGGCGCAAGACGAGCGTTACATGCAGCGCCAAGAATTTCCCCAATCGCGGTTAAAGCAAACAGGCACCCAAATGTTGTCGCAGAAGCGCCAAAGAGGTTCATAAATACCGATGAAGAGCTGGAGATATAAGCAAACATAATGCCGAACGTCGCAGAAAAAAGCCCCGTGGCGATAAGATAGTTGCGATTGGACAACACCTGTCGATACGACCAAAGTGCCGAGCGAAGTACCGTATTTTCCGTTTGCACACGCGAAGCCGTTTCTTGGTAACCCAACCAAACCGACATAAACAAAATAGCCCCAACCACCGTCAGTGCTTCATAGATAGAACGCCAATCGCCAAACGATATTATTGCCGCACCAACAAGTGGGGCAATCAGAGGTGTCACGGCATTTACCATAGCCACGTACGATTGGCGATTTAGTGCCATTTCACCACGAAAGACATCACGCACAATCGCCGCCGGAAGAGAAGCCGCAGCCCCCGCCCCTATCCCTTGAATCACTCGCAGAACGAAGAGGGTTTCAATGCTTGGGGCAAACGCACAGCCTAGCGCCGCAAGGGAAAAAAGTGCAACCCCAAAAAGAAGAATGGGCTTACGCCCGTAATGATCAGACAAAGGACCAAACAGAACCGGACCAAACGCGAAGCCGACCAAAAATAGCGTCAATGTTTGGGTGGCTTGCGCCAGTGTGACATTTAACTCAGCCTGCATATTGGGAATCGCTGGCAACCCAACATCGATACCAAAAGGAGGCAATGCCGACATAAGACCAAGCATAACAATATAAAAGAATGATGTGACGGGAATAACTAAACGTGACATGATAACCAACCTAACCACAATGCAATACACGAAGTGTACCACAATGCGGTACAGAGGCAATAAATGAAAAAAGACTCCGACAAAGGCATTCAGGTAATTTCTCGTGCATCCGCTATTTTGCGCGAAGTCGTCGCCAATTCAGATGGAATGAGCTTGGGACAATTGGCCACAGCAACTGGCCTTGCTCGTTCAACCGTGCAACGAATTGTTGATGCGCTGGAAATCGAGTGTTTAGTACAGGCAGGAGCTGGCGGCGTAAGGCCCGGCTGGGGATTGCGTCGTTTAGGCGATTTAGCTGGACCAAGTATCGCATCTCAACTGCGACCACAACTGTTTCGTTTATTTGAAGCGACAAACCAAACCGTCGATTTGTCGACACTTACCAGCACAGAAGTTCTTTTTCTTGATCGTTTTCTCTCAGAGAACAGTGTCCGGGTAGTACCGGATGCGGGAGAGCATTATCCCGCCTATGCGATGGCAACAGGTAAAGCGCTTTTGGCGGGGCTAACTAATGATGACATCTGCGCCATGTATGGTAACAACACATTGGAACGCCTTACTCCAATGACAATTTCAACCGTCGACAAGCTCATAGCCGAACTTGATACCATCAGATCTGGCGGCTTTGCCTATGATGTTGAAGAGCACGCATTAGGATCATGTGCTATTGGCCTTCCGGTCGGTATTTTTGGTTCCACTCAACTGGCGGTTTCTGTGGTCATTCCAACAGAACACTATGCCGCCCAAAAGGACGCCATTGAGCAAGCACTACGTGTGAGTGCCCGTGATTTTGTACAACGAATTGATGTATTGAATGGGTTAACAGGGTCCAGTAACTGATTGAAAAATTAGATATTGTGGAACAGTTTCAATATCTACAGGGATGAGACGTCAACGCCTCATCCCTGTTTTCATTACTAAAAAGATCACTCTTTAAAATCAGTTTACTGCACGGGTGCTTAACTTAATGCGTAATACGCCAAATCCACCTAACAATAACAACCAAAAGATAGAAAATGCGCCACCTGAATGATCATCAGATGAGCTATTTTGAGTGGATAAGCTTTCAAGTTTAACAATTTGAGCTTCTAATTTATCAAGCTGCTTGTTCAACGTGTCAATGGTTGTTACCTGATCGACATAGACTGTCATCTGCCCTAAAGCCAACACATCAATATCATTGAGTGCGTACGCGATATTAACTAAACGACGGCGTTGATCTTCCATTCCAACACTCACGTTAGCATCGCTAGCGGTTGAATTAAAACCAAGCGCTATCCCGCCATCATTAATGCTCGCATCTTCCAGTAATTTTACACCATTCTTCACCGGTACCGGAGCTGTGGATGTGCCACACTGGGGAGTTTTAATCGGCTCACCTCGTGGAATAACACCATCTGCATTAACATAAACTATGCCCGAATCGACCAGCGATTGATTAACATTATATACTTCAGCGTCATTCGTGTAATAAAAGCATCGATAATTAACAGCAGTACCATCACTTAATAAGGTGGGTGTCTTACTATAGGATTGTTCGAGTGCGAAATAGTTTTGCCCACCATTTGCCGAATCATTCGCGTCGAGGTTCCAACTATTACCGAACTCCGCTATATAGTAATAATCTGAGGAATGAAGTTCGATACTTTCAGCGTTTAACGTGCTGACTTCTAACTTTATCTTTAGATTATTTTCCTTCAACACTAAAGGCGGAGTCGTGAATGTCATATTGCTCGAACAGTCATTGCCAATACAAGTATTATCTTGAATGATACCGTCGTCGGTATAAACCGTATCCGCCACACAAATGAATGAAGCAGAGAGACAAGCAATGAAAAAGAAGATGACTTTTAACATGTCGTCTACCCTATTCTAAGTTTTCAGCTAACGCTTCAACACGGCTAGTCAAATCGTTGATTCTTTTTTGTAATGCCGCCACTTGTTTTTGTACCGTACTCGTTTCAGAGTCCAAATTTAATGTAGCGACATAACTTTGAAATTGCCCAAGCGTCACTGCATCCGTGGCATCAACACCATCCGCAACGTAACTTATACGACGCTCATAACCAGACGAACCAAAAGAAATTGCTCCATCAACCACTTCAGAGCCGCCACCTAACGCAACATCGCCATCAGATGAAATTTGCAATACGTATTGCCCAGCCGTCGAATTCTCAATAAAAAACGCACCAGGATCGTCACTACTACTGCCTTGAACGCCAACCTGCCAGTCAACATTCGGAAATGAAGATGTAGAGCTAGTATCATCAAATACAATCTGTGGAGCATCACTCTTTAATTTTAACGTGTCATAATCAAATACTTCATCCACTTCACAAGATGGACCAGCACATAACGATCCTGGCACGATTAAATCATCCGTAATGACAGTATCTGCATGAGCCACAGTACTAAAATTAAGAAAAATAAAGCTTATTAATGCCTTTTTAATTGTAAGTTTCATATTTACCAATTTAGTCAAGAAAGAGTGAGGCGGCATTCTAGTAATAACTTGACCAAATTAACAACCATACCTATTTAGAGTTATGGTTTATTTTTATATATTAAAAATATTTTCTATAAATTTAAACCATTAAATTAATATAAATATAATTTACAAAACAACCCAAAAATCAAAGTGCGACAAATAGTACCATTTCGTATATTTTTTGGTTAAGTGATGAATTATATGCGTATTTATACACTTCTTATGGTTTCGTAATATTAGTTATGTCGATAAATAGAAAAATCCGGATATCTATGATACCCGGATTGGCTTTTTATCCGATTATATTGCGGCGTTGGCCTTATTTAGATTCAAAAGAACCTAAGTCTGGTGCACTACCGTTGTAATCAAGACCCACATTGGTACCAGCATCAATAAGGTCACTGCCTGATTTCAAGTGGAAAGACTTAACGACTGGCAAACTACCATCGCTTTGGCGGTCAGCCAGTAAGCCATCAATACTTACGCTATTGAAGTCAGATGATGAAGCTGAAAGGCCATTCTGCCAGCTGTTGTTAGAAATGCTGGTTGAACTGCCGCCAAATTTGTCGCTGTTATCCCCACCCAAAGAAACGCTGTTTTTGATAGTCAGTTTCTTCAATTGACGAGAGCTGCCATCACCCAAACCAAAGTTACGGTCATTATCATACGCAACTGCGTTGTAGATAGTAACAGTGCCTCGGTTACTGTTTTGGTCATAGCCATCTGCTGTGTTACCAGCAGAAATAGTATTGATGTACAGACCGTTGTGAGCTAGATCTTTATCGTCACTACCACCGGTTTTAAAGCCGTTACCATCACCAGCACCTTTCACACCATTTTTCTGATAACCGTTTCTGATCATCCAAGTGTATTCTAGAGTGGTGGTTACAGAGCTACCGTTATCACGTAGGTAACCATCAAAACCATCATCTAGGTTATTCCATGCACGACAACCGTAGAAGTAGTTACCAGTCCCTACCGTTAATTTAGCGGCAAAGCCGTCAGCATTTTCAAGTGATGAGTCGGCATTGTAGTAAGAGTCTGAGTTTTTGATAAAGTTATACGCCGCGCCACTGCTGATCTGTAAACCGGTATCGGCGTTTTCATAGAACTTCATAAACTCAATGGTATTGTGAGACCCTGTGAGGTACATACCATTATCGCCTGCTTTAGTGATATCAATACCGTAGATATGCCAGTAATTTGCACTCACTTGGAAACCACGGTTAGAGCTCTTTTCAGACATTGCTTGGAAATTAAATACCGGGTGATCGTCTCCAGGATACACACTCAGTACGATAGCTTTAGATGACGTACCACTGTTTTTTATCTTAATGGTGTCTGAAGGATAGTAAGTACCTTCACGAACGTAGATAACATCGCCAGCGCTGGCGTCATCAATCGCCTCAAGTAAACCAGCCAAGCTAGAGACTACCGTTGCACTGGACTTCTTACTTTTAATAAATGAAGGGTATCCGTTGGTCAAAGGTTCACTGTTCGCCCCAGCACTTTTAGCTGCAGATGCGGTAGGCGCAGCAGAAGAACTTGAGATATCAACAGTTGACGAGCTACCAGAATCAGAATCGGATGAACTGTCTGAATCAGAACTTGTAGAACCACAGGTTCTGGTCACAGGTTCAAGCCACCAGCGCTGAGAACTGCCACCGGCATCGGAGTTTTGATAAACATCAGAACCTTCTGATGAACCCGCAACCGTCATAAGCAAATCGGACTTGGCATTGATGATTTTATACGCCCCTTTATAGGTGCCAGATGTTACCTGCTCCAATTCCCACTCTTGACTTGTCGAACCACTGAAAGGCTTTTGTTGAATGGTGGCACCATTACTTTTCGACCCACCTTCCACCGTGGCAGCATAATCGGTATTAGAAGCCTGAATCGCCCAATATCCATTGCTCTGCTTATTTAAGTAGAATCGTTGCGAATCACTGCCCGTGTTTTTTTCTATCTCTACGTTTGCTTTTTTCGCTGTCGATTCAGCGGCAACAAGCATATCTACACCGGTACTAACAATTTTGTACACGACCCCATCAACAGCCGCATCGGTACAATAATCTGCTGCGTAAACTTGGCTACTGACCATAGCGGAGCCCATTATTCCCGCAATAACAATGGGCAAAGTTTTCATATTGTTCACTTTCACCGTTTTGAGTCCTTCTAGATTCAACATATAAAGTAACACTTTCGATTGTCCATCAGCGATATATCACAACTGCTTGTTGCTGATTCGAATCAATGCTATCAAACTAATTGACCATCAAAATAAAAAGAATTGAAGAAATGGATGGAAAACTAATAAATGAAATAACGTTTTATTTTGTTGAAAATCTTTAGCAGAGTTCACAAAAATATTATTAACAATATGGTATTAAATTATGTAAATGTGTGATTACCGTTCGAAAAATTAATTTGGCAAATAAATGAATTTTGGAAAACCGAACTATAGGATAAATAAAAACAGCTAAAAATGCGTATAAAAACCCAGAATTAAAAATGTGCTCACCTCGACCTTAAGAACTAACACCTAGCGAATGCAATGCATGAAAAAACACTATAAATTAACACCTTAATGACACTCAAGGCAAAAAGTCTTAGCGAGTTTTACATAACCTGCGCTTAATTTCGCCATTAGCACACCTATTTTTCATATCAATTTGGTTTTAAAAAAATTGAAAAACCAAACAATCTATTTGTGTAAAACTAATATTTAACATAATTAACAATAAGAAATACCAGCTCAAAAATTCATACTTTTGTTGTATCAGAATGGACATAAAATGAAGTTATCAAATCAACTATCTTTAATTGTAGGTATCGTTGCAGTAGGTTTTACCATACTGTGTGTTGTCGCTTTAAATTCCCTCAAAACAAACTTGGTTAACGGTTACCAACATGAAATTGAATCGGTATTAACTTACGCCAAAAATCAGTCGATGATTTACATCAACCAATCAGAAAAAGGACTCATTAGCAGAGAAGAAGCCGAGAAAAAAGTTGTCGAGGTACTTTCTGGTGTCCGTTCAGGCACCTCTTACCTGTGGGCCAATGACAACAATGCCAACACTCGCGTACACATCAAAACCCAAAAACTTGGTACATTTCAAAAGTCATACGCGCCAGACTTGGCAAAAATCCAAGCCTCTAAAACAGGCTACGATTTTGATGTTAAATTGAACGCCAAGCCCGGACTCGATCATAAAGTCTATAAAATGAATGGTAAGACTCTCCTTCCTAAATGGAACTGGGTTATCGGCATCGGCGTTTATATGGATGATGTAGATAACGCCTATTGGAGTTTTGCGACGCAATTTATCGTGATCGCGGGCATTATTTTGATCGCCATTATTGGTATCAGTGTGGTAATGGTTCGCACCATACTCAATAAGTTAGGCGGCGAACTCAACTATGCGGTTGAAGTAACACAATCCATTGCCAAAGGTGAATTGGCTAAAACCATCGAAGGCAAATTCAAACCAGACAGCCTATTAGGCGCGATTTCTACCATGCAATCGTCATTAAAGCTTATGGTTGCGGATATTCAAAGCGGGGCTACCCAACTTCGCACGGCGAGTAATGATTTGAACCAACAGTTTGAGAACATCGCGAAGGATTCAAAAGCCTCATCCGATGCCTCTATTTCTACCGCGACCGCAATCACTGAGCTATCTAGCTGCATTAATGAGATTTCGCAAAACTCTTTACTGTCGGAACAAAACTCAGAAAAATCCTCACAACTATGCATTAGTGGCGAAGAACTTGTTCATCAATCCAATGACGTCACCAATGATATTTCGAATCAAATTTCGACCTCAATCGACAATTTCAAAAAGCTTAAACAAAAATCAAGCAGCATTGGCAACATCGTCGATGTGATAACAGAAATTGCCGAACAAACCAACCTACTAGCACTCAACGCCGCCATTGAAGCCGCTCGAGCAGGCGAACAAGGCCGAGGGTTTGCGGTTGTCGCTGATGAAGTAAGAACACTGGCGTCACGCACCGCCCATGCAACAAGGGAAATTACGTCCACCATTCAAGAGATGCAATCGGAAACCGACTCCGTAGAACACTCGCTTGAGTCCATGATACCTAAAGTAGGGAAAAGCGTTGCCAGTGCCGACGAAGTGACCAACATGCTGATCGACATTCAACAAAGCTCGTCTGACACGCTTAACTTAATTCGTGGTGTCGCCAGCTCAACCTCGGAACAGAAGCTCGCCGCCGATGAGTTATCAGAACATGTCGAAAAGATATCGAACATGGTAAAAAGTACCGCCGACGCCATCGCAAGCTGCAAAGAAACGGTTTCCTATCTCGATCAACTGTCGCACAAGCTTACGCAAAATATTGGGTACTTCGCATTGAAATAGAAACATCGATGTTTCTTATCTCAGGCCAAAGTCGCTACTTGATAAACGGAGTGAGCGGCTTGGCCCTTTCACCATACGTTGTGATGAGTGAAATAGCAGCAAGAGAAATAAACACTTAGATCATATCATTGCCTAAGCTCTGCCCCAAAATCGGTTACTTTCCCTGATAACGCAGTGTATTGACCAATGCCTGAAAAGCGGGAGAATCCTGCCTGCGATGAGGATAATATAAATAGTAGCCATCAAAATAGGGACACCAGTCGAGCATAAAAGCAACCAGTTTTCCTTGCTGCAAGTACTCCTCGACATAATACTCGGGCAAATAGGCAACACCTATCCCATCTAAAGCCGCAGCAAGAACATGTGGATTACTGTTCGCGGTGTATTGACCTTTTACTTTTAAATTGAGCTTTTTATCCCCTTTTTGAAATTCCCATGCATATAAGCCACTTTTATCTGAGTAGCGAATATTGATGCAGTTATGACTTAGCAAATCTTCTGGCTTTTTAGGTGCACTGTGGTTACGCAAATACTGCGGGGAAGCCACCAGAACCTGTCGCCAGTCTGGGCTGATTTTTACAGCAATCATGTCATTATTGAGATCTTCACCTAACCGAATGCCCGCATCGAAACGATCTTTAACGATATCTGTCAGGGAGTAATTCACTGAAACCTCAATGTTAACCTCTGGATATCGGCTTAAAAAACGAGGTAACTTAGGCTGGAGAATATACTGTATAGCATCATCTGCAGCGGTGATGCGAATATTGCCCGCAGGTTTATCTTTCAGTTCATTGAGCCTTAGAATGGCATCATCGACTTTGTCAAACAAAGGCGTTAAATCATCAATGAGTTGCCTGCCCGCCTCTGTCGGTGAAACGCTCCGAGTGGTTCGAGCAAATAGTCTCACCCCTAACCGCTCTTCAAGCACTTTTAATGTATGGCTTAAAGCCGAGGGGGTCACACCGAGTTCAGCAGCGGCTTTGGTTAAGCTGCCGTGACGTGCAATCACAAGAAATGCTTTTAATTCATCCAACTTAGCTCTCCTTTTTCGTCGCCGAAGTATAGCATTCGATATTGCTATCGAGACCTCGTGATTCATGAATATTACTAACAAATGAATGAAATTTCAGACTATTAATCTGCAGGTCTCTATTTGGTAGATTAGCTATTGAGTGGCAAAAAATGGAGAACGTAACATATGTTCAATATTTTCATAATGTTAAGAACATAAGCCCACCATTACAAACCCAATTGGCTTGAGCCATCACAGCACAAAAACACGGTATCTATTCGTCACCATTATTGATAACCCAGTATGGAGAAATGGGCATGAATGAAGAGACAGATAAACAGAGAAGAAAAGTATTAAAACTCACAGGAGCGATAGGCGTTGGCGCAATGCTCGCAAGCCCTTTCAATGTTTTCGCCAGCGAGCCGAATCGGCGAATTCCATCGCGTGGTTACGCAGCGTTTGATGAATCTGGTGTACTAAAACCTTGGACCTTTGAACGTCGACCTGTGGGCGATAACGATATTCTTATCGACATCAAGTTCGCCAGTATTTGCCGCTCCGATATCCACCAAGAAAAGGGGCACTGGGGTAAACAGCAATACCCACAAGTACCCGGCCATGAAATCGTCGGCATTGTCTCTGCGGTAGGGAAAAACGTTTCAAAATTCAAAGTGGGTGATCGGGCTGGCGTGGGTTGTATGTGCGGAAATCACTATCACCACCATGCTACCGATGAAGAACAATACAACGCCGATACTCTATTTACCTATGGTTTCCCCGACGATCGCTCGCCGACTGGCATCACTCAAGGCGGGTACTCCAACAATATCGTGGTCGAAGAAGAGTTTGCGGTACACATTCCGCAAAGTGTTAGCTTTCAAGAAGCCGTGCCGCTACTTTGCGCAGGCATTACCACCTACTCACCACTGATGCGTGCCGACATTAAACCTGGCATGAAAGTGGGCGTCGCGGGGATTGGTGGCTTAGGCCATCTTGCCGTGAAAATTGCCGTATCTAAAGGTGCGGAAGTGTACGCGTTCACCACCAGCCCAACCAAGGTCAAAGACATTCTTGCCTTTGGTGCCAAAGAGGCCATCGTGGTCGACGACCTCTCCAAGCTCCAGCCATACCATGGGCAACTGGATTATGTCATCTCCACTATCCCTTACGACTTTAACGTTGCTGCCTATGCAGCTGTGGTGAAACCGTACGGAACATTTACACAAGTTGGGATGCCGATCAATTCAGAAGTCACCATGAACGCACTCTATTTGGCCTTTTCCCGCGTTAATTTCAATGCGTCATTAATTGGCGGCATGAAAGAAACCCAAGAAGTGGTGAATTACTGCGCCAGCCATAATGTGCTGCCGAATATTGAGATGATCAACGCTAACCAAATTAACCAAGCATGGGAAAACGTTGTCGATAAAAAAGCCCGTTATCGATATGTCATTGATGCGAGCACTTTTTAGTTAGCTAGAAAATAAGGAAGGCGAAATGTTTTCCTTATTTTTTTATGACCAAAACTTTTGATTTTGCGTGATTCGGGCGGAATCGGTAATCACATCTCGATAAATCACTGCTGCGCCTGCTCTTCGTTACAAAGCCTATTACTTTTTAACCCAATAATTTCATTCAAAATCGATTATCCCTAACGTTGCGTGTCACTGGTATTTGTGAATTTCACTAACAAATAAATCAAATTTGTAGCTATTAATTCCTCGACGCTTGCTTGGTAAAGTCTTTCTCAACGAAGGCAAAAGGCAAATGCGATGTTTATGAAGCCTCTTTGCCTTTTCATTTTCTTAGTTTCAATAGGTTACTCAATGGAAAACTTCATCTTTCATAATCCGGTTAAGGTGCTATTTGGCAAAAATCAAATCGCACAAATTAATAACGAAGTTCCACAAGACAAGCGTGTCATGATTGTCTATGGCGGCGGCAGTGTGGTGAAAACGGGTGTTCTGCAACGCGTTAAAGATGCATTGCAAAACGACATTATTTTCGAATTTGGCGGTGTTGAAGCGAACCCTCATTACGAAACACTGATGCGTGCCGTTGAGATCGTAAAATCAGAAAAAATCGACTTTTTGCTTGCTGTCGGTGGTGGCTCTGTTATTGACGGAACCAAATTCATTGCTGCCGCAGCAAAATATCAAGGTGATGCTTGGGAAATTGTCAAAAGCTACGGCAATGTTGTGCAAGATGCGCTGCCGATTGGCTGTGTGTTAACCATCGCAGCAACAGGCTCAGAGATGAATAACGTGGCTGTAGTCACCAAAGCGGAAACCAAAGACAAATTGTTCTTTGGCTCTCCTTATGTGCTGCCAAAATTCTCAGTTTTAGAGCCAGAAATTACCTTTACGCTGCCTAAAAATCAGACCGCAAATGGTGTGGTAGATGCATTTATCCACATTCTGGAGCAATACATCACCTACCCTGTTAATGCCAAAATTCCTGACCGCATTGCAGAAGGTCTGCTTAATACGCTAAAAGAAGATGGACCAAAAGCGCTGACCCAACCTGATGACTATGAAGCGCGCGCCAATATTATGTGGTCTGCCACCATGGCATTAAACGGCGTACTAAGCACAGGCGTTCCTGCCGACTGGGCAACACACATGATCGGTCAAGAAATAACTGGGCTTTATGGACTTGATCATGCCCAAACGCTAGCAATCGTATTGCCTGCGCTGTGGACTTTCTGCAAAAAAGAGAAATCCGCGAAGCTTGCCCAATACGCTGCTCGTGTATGGGACATCCCAGTGCAAGATGAACTGGTGATGGCGGAAAAAGCAATTGCATGCACTACTCAGTTCTTTGAATCCATGGGGATTAAAACCCATCTATCCGACTATGGATTAGGTGAAGACATCATCCCGATCGTCGTGGCGAAACTGGAAGAACACGGTCATGTGAATATTGGTGAAAACCAATCCATCACCGCTGAAAGTGCAGCCGAGATCCTTAAACTCGCACTCTAACATTAAGCAAATGGGGGAATGCGTTTGCTAGTGTTAAGAAAATATTTACCGGCATCGTTTCCCCTTATTGTTCAGCCTTCATTAAAAAAGGGAAGTTAATCATGGCACGAATTTTCGTTTCGGGTTCAACAGATGGGCTCGGTTTAGCTACCGCTACAAGCCTATTAGAACAAGGCCATGAAGTCCTTGTTCATAGTCGAAATAGTGAGCGGCTTTCTCAAATTCAGCCCCTATTAAATAAAGGAGCCAAAGCCGTTATTGGTGATTTATCGCAGCTAGCACAACAAATTTCTGTTGCCGAGCAAATCAATCAGCACGGACATATAGATGTAGCCATTCACAATGCAGGAACTACGAACCAACAGGATCTTTTTTCAGTGAACGTGCTCGCTCCCTATGTTTTAAGCGCTTTGGTACCGCAGCCTACTCGCCTAATTTATCTCAGCAGTAGTATGCATTTTGATGGTAGGAAAAACTTAGAGCTTGGGAGTGCAGAACTCACCTACTCCGATAGCAAATTACTTGTTACCACATTGAGTAATGCCATCGCTAACAGATGGCCAGATTCCTACTGTTTCAGTGTTGATCCCGGCTGGGTTCCCACCAAGATGGGCGGCGCTCATGCACCAGATGATTTCATTGAGGGTTATCAGACCCAAGTTTGGCTGGCTACAACTAACATATTAACTTCTCTAACAAGTGGAACTTATTGGCACCACAGACAGTGTGCTAAGCATCATATTGCGGCGGAAGATGAGCAGTTTCAAACACAGCTTCTTAACCATTTAGAAAAGATAAGTGGGATTGTCTTACCTTAACGTTAAGTATCGCACTCCCCATCCATAACCTAACAACATCAATAATTATTTTTACAACAACAAAGTGAGGAACCCTTCGATGGATAACTTTACCCACCATTCACCAACGCGCGTTATAGGTTATCCGGCCTAATTCATCCAAATGATAGTCCCTACTGCAATAAATAACGGACTACTCGTTTCAACTTCATCATAACATTCATTACTGAAAGAGCATGGATTGCATGCTCTTAAAAACACGATTACCTATTTTCGAGATATCCATGACAAAACATGAAAAACCAATGCCTTATATGGCGTTGCTCGCCTTTGCCATGACGGGTTTTATCTGCATTATGACAGAAACTATCCCAGCAGGTTTGCTTCCAGAGATAAGCCATGAGTTGGCGATTCCACTATCGACAGCAGGCCAGTGGGTCACCGCCTATGCATTAGGTTCACTGTTTGCCGCGATTCCGTTAACCATTGCCACCCGCGCTTGGTCTCGCCGCACTGTACTACTTACCACTGTGCTTGGTTTTATTCTGTTTAATAGCTTAACGGCATTATCAACCAACTTAGTGCTCACTTTCACTGCTCGCTTTTTAGCTGGAGCCTGTGCGGGATTAGCTTGGAGCTTACTGGCGAGTTATGCACGCCGCATCGTCGAGCCTTATCAACAAGGCAAAGCGATGGCAATCGCAATGGTGGGCACTCCGATTGCCCTTTCCGCTGGTGTTCCTTTAGGTACTTGGCTTGGGCAAGTTCTGGGCTGGCGTTTAACCTTTGGTGCAATGTCTTTGCTGTCTGCGTTACTGATTGTTTGGATCATCGTGTGCGTACCTAACGTTGCAGGCCAATCAAAACAGATGAAATTGGAATTTAGCAAAGTACTGCATATTAAAGGGGTTAAACCTGTATTGGCGGTGGTGCTGACATGGATGCTTGCGCATAACATTCTTTATACCTACATCGCGCCATTTGTTCAGCCATCGGGAATGAACAGCCATGTGCAGTGGGTCTTGATGATCTTTGGTCTCACCTCTTTAGTTGGCATTATCGTCACTGGTAAATTGATCGACAAATACTTGCGCAAAATGGTGTTGATTTCACTGGCGTGCTTCTTCCTTGTCGCGGTCATTTTCAGTCTATTTATCAAAAGTTCCGATGTCATTCTGATTGGAACCGCCATCTGGGGATTAACCTTCGGCGGCGCGGCCACTCTACTGAATACCGCATTAGCTGATGCAGCAGGCGAATGGGCTGAACTGGCAATGTCTTTAACCGTAGTGAGTTGGAATAGTGCCATTTCCCTTGGCGGAATCGTAGGCGGCGTGCTGCTGCAATTCTATGGCACATCATCACTACCAATGACGTTAGCTGGGCTACTGTTCGTCAGTTTGTTGATCGTAAAAATCAATTCGACGTACGCGTTTCCTCACCGTCGATAAGGCAGTTTTTATCGACAAATACCCACTCGGTTTCACCGTCTTATACAAGATTAAGAGGAACACTCTGGTTATTCGCGTCAATGTGAAACCGTTTATTTAACCATCATTCATTATCAATAGAGGTATCTATGCAAAATATTAAAGATAAAGTCGTTGTCATCACTGGTGCTAGCTCTGGTCTGGGCGAAGCGACCGCGAGATTGCTCGCCGCAGAAGGCGCAAAAGTGGTGCTTGGCGCTCGCCGCGCAGAAAAGCTCGAAGTTATCGTAAAAGAAATTGTTGATGCTGGCGGCATTGCAACTGCGGTAACTACTGACGTCAAAAACCATGAAGAGGTTAAAAAACTGGTCGACACTGCAGTAGAAAACTACGGTCGCGTTGATGTTCTTCTTAACAACGCAGGGTTGATGCCACTCGCTCCGTTTGAACGTTTACAAATTGCGGAATGGAACGAGACGATTGATGTCAATATTAAAGGCGTTCTGAACGGTATTGCTGCCGCGTTGCCACACATGCAAGCGCAAAAATCCGGCCACATCATCAACGTTTCGTCTGTATATGGTCACATTGTTGCTCAAGGTGCGGGGGTTTACTGCGGTACTAAATGGGCGGTTCGCGCAATTTCAGAAGGTCTTCGTCAAGAGGTGAAACCTTACAACCTGCGCACCACCATCATCTCTCCTGGAGCTGTCAATACTGAGTTGCTTGAGCATATCAGTCAGAAAGACATCCAAGAAACCGTGAAGAAAATCGTCGGTGAATTTGGTCTTTCTCCTGATGCCTTTGCGCGTATGGTGGCGTTTGCGATCTCACAACCTGATGAAGTCGATGTGTCAGAAATCTTATTCCGCCCAACAGCGCAGCCGGAATAATAGACATCATTCAATCGCTTAGCTGTTGAATAAATAATCCACTTCAATAATAAAGGGTATCGCCTTGCCCGGGATACCCTTTTCTCCAGCAGATACTATGACTAGACCGACTCTGTATTGACACCACGGCGCTGTGTGAAAGAGATCAAACGAGGTAACAGTAAACCACTAAGAACGACTCCAATCCCGAGTAATTGTATTCCTGTCACGGGTTGACCTAATGCCAAAGAAGTGACAACAGAAAAAATAGGCACCAGATTAAAGAAAACCGAGGCATTTGCAGAGCCCATACGTTGAATACCGCTCAACCAAAGTAAATACCCTAGTACGGTCCCAAATAGTCCGATGTAACCCACCTCCAACACGCTGAACATGGATGCCAGCTTTAGTTCATAGATCGGATGAACAGAAGGTAATGCGAAACAAACCATACCCGTCACTACAGCGCCACTGAACATACCAACGAACGTATAAACACTCGGTAACATCCAACGGCTAATACTCTGACTGAAATAGGTGTAAATACTCCAAGAAAACATGCCACAGAGTATTAATTGATCACCCCAATTAAACCGAAAGGAACGCAGTGTTTCAATATGTCCATTCGTGATGGCTATTAAGACCCCCACAAAACTTATTACTAAGCTAACGCATTGAATCTTTGATGGTAATTTACGTACAGCGACACTGGCAATAACGGAAGTCACTATCGGGCTTAATGCCATAATCAGAGAACCATTGGTTGGGCTGGTATAAGATAAACCAACAAAAACGATGAGGTTGAAGCCAGCAATACCAGATGCACTGATCGCCACCACCCAAATCCATTGATCGAGCCGCAAGCGTGGTATCGGCGTTCGTACGGCACACAAATATAAAATCAAGCAGGTAGATGCAATCACAAATCGCCAAAAGACTAAGGTAAACGCACTCATCTCCTCTAATGCGGTTTTACCTATGGGGTAACAACTTCCCCATAAAAAGGTACAAATAATAAGTGGAACAATGGCTTTCATAATAGAGTTGGAATGCATGATTACTCCAAGCAACATCAAGGATGAGGGTCGTAAATAGGAATGTTTTAATCCCGATCAATCACTTAATGACTGACCGGGATTTCGCTAAAGAGTGGGTATAAAAATATTTAAAGTTGATCAGTTTGATAAGGTAATTAACTCAGACAACTTCTTGATTTGATGACAAAACTCATCAAAGTTATTAGGTTCAAGCCATGCTTGATACGCGGATTTAATGGCATCATATTCGCTATCGAGTAATGCAAACCATGCAGTATCTCTGTTGCGACCTTGAGTAACCTGCAGTTGACGGAAAATACCTTCAAACGTAAAACCAAAGCGTTGTGCGGCGGCTCTTGAAGGTTCATTTAAAGAATCACATTTCCATTCTAAACGGCGATAGCCCAACTCTTCGAAAACATACTTGGATAACAGCGCCATAACCTCTGTTGAAAGCGGTGTTCGTTGCATGCGGGGGGAATACACCACATGACCGATTTCGATTACACCATTGGCGGTATCAATACGCATAAGTGATACCGTACCAACCGCTTTGTTAGTCGAACGGTCAATCACGGCATAGTGAAAAGGATCGCTTAGCCCTTCCATCGTCAGTAAAAACTCTCGGTACTCATCACTTGAGTGAAATGGGCCATAAGGCAGATAAGTCCAGTGGCGACCATCGGGACTATCTTGAAATGCTTCATACAGCTCTTCGGCATGTTGAGCAACATTTAAGCGTTCCAAGCGGCAAAAGTGCCCAGATAACGTTGTTTTTTCTGGCTGCTTTGCTGCCGTCCATCCAGTTAAATCGAAACCAATAGGTTGCTGAAATTCATTAAGTCGTGCAGTCACTTCACTTTCCTGTTTTGTTGTAACAATGCAACTAACATAGAAAAATACTGGTATGATAAAAAGCACCAGTCAGCGCAAATTTTATGGTACCACCTATGATTGATATTACCGGCGTTCTCGACCCTAATGCTAAAACCTCATCGGGTGACAAGATCTCCCTACATAAACAATTAGTCGAGCGATTACAGCAGGCGATTTTATCGGGAAGGTTACCCGCAGACACAAGGCTCAGTTCTTCACGCACTTTGGCTACCGAGCTTGGGGTGTCGCGTAATACTGTTGTTCTTGCTTACGAACATTTAGCCGCCGAGGGCTATATTATTGCCGACCAGCAAGGCACAAAAGTTGCCAGTTTAAGCGCGCAATCTGCTCGCATACGTTCGGTGAAAAAGGCCCAAACAACACCAGTAACCCTCGCTAAGCGGTGGCATAATTTAGCAGATTCAAAACCCACTTCAGATATAAAACAGGCCTCTCTTACTCCGGGAATGCCAGCGCTTGATCATTTTCCCATTGCCGCTTGGCGTCGCTCGTTGGAACGAACGACCAAACAACTTCATCGCCAATCACTATTGAGTCATGAGCCACTTGGGGTTCCAGCGTTAAAGCAGTCAATTGCCAATCATCTGCACATTGCACGAGGAGTAAAATGCGAACCCAACCAAATCGTGATAACGGCCGGAGCACAACAAGCGCTTGATCTCTGCCTTGCTTTAATCACAAATCCAGAAGAGACGGTTTGGATTGAAGACCCATGCTATTTTGGAGCTAAATCGGCACTTAACATTCGCGGTTTAACTGTCGTCTCAATCCCAGTGGATAAAGAGGGAATTGATGCAGTTAACGCAACACAGGCCACCCACACTCACCCACCGAAATTGATATTTACCACCCCGGCTCATCAATACCCAACTGGGGCGGTACTCTCCGTTGCGCGGCGTTTAGCACTTATTGAATATGCTCAGAAAATAGGGGCATGGATCATCGAAGATGATTACGATGGCGACTTTCGTCATTTCGGCTCTCCTATTGCCAGTATGCAAGGGTTAATCGAAGATGCGCCTGTCATCTACATTGGGTCGTTTAGTAAAACCCTATTTCCTGCATTAAGAATCGGTTTTATGGTGCTACCGAAAAACCTCATGAATCAAGCCAGCCCCATATTGGAAACCATGTTAAGCAGCGGTAATCAACTTCAACAACTGGCGTTGGCGGACTTTATGACATCCGGTGAGTTTGGTCGCCATTTAGGACGGATGAGACGGGTTTATCGAGAGCGGCAGAAAGTATTAAAAGCCGCGCTTGTCCAATACTTCCCTCGTGACTGGATTCTTGGTGGCAGCGCCGGCATGCATCTTACTCTAACGCTTTCAGCAGATTTAAACGACAAATCCATAGCAGAGGAGGCAAATCGACAAGGCATTGGCGTGACAGCCCTATCGATCTACTACAGCAACACGCCCGCAAAACGTCATGGGCTGGTTATCGGTTATGGCTACACAGATAAAGAGAAGATCATTCAATCTATAGCCACACTTGCCAAAATAATCCAAGCTCACAGCAGTCATTAGGCTATGAGCCTAATGACTTGTTAACAAGAGCTTACCCCCGGAGCTTTCGCTAGATAGGTATCGCTCTCAATTTGGTCAAACATAAATTTGGCAAGATCTAAGCGACTAAGCGCAAGTTGATGACGAGTTTTGCCATACACGCCGACATTAATGCCTTTTGAATCACTTCGGTTAGTTAAGAAACCCGCTCTCACCATTGTCCAATCACGATCGGATTGGCGAATCACCTGCGCTAGTGCCACGATATCTTGGTAAATACTCGGCATTAGGTACTTAATCAAAATGGCTGGCAGACGAATCTTCATATCATAGCGATCATCAGGGTCAGCAGCTGTCCCAGTCGAAACGGCAATCAAACGCCTCACCTGAGCTTGCGCCATGATGTCTATCATAGCTTGCGTTGCATGAGCAATCGGCTCACCTTTCGGATGAGGAAATTGCGTTGGACCCAGCGCTGACAGCACAGCATCCGCGCCGTTAATCGCTTCATACAGATCAATAGCATCAGTGAAATCGCCGCGTACAATACGCACATTTTCGTAATCAAAGCTACTGGACTGGCGCGCAAATACCGTGATCTCATGGCCTCGCTTCAATCCTTCTTCAATAAGATAAGGACCCGTTTTGCCAGTCGCCCCAAACAACGTAATTTTCATAAAACATTCCAATAATCAGAGTTATGGGTTTAGGGAGCCCGAAAATTTTGGGCTCCTGGGCATGGTTATCGAGCACTATCTATGAGCAAGCCACCATCCGGTGTCATACTGTATCCGGTCATATACTGTGAATCTTGGCTCGCTAAGAATAGCACCACAGGTGCGATGTCTTCCTCGGGTGAACCATAGCGTCCTAACGGGCAAGCAGGCGGCGGAAGCTCTACATCATCGCCCCATGTTTTGGCAACTGGCATCATATTATTCACGGTGATGTTATCTACCGCCCATTCACGAGCAGCGGTACGAGTTAACGCTCGCACTGCTTCTTTAGCCATGTTGTAAGGAGCATACCCTGTTAATCCAGTGACGCCAGCCATCGACCCAAAGTTGATTACTCGACCCGAACCACTCTTTTTCAAATGCGGGTAAGCGGCCTGCATCCAACGTAAATAGGCAATTGGACCGATTTCAAAATTACGTTGTAACTGCTCAACCGAAAGTTCAAGCACGGAAGAAAATGGCGCAGAGGGATCAAACGCATTGTTCACAAGAATGTCGATGCCACCAAAGGTATCAACCACTTGTTGTATTGCGACCTGGGTTTGAGTTAGGTCGCTAATATCGCAGGCAATTGCCAGAGCTTGACCACCTTCTGCTGCAATTTCGTTTACTACTGCATCGACATTGTGTTGAGAACGAGAAACTACAGCTACTAACGCTCCTTCAGCTGCAAACAGTTTGGCCGTTGCACGACCAATGCCCTTGCTACCACCCGTGACAATGGCTACTTTTCCAATTAATCTATTCATGATTTTTTCCTACAGTTTCAGTAATGAAAGAGGCCCCAGCACTATTGGCTGACGGTAAGTTTCGTGCCGCATTCTGGGTCGTAAATGACGCCGCAATAAGCAGAACGCCCACTATGGCTGGTAACGCTTCTTTGGGCTTTTTCACCCCCCAATGCGCTCCAATGGCTAACATCAAATGCAATGTCATCGCCGCATAAGTGAAATCGGTTAAGCTGGCGTTAAACCGAGAAATCACCACGATCACGGCTAACGTCTTACAAAAGATCAAAGGTTTTACTAAATAACTCGGATAACCAAACGCCGTGAACTGCTCCTTTACCCAATTGGTTTTTATTGTGTAAAGGGTTGCTGATGCTAAATACAGCAATGAGAGCAAGGTGGTGCTTATCCAATAGGTGTATATCGTGGTCATAAATCGCCTTAAGTTGTTCGACTTTGCAGCGATAATGTTATGTAATAGAAAAATTAACAAGTAGGATGAATTTCAATGGGTTGGTATTATTTATATGACTAATGAACAAAATCAACGCAATATGCACGAAGAAATGCGCAGAGCATTTTCGCTGTTATCGGGAAAGTGGAAGCTGGAGATTATGTGGCTGCTCAATCAACGCATTTATCGCTTTGGTGAACTACGTAAAGCGATCCCTGGGATAACTCAGCACATGTTGACAACTCAGCTTAGGGAATTGGAAGCCGATGGTTTGGTTTCTCGTACCATCTATCCTGAGGTACCACCACGAGTCGAATATGAGATTACCGACAAAGCGCGCGGCTTAGGGCCAACGATGGAAGCATTGACCAAATGGTGGGAACAATACGGTGATTCATTGCCACTGAGAAATGAAACCAGAGGACGTAAGCCGAACCAAAATAAGTAGGCTTGAATAGAAAAGGAACGATACAGGTAAAAACGCTTCCCCTACTCAACATCAACCACGGTTCGTCCATCGGTTAAACGCTCTTCAATACCAGCACCTTTGAGTTGCATGCCTAGTGGCGATTGGGGCGTAACAACCACCATCTTGCCATCGCTTAGTTTAGTACCACCGCAATCGGGCAAGAGCCAATACATGGAATTGTCATCGAGGGTAATAATTGCTCCAATGGCAATTTCATCCTCTTCGGTAAAATCTCGTAATACCAATGACTTGATACGCGCGATGATCGCATCGCATTCGGCGACTCGCTGCGACTGCCCATGGGCAAGATACGCCGCTTCTAAACCCACGGTATCGTATTGCGTTTCCGGTTTACTTTGCTCGTGAGTGGCTAAATCATGGGCACTGCTTGCCGCATCAAAGGCAATTTGGCGCTGCGCCGCGAGAAGTTCGAGAAGTTGCTGACGTAACAAAGTTTTATCTATCATGACGCTGTCGTATTACCCATTGAAAAATCGCGAAGGAGTCTATCATAGTTCACCAAACTGGCGCGAATGCTGAGCTTCATTAACACCATCACCCACAACGTCTCAGCACTCTACCAACTCTCTTTTCAAAAGAACCCAATCGGCAAATAAAAGTCGAGTTCAAACTGCTCATTTTCATCCAGAAAGTGATTTTTATGATACTGCACATAAGCGGGTGTCGAACGTAACTTAAAACCAGATTTGGGTAACCAATCTTCAAGTATGGCGCTCAGTTGCGGTAAAAGCTCACCATAAATGCCACGCAGTCGAAAAACCGCGTGTAATCCACCGGGGATAACAAATTGGTTCACGACTCCACGTAACGAAATGGGTCTATCGATTTCGATGCAAGCCACATAACGGCAATTGTCCAACGCAACCCAAGCGGGATTGGAATGGTGCAGCCCATATTGAATGGAAAAATCACGCCCTTCACTCATAGCCCACGCCTTCAGTAACAACCATGCATGGGCGATGGAACGGTTATAGCCAGTGTGGCGAACATACGCCGAGGTACGACTTGGCACTTCCACAATTTTGGGATTAGGCAGGAGACGATTTGCGACGCGTTGATATCCATTGGCAATCTCTGGGTCTTTTAGATAGGGCTTTTCACCCATCTGTAAATCGTGTTTACGCCAATCGCGCGGCGACATCGCAAACACACTTTTAAACGCGCGATTAAATGAGGAGGCTGAGCTAAATCCGCACTTATTGACGATATCGATCACGGGGGTATGTGGGTCAAACATCAACTGGTTCGCTGCATATTCCATCCGAATGCGCCGAATGTATTGGTTAACCGATTCGCCAACAACCTGTTGAAAAGTGCGATGAAAATGCTGCTCTGAATAAGAGGCGACATTAGCTAACACGCGCGCCGTTAAATCTCGACTGATGTCTTGATGGATATAAAACAGCACGTCGTTTATCCGTGACTGTTGGAGCTTGTTCATTATTCACACCAAATAGCATAAATGGACATGTTAGTGAGCATATATGGACCGACTTGGTTTGCCAATAGTCATTACTATGACAAAACCATCCACATTCACCATTTGAGAGTTTTATGGAAATTGCACAAGCGGTTCAACAGATACAGCCCTCTTATATAAGAGAAATCCTCGCAGCAGCCAGCGATAAAAAGGTGATTTCATTGGCAGGCGGATTGCCCGACGAACAGACTTTTCCCCTTCATCTGATGAAGCCCACCATTGATGCTTTAACTACCCTGCGCGATGTCTTTCAATATGGGCCGACTGCGGGCTATCCACCACTTATCGAATACTTAACGGCGGCGTATCAACTGCCAGACACACATCAAGTGATCACCTGTACCGGTTCGCAGCAAGGATTAGATCTCATCGCGCGTGCTTACGTTAATCCCAACGATACCGTGGCCATGGAAGCGCCGTGCTATCTAGGAGCCATGCAAGTATTTGGCCTAGCCCAAGCCAATTTAGTTACTGTATCGCAAGATAGATGGGGTCCTAACATTGAGGAGTTAGAGCTCTGTTTTAAAACCGCAGCACCAAAGATGTTCTATGCGGTGCCTGATTTTCACAACCCAACCGGGGTAAGTTGGTCGCTGGAAAGACGCCAGCAAGTGGCAAAGCTGTGTAACCAATATCAGGTTGTGTTCATTGAAGATGCCCCTTATCGAGAGCTACGTTTTGCTGGCACACCTCTTCCTTTAGTTTCTGATTTTTGTCCAGATCTCTCGATTGTCTTACGTTCCATGTCGAAAGTGGCTTCACCTGGCCTGCGCTTTGGCACAGTCAGTGGTAAAAGAAGTTACATCGCGCCACTGATTAAAGTAAAACAAGGAGCTGATTTGCACTCTAGCCTGCCAGTGCAAGCCATCATTTTGGGGTTATTACAACACCCAGAATTTGCCGACCATATTGGCAAAATTCGCGAGTTATACCGTTCTCGCTATGACACGTTGTTTGAGGCGCTGCAAACGTATTTGCCACAAGGATGCCACGTTAACGCGACAGAAGGCGGAATGTTTGTGTGGGTCACCCTACCGCAATGCGATACTTTTGCCTTGGCGAAAACCTTACTCGCGAATCAAGTGGCCGTCGTACCCAGCCCGGTGTTTTATCCACCGTCGAGCCAAGCACCATCGGCGCTGCGCCTTAATTTTACCAATGCCAATCCAGAGGAGCTAGTCACCGCAGTACAGAGGATTGCTGAAGTGTTGGATAAGACAACATTTCCCTTTGCCATCTACTGAAAATCCAACAGGTCTTAACCATGCGTTATTTTATATAATGATTTGAATTTTATAGAGAATAAAAGAGCCTAAAAAAACATAGGCCCTACGTAGAAACAAAAAACGGTAAGGATCGTGTTGCTGCATCTATCGCTGATGAAACATCACTAATAGTGCTGCCACATTACGTGCCGTCAGTTCGAGGTTACTTGACGCATTTTGCAATGCTCCTTGTAGATCGGTTGCCCCAGGTACAACATCGAAAACGGCATCGATACCGTAGTCATGAACAACGGCACAATCAGGAGACAAGCAGCCAGCAATACCTATCACTGGAATGTTGGCGGCTTTACATACCTTAGCGACACCGCTTGGTGTTTTGCCATGAATCGTTTGGCTATCAATGCGGCCTTCACCAGTGATCACCACGTCAGCACCTTGAATCGCTTGTTCTAATTGAGTCGCCTCAATCACAATATCAATGCCCGGTTTCATGGTTGCGTTTAACAAACCGTAAAGGGCTGCACCAAGACCACCTGCAGCACCAGCGCCTGGAATATTTTTCACATCAACGCCCAGTTGCTCTAGAACCACATCAGCAAAGTGAGCAAGGTTGGCATCGAGACGAGTAATCATCTCGGGCGTCGCCCCTTTTTGAGGGCCAAACACATGAGAAGCGCCAGTAGGACCACATAGCGGATTGGTGACATCACATGCAACTTCTAAGGTCACATTGGCTAAGCGTGGATCAAGATTAGAGAGATCAATTTTGTCAAGTTTATCTAACTCACCGCCGCCATAGCCTAATGAGTTTCCTTCTTTATCAAGAAATTGAATGCCTAATGCTTGGCACATGCCCATACCAGCGTCATTGGTTGCGCTCCCACCGATGCCGAGAATCAGGTGATTCACTTCCAAATCTAATGCAGCTTTAATCAACTGACCTGTACCAAAGGTTGTGGTAATCAGTGGATTACGATTTTCAGGCTCTGCAAGATGGATACCAGACGCAGATGCCATTTCAATCACAGCCGTGTGTGAATTGCCCATCAAACCAAAATATGCTTGAACCTGATTACCCATAGGACCAATCACTTTCGCTTTCACAATCGTTCCTTGACTGGAGTCTATCAGCGACTGAACCGTTCCTTCACCACCATCAGCCATAGGAACTTTAACGATCTCTGCATTTGGGATGACTTTGCGAATGCCACGTTCAATACTGTCTGCCACTTGCAACGCGGTTAAGCTCTCTTTGAATGAATCAGGTGCAATAACAATTTTCATCTTTTTCTCCACTCTTACAGGCCAAACACGTTAAATACGCCAAACAGTAATACCGATACAAAACTGATCATTAAGCCGACCAATGATTCATAAGGGACAAGTTTCAATCGTTGACCAATACTCATGTTTACCGCCCCACCTGTTGCATGGAAGAAGCTGCCGTGTGGCATGTGATCCAACACCGTAGCACCCGCATGAATCATCGCCGCACCAGCCAATGCCGGCACGCCCAATTCAAGAATAGTCGAACTGAATACATTTGAAGCGACAGCGGTCCCAGCGGTTGTTGATGCTGTAGCAAGTGACATCAAAGCACCTGAGAAAGGGGCTAATAAGTAACTTGGCAAACCCAAGCCATTTAATGCCTCAATAAGACCTGCCTTTAACCCTGAGTTGGCAATGATACCCGCCAAAGTACCCGTACCGAGCAGCATAATCGCCACGGGTGCCATGCGTGATAGTCCAGACACCGCAAAGTCATTAATCTCTTTGGTACGTTTCATCGCAAGTGCCCCAACAATACCGCCTAAAGGTAGCGCAATCATGGGGTCGACATTGATACCCGCTAAAGGACGAAGAGCCAAGGTGACAATCGCAACGATAGGCGCAAGAATCGCGCACGCAAAATGAGGTAAAGCGCCTCGACTGTGGTTAATGACTTCATGCTCTTGAACTTTGTCGCCTTTGTTAACCAATTTTCTTGCTAGCCAATACGCAAAGACCAAACCGCATAAACCCGGAATAATACCTGCCATCATGACAGAGGTAAGTGGCACATGAAACGCATCCGATGCTGCAATCGCATTTGGGTTAGGTGACATCACGTTCCCTGCTTTACCACCGCCGATCATTGCCAATAAAATCGCTGTTTTAGATAAGTCTGCACGACGACCAATCGCCAGAGCGATTGGCGCTACAGTGATAACAGCTACATCAACAAATACGCCAACCGCGGTCAAAATCATGGTCGCGATAGCAAGCGCCAATAATGCTCGTGTCTCTCCTACTTTGTTGACGATGGTTTCTGCAATCGAAGTGGCTGCGCCTGATTCAATCAATACGCCAGCCAAAACACCCGCCGCAAGAATACGTAACACTGCAGTGACAATACCTTGGGCACCATGAATCATCAGTTGCACTGTATCAATCAGTGACACACCGCCCACAAGCCCGCCAATCAGCGCCCCCAGAATCATTCCGTACGCAGGCGGAACTTTTTTCAATATCAAAACAATCGCAACGATAAGGGCCGTGAAAGCACCTAGTGTTGATACTTCTATCATGGTTATTCCTTTTATGGTGTAGGGTTTTATGCGATGCATGATATTGGGCAGGCCTAAAAGTGCTCAATGTTCAAAGTGACATACACGGACATTCAAATGGCCAAATATTTTGTGTGGTTGCACAAATTGCATTGTGCTTATGCATAATAGTTAATCGCTGCATACATCTTGAACAAGTCACTTAACTTATTGAAATCTAATGATGTTATTTCACCAATGCGTGTTAAACGATATCGAAGTGTATTTCGATGAATACCTAACTTCTTGCACGTTTGTTGCTGATCACAATTCTGCATTAAGTACGTCTTGATTGTGAGAACCAAAACCAAGGTGGGATCGACACTTTCAAGCTCTGTTAATGGATGGCGTAACTGCGCTTTCACCCAAGGTGCATTCTCTAAAGTGCCAAATTGATACTTCACAATATCATCGCTATAACAGACCACTTTTTTACGTGCATCCATGCGGTTTTCGATTGCTAGACGGGCTGTTTGGTACGAGAGCGCAATGCCATCTAACTCAGGGAATCCCCCACCTAACGCCGCTCGTATGGCTAACCCTTTATGATTTTCCATGTAACGCACGAGGTCTTTAATCCATAATGTATTATTTTTATCGCTATTTTTAAGTACTACAATTTCCCGCTTAAACATAGAGAATGTACTCACTAACAATCCTTTATCGTACATGTATATTTCATCAATCAGTTCTTGAAATAATGTTGCCGTCATTATTTCCACATTGCTAATTTTTATAATCCCCACCACTTTATTTCCAGTTAAATCATATTTAATAAACTGAGAAAGATTATCGATGTAATCATTATCTGGATGATTTGGTTTGATAAGCAACTCGAGTAGATCCTCTTTATACTTTCGGTCAGTATGTAATTTTGACACTAGGTCGAGGTTTTCCAATATGAGTTCAGTTGCCATATTGACTAATTGAGCTAGCTCTTCCACCACCTGTATCGGGCCACCAACGCCAATAACTCCGATTATTTCATTTTGAAAGACAATCGGAATATTAATGCCCTCTTTCGCTCCTTGGATAAGTTTTGCAGCCGCCTTATCCAGCTTAACCACATTGCCGGTACGCAACACTTCTACCGCGCCATCATGCACGGTATTAATGCGTTCCAGGTCAGACGAAGCCACAATAATTCCTTTATTATTCATTACATTAATCGGAAAACCAACGATAGCGTAAGAACGTTCAACAATTTTCCCAGCCGTGTATTCATTAAGCTGCATACCCACCTCTCATACTTGTTAAAACAGACTAGAGATACCCTAAAAACAACTTGGATATCATTCAAAATCCATGTTTAGATTGAAGCTTGATTTTTGCGGGGGTGGATAATATACATTCGAACCCATGATACCAAACATATTTACAATGAAATTATAAATATGAAATCTAGATCTCACTTTGTGATTGAAAAAATTAACATGCAAAATAACACAAATATTAACGCACAAAACAGTTATGATTTTAATCAAAAACAACTTGTTATAAATAATCAAAAACAGTAAAGATAATATTATTAATAATACAAATCCGATAAATAAAAAACAATAATAAGATAGACATAAACTCCTAAAATAATAACAAATACTTTTACTTGATTAATATCAGATTGCTTTTTTACAACAAAAAAAATCCCCGCATACAATTATGCAGGGATTAAAAATATTGAACTGAAATAAACTTATTTTGCTTTACGCTGCTGCTCTTTACGGGCCAATTTCTCTTGGCGACGCTGCAAAATCACATCATCGGCGGCACCGCCTACATGCACTTCACCGCGTTGAGTAGCCAATTGCACTTGCTTTTCACGTTCACGAAAACGGGCTTTTTGCTCATCAGAGTGCTTATCAAAGCAGTGTGGGCAACTTACCCCTTTCTCATATTTAGGTGACAAGGTGTCTTCATGCGTAATTGGCAAACGACATGCGTTACACATATCGTAATCGCTTTTCTCAAGCTGATGATTGACCGCTACGCGTCCATCGAACACATAACAATCCCCTTTCCATAAGCTCTCTTCTTCTGGCACTTCTTCAAGATATTTGAGAATACCACCTTCTAAGTGATACACCTCATCAAAGCCCTGCTCTTTCAGAAAAGCGGTGGATTTTTCGCAGCGGATACCACCGGTACAGAACATCGCAACTTTCTTGTTTTTGCTCGGATCCATATGTTCAGCAACATACTGAGGAAACTCACGAAACGATTCTGTTTTAGGGTTGACTGCGTTTTGGAACGTGCCAATCGAGATTTCATAATCGTTACGTGTATCAACCACAAATACTTCTGGATCAGAAATCAGTTGATTCCATTCTTTGGGTTTTACATATGTTCCAACCACATGGCGAGGGTCAATGCCTTCTACACCTAGGGTAACGATCTCTTTTTTCAGTTTTACTTTAGTACGGTTAAATGGCTGCTCTTTATCGAATGACTCTTTGTAAACGATGTCAGCCAAACGAGAATCGGATTTAAACCATGCCAGCAAAGCATTAATACCCTCGCGGGTTGATGCTACTGTGCCGTTAATGCCTTCATTAGCCAGCAGCAAAGTACCGCGGATTTGATGCTCTTCCATCAATGTTTTCAGTGGCTCACGAAGTTCAACATAATCTTCAAGACGTACAAACTTGTACAACGCGCACACTACGTAATCTGTCATTTTCTTACCTATTCGTGCACAGGATATACCGTCCCATGCTCTTTATTTCATTATGGCGAAGTATAGCGTAGCAATGCAGAGACAAACACGGACAGTTGTTAAGGGTAAAGCTTGTCTTTTTATACAACCTTCATTTAAGTCCATATAAATTAGATAGTTATATTTTCTACGTAGAATAACTATGTATTCAAATCGGTTCCTTGCCTATAAGCGAATACATTCGCGCTGAAACAGCATATTGAGGTTACTTGGGTATAAAATGATAACAATTCAGCAAAAAGACATAAGAACTGCACTGAATAGACAGGAAATAAAAGCGAAGGGAGATCGCCGCTCAGAAAAGCGGCGATGTTAATTAGTTAAGAGTTACCCCTTCTTTATTGGTCACAGTAAGATGCACATCGCGTTGTGGGAATGGAATAGACAAGCCCGCTTCTTCAATTTTGGGTTTAACCTGACGCTGAATACTCCAGTACGTATCCCAGTATGTATCGACCGTACACCAAGCTCGCAATTGCAGATTCACTGAACTGTCGGCCAACATTTGTACAAGCACTTTTGGTGCAGGATCTTGGAGTACAGCTTCGTGGCTCAGAGCCAGTTCTTTTAGTACATTTAAACCCGTTTCAATGGAATCTTCGTATGAAATCCCCACCGTGATGTCCATACGGCGACGACTATTACGGGTGTAGTTTTTAATTGTTGCCCCCGATACGACACGGTTTGGACTCGAAATGTAGAGGCCATCCCCCGTTTCCAAAATAGTCGTGAACAAACCAATATCACGTACGGTACCGGAAAAACCCGCGTATTCAACAAACTCACCTTTTTTGATTGGCTTAAGAATCAGCAGCATAATACCTGCAGCAATATTACTTAACGTATCTTTAAGCGCTAGACCTATTGCCAAGCCTGTTGCACCAACTAAAGCCACCAAACTTGTCGTATTTACACCAAAAAGATCCAAAATGATGACCAGTGCCAATAGATAGATGGCATATGACGCTACACGAGCAAACAGTCGAGATACAAGTTCGTCACCGTTGCTAATTTTCATAAAGCTCGCCATAACGCCCTTGCGTACCAACTTGGCCATTACAACAGCGATAAACAAAATCACCACCGCCAAGACTAAGTTCCTTAGCGTCTCGACAATCACCAATTGGTGATTTGTATAAAAATCGATTATTGCGTCCATATTTTCTCCGGTAAATCCTCATAATAAAACGAAGCTTCATCCATAATGCTCGAACGCTTCGCTAACGATTCAACAACACAATATTAAGCATATCTGATATAGCAATGGATAAACACCACAGGTTTCGAGCGGTTATACTTAACGCCAGTAAAGCCGACTGTTTTTCTCCCTCAAACTGTCATTTATTCATCCAGTTTTGTATTAAAGAGTTTACACCTTAGGTATAACTCAAAATGGCATTAGCCGATTTTCTCCGTTGTGATTCGGTTAACATAACCAGTGTTTAGGTAACAAATTACCCTAGAGTAAAGGAATGAACTTTGAAGCAGACAGCATCAAAGTAGCAAGACAAACAGGAGTGACAATGAGCTTGAGTCAAAGTAAATTGGCCATTATCGGTATGGGTCATGTGGGCTGTGCCTTGGCACACCATCTCACCATCGGCAATCTTTGTGATGAATTGATACTGATCGATCACCTCAAAGAAAAAGCTTGGGCGGAAGCGGAAGATTTAAAACACTCACTAGGCTTCTCTGAAAACCGCATGAACATTTATGCGGGTGATTACAGTGACTGTATAGATGCCGATATTGTGGTTCTTTCCGTTTCAGCGCCCAATGTTGGCGTCACTACTCGCCTTGATATGCTTGATAAAGCATCACGCATCGTAAGCGATATTGTTCCGCAAGTGATGCAAAGTGGTTTTGCTGGCATCTTTATCGTTATTACCAATCCCGTCGATGCTATTTCCTACTTGGTGCACAAACTTTCAGGCTTGCCTCCCCACCGAGTCATGGGAACAGGAACATCGCTAGACTCCGCTCGCTTAAGGCATTTTTTGGCAGACACCATGGGCGTAGATCCGCGTAGCGTGGAAGCCATGTGCTTAGGTGAACACGGCGATTCACAGATGATTCCATGGAGCCAAGTTACCGTCGGTGCCAAGAAATTTAGTGAAATCCTGCATGACAATCCTGAACGTTTGCAAGGGATTGATATCCACAAAGTGCAACAGGAAATAAGCCAAATCGCCTATAAAATTGTGCATGCTAAAGGCGCTACTAATTTCGGTATAGCGGCAGTAGCAGCACGAATGATAAAGGCAATTGTGCGCGATAGTAATACCGTCATGCCTGTATCGGTGATGCTCAATGGCGAATATGGTGAGTCTGATGTCTACACTGGCGTCCCAGCAGTAATTACCTGCAACGGAATTAAAGAACTGGTCACCTACCATCTTGAAGAACATGAGCTGGCGGAATTCAAACAATCGCTTCAACTACTTAAACGGGTGAATCAGCAGATGATGGCCTCATTCAATAATGAAGAACTGTGCGAGTAATCATACTTGCACGAAAAATCCACTAAAATAAAAGAGAACCCACTTAGGTTCTCTTTTTTAACTAGTTGAACGTTCAATTTGTTCGCCTTTTCAAAAAGTTAAATCTCTATGGAAAGCAAACAAAATAGCGCGGCAGGAAGGCTAGAAAGAAACAACTTTAAACAGACATTAAGATGAAGATGAGCCACTTGGCGCAATTCATCGATTCTTTGTACCGTACTGTCACCGGCAATTTGAAATGTACTACTTGTACCCGGCTGAACCAGATAGAACATCGTGGTAAGAACCCAAAACCAAATCATTAGCACAAACGAATAATCCGCGGCATGGGTCAAAGTCAGTAGCGTTGTATAATGTGTGATGGTCATCAGTGCCAATAATGAAATCACATTCGCCACACAGATAAACAAAACAACCTTTACCGCCAAATTTTTCATGCCACTCATTCACTCTACTATTTCGGATTTATTGAAAATCATCCAACCGTTTTTTACTACAGCACTGGCATCCAAGCCGATTCTGGTAATAGATACACACCAGGGTCATAGTCTGATCCAACACCAACAATATGGCCGATCCCTGATGCCATAACAGCCAACGTCACATCAAAGGCGTTGAGGCTATCGCCAAAACCAGCGGTCAAATTAAACATGGATCCATCGGCGAGTAAGTAAACGGTTTTACCATCCAAACAATAGGCGTTGATATATGGCATAGGCTCACTATGAACCGCGTGTGATTTGAGATAACCGACATCAATCTCTTTTGCTACATGGCCCACATTAAGAATAAATACGCCATCTGGCATTGCGTCTAGGTGCTTCGCTGTAATCACATCATGTGCGCCAGTTGCAGTAGCGAACACATCACCGTATTGAGCGGCATCACTCATCTCGACCACTGACCAACCATCGTATTTCGCCTGAAGAGCTCGAGCTGGATTGGTTTCCACGATTTTGACCTGTCCACCATAAGCTTTCGCGGCAGCCGCTGTTCCTTGACCTACAAGACCATAGCCAATCACGATCACCACTTTTTCATGTAGTGTAAGGTGCGTAGTTTGGAAAAAGGTGTGCCAGGCGGTTAATCCCACCATATGACGATTGTGCAAACCTTCTTTCACCGGAAGATCATCCCAGTTAAAAATAGGATAGCGCGGGTGAACACTACCAAGACGACTGATACCTGACCCAGTGGCTTCTAAGCCGGCAACAATGGTTGGGCCATCGGCCTTTTCATGCAATCGTGTGGTTAGGTCTGCGCCCATTTCGCAAAGATGTGTAGGCTGCCATTCAAGTGCAAGATCAAACGATTTAGACCACTCGTCATCTTCCATATCACGCCATGCGTGTCCTTGTGCTCCTTTACTTTTAAGGTATGCGACTACTTCATCTTGCACTGTCGTCGGATTGCACGTGGTGAGATAAATACTCGCCCCTTTATTAAGTAACCCTTCGACTAAAGGAATCATCTTTAAATCTAAATGCATATTGCAAGCAAGGCGAACTCCTGTCAGATCAGGCAGTTCATTTATGGCACGTCGAGTGCGAGTCATGTGCAATGCAGTCCAATTGAGTTCCGCTGCAAAATCCTTATACATGAGGGCTCCAATCAAATGACTTATCATACCAAACTAGGTAATTAAATCGCTTTCAAATCAATTGATTGCATAATACCGCACTTTTAAGCGTCGCGCAGCATACTCGCCAAAGATTGTGATGCAAATGAAGGCAACCCGACCACTCGAGATCTTTAACAGTAAAGTAATAAGGCTGAAACATTAGCTCATTTTTTAGACAAAGAAAGTGCGCTAGAAGCATCACGCATTGATGATGGATAAATCATCACAACAAAACAGGAATTGAAGAAAAGAACTTACCAATGAGGAAAAGCAGCGTCGCTGTTGTTAGCGTCTTGATTAAGACTGTCTGCAGGCTCGTCAAGCTGTTCTAGCTCTTCTCGAGACATAGAAAAGTAAGCAAATGTCTGCTCAATAAAACGTTGAGTGTCGACATTCACATTATCAATTTCGTTATTAGAAAATAAAACCATACCCATATACTCCTTTTAATATTTAGTTTCGTGGGTCAACAAATACTCCTTCTCAAAAATATTTTCGTTGAACACCGACTATTATACAGATTAGGAGTTATTTTGCCAGTAAAAATAACTTACTCAATAAAACGCAATGAAAAACATCATGAAGGCAGCATTGTAAGTTGCTGATATAAATGAATTAAAAAATTAATGCAAATTAATAAACACGTCTATTAGTAAACAGAAGTAATATTTATGGCAGCAAGATCTTTTGTTTATTATTACTTTAATCTGACCAATAAATGACAATTAACCCTATAAATAAAACGGAGTATTTTCTATTTTCTTAAATCAAAAACCAACTATTTATTGCATATCAATAGGACACACAGTCTCACACGCTCCCCCTCCTTGGCGAAGAGGGGCTGCTTATCAGCATCTACCTGATGAGTAAAATTAGAGCATCATTAGGAACGGTTATTTAGAGGAAAAAACTTTATTTAACGAGCAAATCAACTGTCAGTTTATGTCGCAATCCCGACAATGTACCGTAAGTACCTCCTAATCTTACGGCATCACTATACAATTACGTTGAACTCTCGTAATTGAGCTTAACCTTTACTCATTGATGAAGCTCTGAATTCAGCATCTTGAGGGCATTTGGGTGTGTACCCAAATGTCCTTATCTGTTTTGGCATGAAACATGAAACGGCATGGGTTAGTCATCTCACATTACAAAAGGAAAACAGTATGTCTAATACAACGATTGAACAAGATCTTACTAAAGCGCTAAAGCGTGCCAAGCGTATTGTTGCAGAGCGTGCTGGAGAATTACACGATTTAGTAGAAGAGCGCCTACCGGAAGATTATGAACAGCTCCCTATCCTCAGCCAAGCTTGCTATGAAGCCTGTTTAGAATGGGCAACACTAAAAGAACAGATACGCAAACTCGCTGATTAACGCCTGCTCGCTCTTATTACTTTAGTGGCGCAGACGATCAACAATACCGACAAATCTAGAGACGCCAGCACTCACATCTTCTAAGCCATGTTGTACCGAGTGAATGCTGTCTTCTCCTTGTAATGCGACGAGATTTACCGAATCAAGATGACCATCCATTTCCCCAATCAAACGTGTATTTTCCGACACAACCTCGGTAATTTCATCAGTCGCCGCAGATGTTCGAGAAGCCAATTTTCGCACCTCATCGGCAACCACCGCAAAACCACGACCCGTTTCCCCAGCTCGCGCTGCTTCTATTGCCGCGTTGAGTGCTAAAAGGTTCGTTTGGTTTGCAATTCCATTAATGGTGGTCACTATCTCATTGATATTTTTTGACTGATTCATCAGCTCACCGCCAAGCTCACTAGCTCCCTTCACTCTTGCCGCCACCCGATGAGACGTTTCAACTGCATCATTTAACACATGAATCGCGGAATCTGTAATTCTTGAAGTTTCCTCAGAAATTGAAGCAGCCATCTCCACTGCTTGAAGAGCTAAATTGACACGTTCGGTAATGTCAGACGCAAATTTGATGACTTTATATACTTCACCTTTACGATTAAAGATTGGATTATAGGTCGCCTCTACCCAAATGGTATTGTCGTGCGCATCTTTGCGCTGAAAGCGCCCAGTAAAATGTTCTCCCCGTTGTAACTTAAGCCAAAAATCAGGATTCTCGCTATAGAAATCAGGGAAACAAAACATTTTATGGTGCTTGCCCTCTATCTGCTTCAGCTCATAACCCATAACATTAAGGAAGTTTTTATTCGCTCGTAGAATAGTGCCATCGGGAGTAAACTCAATAACCGCAAGGGAGCGATCCAGCGCTTCCAGAATTGCGTTTTTACTAACGAGTTTCTTAGACTCCTCCGTCACATCAGTACATATTTTTACGACTTCAACGACACGCCCAGAAGCGTCTTTTACCGGAAAATAGTTAGCAGAGAGGTAAAGAATGTCACCATTTTTTGTGTAACGCTGAAAAATACCTTTACGTCCATGACCATTCGCGAGATCGCTCCAAAATTCGCGATATTCGGAAGAGTTAGCCAAGCTACTATCACAAAAGATACGGTGATGCTGACCGGTAATTTCAGCTAATGAATAGCCAGTTGCAGCTAAAAATAGTGCATTTGCATCAATGATGGTGCCATCTGGTTTAAATTTGATATAAGCGGTGTGCTCTTTAATGGATTGCAACTCAAGTAAGCCTCGTTCACCTTCCAACTGATTAGCCTGCTCACCATCATCCGTCATGTTTTTGTGCTTAAACCACATGTCACTATCCCTTCTTTAACTATTAAATTGACTATCGCAAGATAGGCGCGAGTCAAAATCTCTTTTCTAACTCCAAAGAGTCATATCATTAAATATACATGCTGTTGAGTAACTTGCTGGATTTTTCCTAACTATCGTTGAGATCTAAGCTAGATTGAGATCTGAGTTACATTGATGCGAGAAAGAAGCCCATGAGCCGACTGAATAACGGTTGCCAATTATGCTCAAACTTTGATAATCAGAAAGGTGTTAATTAAGGTCCCTGCTTTACCGTAAAGACATTCTGAACAATAAAAGCTGTCTACTCTATTGTACCGACGCGCCACAAGGGATAATGGTTGGAAACCAAATTAAAAAAAGGCGAAGCTGCTATCAACTTCGCCTTACACTGTTTACTACTTATGAAAGCTATTTTTGTGTGAGTGCGTTATTGCGAATCAACTCTTCATACCAATAAGAGCTTTTCTTACGCAAACGACCAAGATCTTTCAAATCGAATTCATCACGATTGACATAGATAAAACCATAACGCTTACGACACCCTTGGTGAGTGGAAATCAAATCAATCGCAGACCATGGCGTGTAACCAAACAGTTGTACTCCATCGGTGATCGCGAGTTGCATTTGTTCGATGTGGGCTTGCAGGTATTCGATACGATAATCGTCATTCACTTGACCTTGCGCATCCACTTCATCAAAAGCTCCTAGCCCATTTTCTGTGATCATTAACGGCAAGTGGTAACGGTCGTTAATTTCACGCAATGTGCTGCGCAAGCCAATAGGGTCAATCTCCCAGCCAAACTCATTGGTTGGTAAGAATGGGTTGTGATGACCACGATACACACCACGTTCACCAATCGTAATATGTTGGTCTTTACCACTGCGTGGCACAGCATCGCTATCGTCGTTGTGACTTGCTTCTACGGTTTGGGAGGTGTAGTAGTTAAAGGCGATGAAGTCGGGTTTCGCACTGGCCAAAACATCAATGTCACCCTCTCTTATTTCCGGTAACCAGCCCTTTTCTTCCATAAATGACCAAGCCACATCGTTGTAGCGACCGCGTACCGCAGCATCAAGATAGAGCCAGTTACGAATCGCGTTATAGTTAAACGCTGCCATAATGTCATCGGGTTTTGAGCTAGCAGGATAGATCAATGCAATGTTTGGCGCAGGGCCAATTTTATTCTCTGGATGTACTTCATGAGACAATGCCATTGCTTTGGCTTGTGCCACCAGCATGTGGTGGTTTTGTTGATAAAGGTCTTTCTGACCACCATCTTTGTCATTTGTACCGATGGCATTACCGTGCAAAATCATCATGTTCTGTTCATTGATAGTCAGCCAATATTTCACTTTGTGGCCGTATTCGTTAAACAGTAATTGCGCGTAATCAGCAAACCACTGGATTGAATCGCGATTGCTCCACCCGCCCATTTCTGCAAGCGCTTGTGGTAAATCGAAATGGTACATAGTGACAATCGGTGTGATCCCCGCTTCAAGCAGCTCATCAATTAAACGGTGGTAGAACTCAATGCCTTTAGGATTCACGTCACCAATACCGTTTGGCATAACGCGGCTCCATGAGATAGAAAAACGGTAAGATTTAAAACCAATCTCTTTGAACAGAGCAACGTCTTCTTTATAACGGTGATAATGGTCACTCGCCACTTTAAAATCCGTAGTTCCTTCTGGGTATTTTTCACGAACGTCAATCACGGATGGCCCTTTGCCATCTTCGTTCCATGCACCTTCAACTTGGTAAGCAGAGGTCGCAGCTCCCCATAGAAAATCATCAGGAAAAGGTTTTAAGGTTTTGTGCAGCATGTGAGCTCCTTTGTTTTTTATTTTGTTTCACTTTCTTCACCCTACGATGGAACCGGTTCCATTACAAGTTGCAAAAAAGACAATCCATGAATATCTGAAAAAGATCAAATAAACACACCATCACAATTAACAATAACATCAACAAAAAGAAATAATATACACCGACTCCGCTACATTCTACGTAATAACGGCTAGGAGACAGACGGCAGCCAAGAAAAATAAAAGCCACTGATTTCAGTGGCTTTTAATGATGGGAATGTTGGAGCATAAAACACGGCGCTAGAGAATTATCTGTAGAGAAGAGGCAGCTTAGTGCCCGCTAGAAAGATCATCATCTAGCGATGGCAGTTGAATACTGAGCGTGCTGAATACACATCCAGCAAGCAGGTTAATAGCGGGGGTCGAATCTTCTGTCTGCTCAGAAATTTCTTCCGCGCAAGGCTCTGCAGCTGCCATACACTGTTCTGGGGTAATGGTTTGACCACTGGTAAAGGTTTTATTTTCCCAAAGTTCGGTGTTATTACACAAAGATTCAATATCATTTTGAGTTAAATCTGCTGCATTAGCAGATGGCATAGTATAAAACAGCGCCACCAAAAGAATGGAGAAAAGCTGTTGTACTCCAAAACATGCTTTTATATTGAGCAAAAAATTCGTTCGCGATAACATCGTTCGCTGCATACTACTGCCTCCGGATTGACCGTATTCAAGCGCACCCCACGTGCATAATTCTGGGTAAATAGTAGTCAATGGATTATTTACTCTGTCAATTGTCTGACAAATCTATTAACAACAGACCTTATGCATCACTGTTTCTGGATCAACATCAAGTTATGACCAAACACCCCCTATTTACTCTAGCTGAATTGGCGAAAAACACCTGAAAATATGGTACAAAATGACCCATGCGTGACATTGTCACTAATTAATCAAAGCAGAACTCATCATTAGTGAGTTTGACAATATTGACCATAGGTTCTTCCCAACCGAGCACTGCTTTAAGTGCTTTGACAGTTAACTTAACTTGGTCTCGTTCAACATTGATTTCAATTTTTAACAAAGGATAGCGTTCCACTTCTCCTTTACCGCCAAAAACCGGATTCGCCCCTTCTAACGCACGATGAGAACCCTCATAGGTGGTGATTGCCCAGCAGTGATCGTACTGACCGATACGATCAACGCCAAGTTCATGCAAAGTACTCAATACCAATTCTTGTTGTTCTGGCTTACAAAAAATGCTCAATAGATACACACTAGCCTTCTTTTATTTTTCAATTTTTCAATATGTTACAAAGAACGAAAAGGAGCAAAAACATCATCAACCCACTTAACAATCGGCAACGCATCACGCTGAATCACTTGAGCAATACGCTCCTGGGTTGGTTGTTCTGTTTGCCATAGGCCCACGATAGCTTCGATTGCAGGTGCGCATTGAAGTGAACAGGTTCGAATCGCTGCGATAATGTCATCCAATGAGACATACCAACTGCCGTGTTCAACCGCGATAATCGTGTATACGGTGCGTAATATTTTTTTGGCCACTTCTCTCCCGACACGCGCGGCGCTACCGTAATTAAGCATGCCTAGCCGCTGCTGCAGGAAATCCGACAAATCCCCGTTAAGGGCATAAGCAATCGCCAGAGATGGCTTTTGCCAGGCAAACTGTCGCGAAAGATCTTCGCCATAAATGCAACAGCAGCAGTGTTTGAGCCAAAAATGCCACCGATACTTCTCTTCTGGAAGCAGCACTTGATGAATAATACCGGGGTCAAAGTCAATTTTGGTGACCAAGTCATAACGCTGCTCAGTGGTACGTTGAATGCCCTTCACAGCGTGTTGCTCTTGCTCGGTTAATTCTTGATTAAAGACCAGAGAGAGATCAAGGTCCGACTGATACTGGCGAGCCTCCCCTCTTGCAACACTACCGTAAAGATACACGCTGTGTAATTTGTCGCCGAGGCAAGTTTGCAACTGACACAAAAGGTCGTCGATGAGCTTACGGTAGTCGGCAGTAATGTACTCAACCTTACATGGGTTAACGATAAAACCCTCGTGATTAAGGCCATTATCTATGTTTTTCGTTTGAATCATAGCGTTCCCATTATGATCAGTTAAGCCAACAATTTATAGAAATAGACCGTCGCACTCAGCTCTCCTTGCGAGCTCATTGCATAGTTTGGGATCTGACCTGCTTCGATGTAGCCAACTTTACGATACAAAAGAGACGCTACGTCACCAACTCGGGTATCAAGCACTAACAAGCTTTGCTCACGACGCATTGCTTCTTGTTCCAACGCATTAAGTAACTGGGTAGCAATGCCTTTCCCCCTTGCATTGCGATGCACCATCAGTTTTTCGACTTCGCCGCGATGTCGACCGTTGGCTTTCTTGCACAAGGCAAGTTGCACGCGGCCTAATACTTCGCCCTCATCTAATGCAACAAACAGAACTCGCTCTTGATCTGCTATGCCCTGAGCCACATTTTGCCAATAGCTGTTTACTTCGTTATCGCTTACAGGATCAATAAATCCGACCGATGCGCCACTTGCTACACAATCTTTTAATAACTGAGCAAGTGAATTATTGATATCTGACAGGTCGTGAATCATGGTTATTTGCATGCGTTTCCCTTGCAGTAAATCGCCTTTTCAATAAGGCCGTACTAAAAATTCACCAAAACCAACACATTATGTGCTGCCTTGCTTTAAGCTACTTTGGCGTAAGCCATTAAATTCGTCAATATATACCCAAGTAACCTCAAGATGCGGTTTCAGCGAGAATGTATTCGCTCATAGACAAGGCACCGATTTGAATACATAGTTATTTTACGTAGAAAATCGGTAACACAGCATAGGAGCGAATACAACTCGCCCTTTGGGAGCTCATCAACAAGCCCATTTCTGCGCCCAATGACGTTGAAAGGGAATGACCATTCCTTCCGTCATTGAGCTTGACCTGTGCTCGTTGATGAAGCTCTGAAATCTGCATCTTGAGGTCATTTGGGTATAATACGGTTATTATTTTTCAATGAGTTAGCCTATAAAAAAAGAAGCTCGCCATCTGCATGGCGAGCTTCTTTAAAATAAAAAGGTCAATCTGATTTAAGCTAAATCACTGCCATTGGAAGCGATGACTTTTTTATACCAGAAGAAGCTCTTCTTACGGCTACGATTACGAGTACCTTGACCACAGTCATCTTGATCGACATGGATAAAACCATAACGCTTGGTGATTTGGTTGGTGCTGGCACTGATGATATCGATTGGTCCCCACCAAGTGTAACCAAACAGGTCGACCCCATCGGCAATCGCTTCTTTCATCTGTTCGATGTGTTGGCGCAAATAGTCGATACGGTAATCATCGTCGATAGAACCGTCTGGATTCACCGTGTCACCAGTACCTAAACCATTTTCCGCAATGAATAATGGTTTATGATAGCGCTCGTACAACTGGTTTAGCGCTAAACGCAAACCTTTCGGGTCAATCTGCCACCCCCAATCGCTGCTTGGCAAGTAAGGATTTTTAATTCCGCCCGTAATGAGGTTACCTTGTGCCCCTTCCAGATTTTCTGGATGAGCACTTACTGTGCTCGACATGTAGTAGCTAAATGAGACGAAATCGACCGGATACTGCGCCAAAATTTCATCATCACCCACTTCTTTTTTCAGTACCACGCCTTTCTCTTTAAATAGACGGTCTGCATAAGCCGGATAACGCCCAGTCGCTTGAACGTCAGAGAAGAACAACGAAACACGCTGTTGTTCTAAACAGGCTTGTACATCATCGGGATGACAAGAATAAGGGTAAAGCATCTGGTAGCTGATCATACAGCCCACTTGTGAGCCAGGGATGATCTTATGGCATGCTTTGGTCGCTAATGCACTAGCAACAAATTGATGGTGCGCCCCTTGGTATTTACCTTGTTCTAGATGTTCATAATCTTCTTCAATAATGCCAACACTCACGTAAGGGTGGTGTTTAACACAGTTGATTTCATTGAAGGTCATCCAATATTTAACCTTTGTGCGATAGCGTTTGAACACCGTTGTCGCAAAGCGTAAATAGAAATCAACCACTCGGCGGTCGGTCCAGCCTTCGTACTCTGTGATTAAATGCAATGGCATTTCGTAATGTGACAGTGACACAATCGGAGTGATGTTGTGTTTGATCAAACAGTCAAATACACGGTCGTAAAACGCCAAACCTTCTTCATTTGGTTCCAGTTCATCACCATTAGGGAAAATACGGGTCCACGCCAGAGACATACGAAAACACTTAAAGCCCATTTCAGCAAACAGTGCGATGTCTTCTTCATAGCGGTGGTAGAAATCAATACCAAAGCGTTTAGGATAAAAACGTTTGGATTGTGGGTCTTGCGCTTCTTTCACTTGCGCATGAGTCATCATAAACCATTGATCAGACCAATGTTCTTTCGGAGTATTAGGGTCAAAAAGATACACATCTGAAGCCGAAAGCCCTTTACCGCCTTCGTCACTACCGCCTTCAATTTGGTTTGCTGCGGTCGCGCCACCCCACATGAAATGCTCAGGAAATGCATTGAATTCTTTCATGATATTATCCTTTAAAAATGAAACGCCTATTCATCAGTCGTCTTTGAACAGGAAAGAGAACTAAGCCAACTGCGCGTTGAGCTTAATCACATTAAATTTGGGCTCTGCATGCCCTTCGTCACAAACATCGACCTGCTTAAAATCGTCACTGTTGGTGACCACCATAATCACGCTGTTATCAATGCCCTCTTTCTCAATGGCCTGATAATCAAACTCAATCAGTGACTGTCCAACTTGAACATGTTCACCTTCAGCCAAATCACATGCGAAATATTTACCGTTCAATTTAACGGTATCGATACCGACATGGATAAGAATTTCAGCGCCCGCATCGCTAGTAATCGCAATGGCGTGTTTGGTTGGGAAAATGGAATTAATGACACCATTGACTGGAGATACCACCGTGCTCGATTCAGGCTTAATTGCAATCCCTTTACCAAAGGTTTCGGAGGCAAACACAGGATCACTCACTTCTGATAGTTTCACTAACAGGCCTTGAACTGGCGCGTGAATTTCTTCATTTACCGCTGGTAGCGAGTTTGCAATAGACGAAGCTGTTGCTTGTTTATTTAATTCCGCAGGTTTACTGGTTGGTGATGTCTTACTTGTTGATTGAGCATTAGGTTCTTCAAAGCCAAGGACCACAGTCACGGCGGCTGCCACCACAAAACTCACCAACAAACTGGCCATCGCATAAAGGAAGGTAGGACCAGCCAAAGCCGGAATACCGGGTAAGCCACTCATGGTGAATGCATACGCTTTAACACCAAAACTCACGGCTAATGCACCACCTAAACCACCACCAATCAATGCAGCAAGAAACGGCTTTTTAAGGCGCATGTTCACACCATACATCGCAGGTTCTGTAATCCCCATTGCAGCAGAAAAACTTGTAGACAATGCTAATGATTTCAGTTTCTTATCACGGCTACGCAAGAAAACACCAAACGCAGCACCGGCTTGGCCTAAGTTGGCAACAAAGAACAGGATCTTAATTGGGTCGTACCCCATAGTGCTGACGTTATTGACCATCACAGGCACCAAGGTGTAATGCATACCGGTAATAATAATCAACGACATGGTTCCGCCGATGATTAAGCCCGCAACACCACCAAGGTGACTAAGTAGCCAAGTGACGCCACCTGTTAAACCATTACCTAGGAACAGTCCTATTGGACCTAAAGCACTTAGCGTAATCGGGGTCACAATGATCAAAGTAAACAGAGGAACGAACATGGTCTTCAACGGCCCAGGCATAAAACGATCGATAAATCGCTCCACAAAGGACATCAACCAAATAGCTAAAATAATCGGTACCACTGAAGAAGCATAGGATGCGGGAGTAATTGGTAAGCCAAAGAAACTAAGCGCATCGCCAGATTTCAAACTCTGCTGAAATAGCCCAGTGATGGATGGGTGGAATAACACCGCAGCCATCGCTACTGCGACATATGGGTTACACTTGAAGCGTGTTGCACAGCTATACGCTAACACCAAAGGCAAGAGATAAAAGACGCCATCGCTGATGGCATACAAGATTTGATAATTGGCTCCGGATTTATCCATCACCTCAAAGGTAAGCAGCAGCGCCAAAATCCCTTTAAGAATACCTGCGCCAGCAATTGCCGGAATAATAGGTGAAAAAATACCACTAATGGTCTCCATCAAACGAGCCAAGAGATTCTTTTCGCTTTTCTTTTGTTCTGCTTGTGGGGAACCTATTTTAGCATCATAGGCTTCTTTTAAACGGGGAATTGAACTTAGAATTTCATCGCAAACATCATCAACTTGGTTACCGATGATAACCTGAAATTGATCGCCTGAGACATTAACACCAAAGACTCCGTCAAGTTGAAGAATGGATTCTTGGTCAACTGCGGAAAGATCGTTTAGATTAAAGCGTAAACGCGTAATGCAGTGAAAAAGGAATGTGATATTGTCTGCGCCGCCAACGTGTTCCACGATTTGACGCGCTAAGGTTGATGTATTCATCATCTTCTCCAGAAAGAAATTTGTCCTGACGATAAATCGCCATTGGGATCCCTCTGGTGTTTGCCTGATTTAACAGTAACAAGCCGATTGGATTACAAAATCATATAAACGTAATAGGTAGATGTTCTCCTTATCTTAATCTCATTGAGATATCTCATATCAAAGGCCGCGAGCGAATTCGTTTTCACCTACGACATTGCCAATATGAATCACAAGGTAAAGTTTTTCAGAATCACTCATCTTGTGCCCATAGTTCTTTTCCATAAACTCAGCAATAATCCCTACACAAGCAAATGTCTTCGTGTGTTTTTTATGAATAATGTCAACAAATTCACTGTCGTGATTATTAATCACTTCTTTATTGTGAACGCGTTGCGCAAAAAACTTCAAATGGGTAATAAACCTTTGGTAATTTGTGGTTTCTTCATCCACTTTGATTTTAAAGTAATACTTCACTATGCTCTGAATTTGAAAAACAATTTTAGTGACTTCCTTAACATCACTAATATGTTGTCTATCCAACGCATTAATAATGTGAAGCGCAACGTTACATGCTTCATTTTTAGGTAACAAGGTATTATAACGAACTAAAATATGTTCTATCATCTCGCAAGCAAACTGATACTCGCGTTTATAATAGTTTTTTACTTCCCAATCCAGTGGATTTTTAATCTCAATCCCCTGTTCAGCTCGCTTAACTGCACAATCTAAATGGTCGGCTAACGCAATGAAAAGGCTATCATTAAAGTCAGTAGAGAGTGTTTCTTTAGCTCGTTCAATGATATCACTGGTCATTTGAACTATGCTGAGCGGCAAGCTTTCAATTAACGTTTTCAATCGTTCCGAAACCGCATCTCCTGCTTGCAGGCAGAACACTTTTTCTACTTTGTTAAGATCCACTTCACTACCGGTGCGAACAGCAAACCCTAACCCTTTTCCGGTTAAAATCACTTCCATCCCGTCACTAGCGACAGCGCTAACAACGTTATTATTTAATATCTGGACGACTTTCGGGTCTTTTAACGTCACCATCTTTATCTTTTCTTTCTCTATCTACGATTTTATTACGCCAAAAACGCAAAAAGGCGATTCTGTAGCACACAACTCCGGCAATTTAGCGGTTCATTGTATACACAGTCTCGCCCACTTAAGGTAACAATCTGTTCTTGGTTTAGATTATCCTCTAAATCTAAAACATCTAGTCACTTTACTAAAAAATGTGAAGATTCTCTTAAAAGTAAATAAAGAAAGAAAAGCCAAAGCTATTGAGAGCATCAATCTGTGCTCATGGCTGCTGCGAGCTTTTCTGTTGGAATACGCCCCGAGTCTAACACCATATCAATAGGAAGAGGGGCCACATAAGCGGTTGATTCACTGTCACTAAATATGTTTAAGCCGTAGACAAATGACATGATAACCACGGCCATAATCGCTAAATAAATTGTACCACGTTGTTTATTATTCATTTTTCTATCACTTATTACGGATAAATACATCAGTTATTTAAAATGGGAATGGACAACAGATACATCATCCCACAAATAGAAAAAACACGTCGTCTTAAATATGAGAATACAATAATGAGACACATAAAATAATGCCTAAACGATCAGTAACAATATATCCTTACACTTACTAATGTATTATTTATTCCCATACAAAAAACATGTTCAATCTATTTTTGCCAATCGATAGATATGATCATCATATATACCCAAGTAACCTCAAGATGCGGTTTCAGCGAGAATGTATTCGCTTATAGGCAAGGCACCGATTTGAATACATAGTTATTCTACGTAGAAAATCGGTAACGCAGCATAGAAGCGAATACAACTCGCCCTTTGGGAGCTCATCAACAAGCCCATTTCTGCGCCCAATGACGTTGAAAGGGAATGACCATTCCTGCCGTCATTGAGCTTGACCTGTGCTCGTTGATGAAGCTCTGAAGTCTGCATCTTGAGGTCATTTGGGTATACACTTTTCCGCAGATCGAGTAATTCTGTGGTACTACTTCAGCTAACTGAAAACCGCACTTACGCAATACTGATTCAGAAGCAACATTACCTTCGGTAACAACCGCTTCAAATTCATGAATACCGAGTTCGATACTGCTCCACTCAAGCAAGGCCATCAAACTCTCCGAACCGTAACCAAACCCAAAAAATTTGGGTAGAAAGAGATAGCCTATTTCAGCTACACCATCTTTGTAACAAAATCCGGTTATTCCAACTGGCTCCCCAGTTGCGATTTCAAACACAACGAGTGTAAGCCAATCACGGCTCTGCGTTGTCCACGGCTGACAGCGTCGCTCAAAGCGTGCTTCAATCTCATCAGTAGGCATGGGATCGAAACATTTGGCAATCACAATCGGGTTAACATGAAGTTCATGGAAAAAATCCCAATCTTGAACTTCAACTTGCCTCATTGCCAAACGAGAGCTTGAAAATTGATTCATAACACTCCTTCACACTAGCGCTGCTTCTATGTATTCAAATTAGAGCTTCGCCTGAGATCAAATACATTCTCTTTGAAACAACATCTTGAGATTATTTGGCTATCTCTATTAAAGAGCCATCACTTGTCACCGTTTATAACAAGCTAACAATAACGTGCGTTAACTACCAGCGTTCTGTTTCTTTAAATGGAATAATTATCAGTTGTTTTCTCAAATTCTGGTGCAAGATCAAACTTTATCCTCCTTAGGTATAATTGTTGTTTACTGTGACATCGGTATAGTCCGAGACAACGTCACGCTAGGTACAACATCATGAAAATCATTCATTCTCCGCTGCTCTTGCTAGGAATAATCAGCTTCAGCGCCTTAGGTGTAGAGGTTCACTCGCCCCCCTCCCATGCCTTTATCAGCCAAATGTCAGATATCGATTCAATTCAGCAAAAGCAGCCAAATGCTGAGGCTGAGCAATTGACTTTTGTTACGGCATCGGAATGTAACAATCAAACGTTACTCATGAACGCTAACTCATTGAAAAAAGAGAGCGTTGCTTATCATCAATACGTTGAAGAACTCTGGCAGCGGGCATTAAACAATGAATATTTTTATATTCAGACCCAAGGGTGCCCAATGAGTACCGATGAGTGGATAAGCAATATCCTACCGTGCAATGAAGCATTGTGTGGTAAACAATACGTCGCAGATAAACACGTTATTTGGCTCAATGCTCACCTAGAACCATCAAATCTACGTCAAGCGACTATCGGGATACGCACGCCTCTACTTTTTGATCAAGAGCGCCAACTTTGGCAAGTGACTGGCTACTTTGTCGAAAAAGGGAAATTGAGTGATCGTATCGCCTTGCAAGGTTTTACCGCCGAGTCATCATTAAAAAACAGTGAGTTTGTTGATGAATTATCATTGTTTTTCCCTAATGGCTCATTACGCCAAGTGTCTCATTTCAATCAACAAGGCAAGAAAAATGGCACTGAGCATCGCTATTATAAAACGGGGCAAATTCATCAAACCGCACGCTACTTAGATGGGCAGCTTAACGGCTCCGTTTTGACCTACCATGCGAACGGCAATATTGAAAGTAATGTGAACTTTATTCATGACGAACATGCCGATGGAGAATGCCTTCATTACAACGCCGAAGGAAATTTATCTCGTAGCCATACATTCAAAAAAGGCGATTTCGACGGTAAATACATCGATTACTTTGATAATGGCTTAGTAAAAACAGTTATTCAGTATGATAACGGCGTTATGATGCGCCGAGAAACCTTTCATGCTAATGGTCAACCAGAAAGCCTATACCAACTAAATAACAAACAAACCATTTCATTGCGCTATAACGTGCAAGGTAAGTTAATTAACCGCGATAGATTTGCCAAATACGCGTATGGAACTTATCCCCTAAGCCATGAAACTTGGTTCAGCAATGGCAATCGTTCGATTGAGGAAATATACGACGAGCGAGGACTGCGTCATGGAAAAATGCAGAGCTGGTATCAAAATGGTCAAACAAAAGAACTCGCAATATATGAGCATGGGCATCTTACTGAACAAAAACGCTTTTCACCTCAAGGCAAACAAACAGAAACAATAGCCTATTTACAGGATAAGAAAAACGGTCCACATAAAAAGTGGTCAGCTGAAACAGGCAAACTGATTTATGAACTTACCTATTCCATGGGCTTACCAGCCTCGGCAGAAAAACACTATGAGGCGCACTCTGGAGAGTTAGTTGAAATTAGGTATCTTGATAAAAACGGTCAACCACTGAATCATTTGTTCAACGGTCAAGCTCCAATCCAACGTTTTACACACGGCTCTCTGACATACATGCGCTGCGGGCAAGATAATTACTTGAGTGATGTCGACCAGTTAATGGCTAAAGCAAAAAACAATGATGGAGTGGCCCAATACGCCTTGGGACTCTTTTACCATCAGTGTAACGCAAAAGAACAAACATTAAACTGGTTAACTCAAGCCGCTGAAAACAATAATATCGATTCAATTCAGCTTCTTATTTCAATCTATCGTACTGCTGATGGAAATCAGCCTCAAACCAAAGGTGACCATATTGCTTGGCAATATATGCTTAAAGCGGTTGAGCTAAAACAACCCAACGCGCTATTTGAAGTGGGCTTTCACTATTTACCGAAAGAATTTGCTCAACACCTTTTTCAGGACTGGACGCAATACGATTTTGTCACACCGAATGAAAACTTAGCCTTTGCATATATAAAACAAGCCGCCGATCTAGGTAACCCCAAAGCTATATATGCGACCGGATTAATGTTCCAGTATGGTATTGGTGTCGATGCTTCTGACGAAATCGCATTACGTTACTTCCATAAATTACAAGACGTGTTACCTGATCTGGCACAAACGCTGATCGCCGCGCTGCCAACAGTAGAAGATAACTTACAATAATCTTGTGCGGAGAGTCTTACCGCTAACATCGAGTGATCAAAGGCGTTGTGTCGGAAGCCAACAACGCCTTTACTTTTTAAGCTCTGTCGACAACGTTTTAGAAAAATAGATTCTCTCACTGCCAAGCACGGGGAAATGACGTAAACGCCCCGTTTCATTAAAGCCCAGTAAGATATAAAAATTCGGCGCTTGTCCGACAAACGTATCAACGAAAAGGTGCGTTATCCCTTTCTCTTTGACCGTTGTTTCAAGGTGCAACATAAGTGCTCGCCCCCAGCCCATACCCCGCAGATGAGGTTCAATCCATAAATATTGAATATAAAGGCTGGTTGCTAACATGGAACCGCAAACACCTCCAACCACGCGCTCGCTATCATCGTGTAAAAAACACGCAACGTTTTGCTCTTTAAGATTGGGGAATTGTTGCTCATGCAGGGACATCAGTCCCTGATAAAGCTTGCCTATATCAGTAGAAGAAGGTTGAAATGTCGTGACGGTTTGCATCGCAATATTTATCCATGTTGATAACTCCACTCCAGACTAAGTGGTGGATAACTGCTGCAAGTTCCTTACAACCATTGATAATGGCAGACAAAAAAACGCAAGAGGGAAAGTTTACAAGTGAAGCTCGAGTGCAGAAGGAGTTAAGCCACTTGGTAACTCATCATAAACTCCCCTACGGGTTCATTATCGACTTGATATCGTTCTGGGATATAACTAACTTCCACGAAACCCAATTTGCGGTAGAGTTGAATTGCTGGCAGATTGGTATCGAGTACTTTGAGGTCGACCCAATTAATGCGCTGATTTTGTTTAGCGACATCTAATACCATAGAAAGTAACTGCTCACCAAGCCCATGGCCACGATAGCAATGAGCAACCCCAATCCCTAACCACACTCGGTCGTTATCATCATCAAATTCGTCGCGGCGTAAACTCACATCACCAATAATCTCTTTTTGCTCGTTTCTCGCTAACCATAGACGACGCCATGTTGGTTGATTTTGAGCAGCAGTAAGGCCTTGTTTATAAGCCTGTTTCAATGACTCTCCCCAAACCGATGTCCCCGGCGCATCTGGCATAAATAGTGGCGTATTACCCATGCCATTGGTGTCAAACTGTTGCTGTGCGTATCGATAAAACGCATCCAAATCTAAAACAGTCGCGGGAGTAATGAAAACCGAAGAGAGCCTAGCCATGCTCTATCTCATCAAGCGCTTTTGCTTTTGCCCTAGCGCCAAGAAAGTCGAAATCAAGGCCCTGTAAAGCCAACAGGCTATCAATGGCAGGGTATAGGTCTCCCAGCGTATCACTTAAGGAACTGCGCAGTGTTTCAATCACTTTCTGACTGCCCCGCTCTATTTCCACATTAAGCCAATCGCCAACAAACTTCTGTCCAAAAACACTCATTTGAGATGCAGTATTAGCCAAAGAAACGGTAAAGACATTTTGCTCTTGGTCCACCTCTAAAACAGATACACTGGCACCGTTTAACGCGACCCGACAGCCAACCACCAGATAACGATGCCACATGTTAGGAAACGACAATTGGTAAACTCGCTGCTGATCTCGCATATCTACATCATTTATTTGGGCTTTAAAGTCGATATTCCCGGTCAACCGATGGCCATAACGATCCTTAGACTGCTGATCTGCACAGGTGAGATGAACAAAAGCCCCAGGTTGCACCGAAATAAGTCCGATGTCATTCTCTTGATATCGTTCCGCTTGTAATACCAAAACATCATTAGCTTGGCACTGAGTGACGCAAAAGCGACCCCCATCCACACAAACCCACTGACCTGCCGCTACCTGTAAGTAGAAGTCATGATGGCAACGCAACGAAATTTCTCTAGACGAGTCTTTTTCCGCACTAGTCAACACTTTACCTAACGATTGAACCACACCTGAGAACATCTTTTATTGCCTTTACTGTAATTAAGTTCCGTGAACTAGTCCATTTGCAATTCGACTACCATTCACTACAAAAATGGATGGGCATATTTAATTTAGAGTAGATATACTAATCAAATGCATTAAAAAAATCTAATACAAGATTCACAAGAATATCCTTTTTAAATCAATATTATTACGCCATAAAGACAGAAGAGTAGACACAATTTTTCCACTTGAGAAAAGTGAAATTAAGTTCACAACCAACTATTTTTACCAATGTCGCTCTAATGAGACAAATATCAGCCACTATTTACTTAGTTATCATAAAGATGCGTTAGCTATAATTACCAATTAGCCAGTCCCATATAGACCTCTAAGCCCTCCTATCAGTTGTAACTCATTCGCCATAGTGATAAGCTCGCGCGAATTTACTTCGTATAATCCCAATAATAAGGTTTGGGAGTTTCTACCAAGAGCCTCAACTCTTGATTATGAAGTCTGTAACTTTATGTCCTCATTTTGTAAAGGTAGAGACTGATGAACTATCACAACCTTCCAAAAATAGACCTCCATTGTCATTTAGACGGTAGCGTACGTCCTGAAACCATCATTGATTTGGCTCGAGAACAAAATATCACTCTACCAAGTGACGATATCGAAACCATTCGCTCTTTAATGATTGCTCCTGAGACTTGCCCAAACCTTGGCGAGTATCTATTACGTTTCGAATTACCCCTTTCCGTAATGCAAACAGCGGAAGCGATAGAACGTATCTCATTTGAAGTATTTGAAGATGCCGCAAAAGAGAACGTCAAATACCTTGAAATGCGCTATGGCCCAATGTTACACCTCAATCAAGGGCTGACACTTGACCAAGTAATCAGCAGTGCAGTGAAAGGCATGAAACGTGCAGAAGAAATGTACGACATCAAGGGTAACTACATTCTCTCTATTTTGCGTCACATGCCAAAAGAAACCATTAAGTCGGTTCTTGATGCCGGTGCAAAATATCTCAATGACGGAGTGGTTGCTTTCGACTTAGCCGGTGGTGAAGCGGACGGTTTTTGCCATGAATTCATTCCATATGCGCAATACGCGATTGAAAAAGGTTATCGAGTCACCATTCATGCTGGCGAACAAGGTTGCGGACAGAATGTCTATGACGCCGTGAGCCTCTTAGGTGCTGAGCGTGTTGGACATGGTATTCATATTAAGAACCACGCCGATGCGTATCAGTTGGTGAAGCAAGAGTCTATTACATTAGAAACGTGCCCAAGCAGTAACGTACAAACCAAAGCAGTGGATAACTTAAGTAGTCATCCAATTAAAGCGTTCTATAAAGATAGTATTCTTATCACAATCAATACCGACAACCGCACGGTTTCTAATACCACAATGACAGACGAAGTCCGTAAGGTGTTTGAGCAATTTGAGCTGACTTTCGAAGATTACGCGGCAATTTACAAAACCAGCGTCGCGAATGCGTTTGCCACAGACGAGGTAAAACAGCATCTACTAAGTTTTATATAGATATACCCAAATGACCTCACGACACGGTTAAAGAGTTAAGGGAAGTATTACTTCCCTTTTTTATTGAATTTATGGGATCGTTTCCAACACTTAAGCTGATTCATTTATACTCAGCAAATTGCAATGCTATTAACTTTATATTTTATTTACCAATCAATAAGTGGTAAAGTTAGCATTAGTTTTTACTTAAATTCACTATTATCTCCATGCGAATCTTTCTTTGCACTTTTTTACAATAAAGTTCAAAGAAAGATTTTATTTTTTAGTGAACTCATTGCAATGACTCTATCGACTGGTGTCGGAATAAGAATCTCATTGCACTTTTATTCAAAACAATTTGGTCGATTAACGCTTATTAAAATGCTCTAACTAATCGGTCAAGAATTAGTTTTGAATTCTTTATTGAATGCTTAAGATATATCATGCACAGGTCCTTAAATGTACAAGACTGAACGTCTGAAAGTGTTTTCAGCGAACTTGCCTTTTTTAGTTTCAGTAAACATAGGTATCTCCACCATTTTGGTGATTAGTGGGATCTATGACGGCATCAGCACAGACAAACTTTTTTGGATGTTCTCTATCTACGCCGTCTCAGCGTTACGGCTCTTTTTTCATTACGGTATTAGTTCGACCAATCCTCATAAGTTAGATTTCCATTTTTTTGGTGTGGTCCTCGCAGGTGTTGTTTGGGCCAGTTACCCCTATCTGTTCCACCAGAACTTTACGATAAAGCAAGAGATGGTTGCACTTATCATCTTTTGTGGCATGTCTGGCGGTAGTGCCAGCTTGCTGTCCGCTGATTTACGCTCTTCAATCGCCTTTACGACTATTACGGTGATTCCCTTCTGTTTAGTGCTAATGGGAATGGGACCGGATGAAAAAGCGATTGGCATCATGGGGATTGGCTATGCCATTGCGCTTTGCCTTAGCGCAGTACGTAGCTCAACCTTTATCATCAACTCGATTCGTAGCCAGCTTCATGTCGAGAGCTTGGTTGCTAACTTAGAAAGTGAAGTAGAAAAACGAACGGCAAAGATTTTAACCCTTGAACAGAAAGATATGCTCACCGGATTATATAACCGGACTAGCTTCACAACTAAAGTTGAAATGGTTCAAGATCAAGCTTTTGAACAACAAAATAATATCGAAACTTTTATCCATATTAATTTGGAAGCCTTTCATATTATTAACGATAATTACGGCCATGAATTTGGCGACTTAGTATTAACTCTTATTGGTAAGCGATTAACTAACATAGATAAATATTACGGTTCAGTTTCTGCTCGTTGGGGCAACGATGAGTTTATTATTTATCTTTCAACTCAATCGACCTATACCGTAAATGAGTATATTGATTTAGTAAGAGAGAAACTTTCTGAGCCAATTCAGCATAATAATATTCGCGTATCTCTCACCTTTCACATTGGTTATTTTGACGGCAGTGAACCAATGCCAATATTGAGAGCAATTAAAAACGCGCAATTGGCGATGAGCGATGGAAAGAAAAACCATATTCGTGTTCGAGCATTCGATCAAGATATTCAAGATCAATATGAACGCAAAGAATATTTAAGATCAGAAATGCTCAAAGCCATTGAAAACCAGACTTTTTTCATGAATTATCAACCGATTGTTGATATAAAGACACAACGCATCCATAGCTTTGAAGCTCTCGTACGTTGGAAAGTCGCGGGAGAGCCTATTGCCCCAGACGAATTTATTGCAATAGCAGAAGAAAACGGCTTGATCACAGATCTGGGTAAGTTAATCATGAAAATGTCGTTGATGGCTCTTAATAGAGTGAATCAACGCCATCCTCAGGTCGCGATATCGATAAACGTTTCCGCCATAGAATTTGAGCATGATGATTTTATTAATTATCTTGATTTTCTCATTCATCAATATTCTATCATTACTCAAAATATTCATTTAGAAATTACGGAAACCGCGATGATTTCTAATTTGGCTCGACTGAGCAATGTGATCAAACGCCTAAAAAATAAAGGTATCATGATTTCAGTAGATGATTTTGGAACTGGCTTTTCATCCATTTCTGTTCTTAAGAACTTAAGTGTCGATTTCATTAAAATCGACAAAACTTACGTTGACGATATCTGCAATAATGAAAAGGACCAAAGCATCGTTTCTGCTGTTACTAAGATGGCGCACACCATTAACAGTAAAGTGATTGCTGAAGGTGTAGAGTTACCCGAACAACTCGCGATTCTACGTTCAAGTGATGTCGATTTTATTCAAGGATACTTGTTTAGCAAACCAGTATCGTTTGAAACCATGCTCACGCAACTGGCTTACGAATAACCGTAATTTACGATAGCATGGCTTGTTTATCTCTGATTTAACAAGCTATGCTACTGCTTGTCTAGAGCGATAAAGAGCAGAATGAGCAAGAGTGTAATCCCCTTGTATCTCTTGTTGAATATGCGCTCCATATAATTGTTCAAGTGGCTTGCCGTAAGCATACACTTCTAGCTCCTCACCCGTCACTTGTTCAATGACCGTCAGTTCAACACGACGATAACCATCAGCGACATCAATGCGTTCGAGCACATCCATCTCACCTAATACGCCATCATCAACAAGAAAAACTTGTCCCTGAACCTGATGGCCGAAGCCGCGATTTAAAATCAACCAAGGTGAATAACGTTCCCCTACCAAATAAAGAGGGTAACGATTCTTCGTTTGAAAGTTTCCCGGGTAACGCACACCTTTATTGATGGCAAAGTTCGGAAAACCTTCTTTTAATGTCCCAAAGACAAACACCTTATGCATGGAAATATCCTTATTTCTGTCGGCAGAAAGATGTACCATTCTCGGTACACTCAAAAATGTCATAGAGCCACCGCATACCATTTAGTCCAACCTACCAAAAGAACCGCGGCAAAGGCGCCCCACACTAACGTTGCTAAAGTCAATGTCCACATCAAGTTGTAGCGATAGCTAAAATAATAAACAGCGACCAAATATGCCGCGTAAGGAAGCAGAGAATAGAGCCCGAATAAGACTGTTGACCGTAATTCTTCCATTGTTCGCTCAGAACCAACAATGTAGTGAGCAATCAACGCGAAGGTAGGAAACAGTGGCACCAAACCTGAAATATAGAAACTCTTACTCTTCGACAATAACGCAATCAGCAATACAGCCAACGCTCCTAAACTGCACTTGGCAAATAAAGCGACCACTCATCTATCCCTATATGAAACGTATCCCTTAACCATTGTGTATGCGCATTATGCTCATAATTATGCGTTAAAAACCAGCTTCAATTTTGGACATTTTCTTTTTAGTTGAGAATCATTACCAGATCATTAAGCGAATTGCCTACAGATAAGGTGCTTAAATGATATGGCAGATCTCACCCAAACGATTGAACGAGAACGACCGACAAAAACCATGATGCGTAATGAGTAACCTCTGCTCTAGTGAGTTGAAGTACTCTGCAATTCAACAAAATGGTTTATCGCTGGATAAGTTACGCTGGTACAATTACTTGGCAGAGTATCGAATGGGTACCAACGTATCTCTCTGCACAAATGAGGCTCAGCGTTATGTAATTCACCTTGCCACTCATGGCAATAGAACACGTAATGGCACAAACCGTCATTTTCATCAAAGATATCGCAAATCAGTGATAACGATGTGACTTCAACGCCGACTTCTTCTTTTGCTTCTCGAATGGCCGCTTGAGCCGGAGACTCATTGGGTTCAACTCTACCGAACGGCAGCCCCCATAAATCACTTAGATGACGAGTATTCTCCCGATAACCAAGTAATACATGGTTATCTTGCGCAAAAATAATGTGTACTACATCCACAATAAGCTCTCCTTTTCCGTTTTTATGGGGGGCGAACTATCTTACTCAGATTAATGTATGTTGATTGATTTAATTTGATCCACTCCAAGCCCTAATAGAGTGCCGAATATCAAGCCTAGTGCCATGTTTCCCATCGACCATCCTACTAAAGTGCCTAATCCTAATCCCCAGGCATAAAACTTGCCATTACCTGTTTTCATGCGCATCATTTCTTCCCTGTTTTTGTGTTGTGTACATCTGTTTTGACTCTGCTCTTTTATGGCAGGTTAGTTTCAGATTACCTCTTTGACGTAAAGTTTCAATCTCCAAATTGACAAAGTTAGACATTAATTTCACAGAGGTTATGTACACAAAAACCTGCCATTATCATTAACTCATTGAGCATTCACATCACAAATAAATATCAAAAAAATGGAGCTAAGAAGAATCTTAGCTCCATTTTGCTTAGCTCAGTGGCATGACACTCTTTGGTGCCGATTATTATCATTTTGCTCACTGATAAATAGCCAACCCTTTGCGGGTCTACCTTCTAACTCTCTGACGTCGTTAGTAAAGGATTCGTCGTTTGATAAGTATCATAGCGACGAGGCCGTTATCGTGAGAATCGTAAACTTACAAAATTCCGCTATGTCAGAGCCATACTGAGTTAATAGCGCCAAAATGCCTTAGAAAAGATGATGAGAACGGGGAAAATTTCCAGTCGGCCAAATATCATAGCTAAACACATTAACCATTTAGCAGGGTCTTTTAATGGAGCAAACCCAGCAGCCGTTTCTCCCCACCCTAATCCCATGTTATTTATACAAGCCGCGACCGTACCATAAGCCGTCTTGAAATCGTGCCCGATGGCGACCAGCCCCCAAATAAAGAAGCAGGTAAAAAAGATCCATAGGAAAAACAGCCCCCAAACTGAGCGCATTACACGATCATTGACCTTCTCTCCCGCCACTTTAGTGGTCAATAGTGCATTAGGACGCACTAGCTGGTGTATCTCTGTCCGACCTTGGCGAAACAATAACAAAAAACGCATCGCTTTAATGCCACCACAGGTTGAACCAAAGCAGCCACCAAAGAAACTGGCTCCCATTAAAAGTAACACCACCGCATCTGGCCACTGCGGGAAACCTGCAGCACCTAAGCCATTATCGGTCATAACCGATACGGCTTGGAAAAAACCGTGCACAAAGGCATCTGATAAACCAAAAGTGTGGGTACGTATCAGTTCTAACCAAGTAATCAATACCACAATACCCATGATGAGCATCATGAATTTGAATTCCGAATTACTCCAAATCGGTTTCAAACTGCGTTTCATGATCGCCACATAGTAGAGTGAGAAATTGACCGCAGCGAATATAGAAAATACGCCTCCAACCAATTCTATGGCAACGCTATTGTAATACCCCAAGCTATCGCCATGTGTAGAAAAACCGCCCAGTGAAACCGTTGATAGACTATGACAAATGGCATCGAACCAGTTCATACCTGCCCAGTAATAGGCCAACGTTGTTACCACAGCAAGTAAACTGTACAAGCCCCACATGCTGCGTGCCGTATCGGCCAAACGCGGCGTGAGTTTTTCCTCTTTCATTGGTCCCGGCATTTCAGATTGATAAAGCCTTGCACCACCAATCCCTAGAAAAGGCATGATGGCAACGGCCAATACGATGATCCCGAGACCACCGAGGAAATTGAGCTGCGCGCGAAAAAACAATATCGACTTAGGCAAGCTATCAATATTCGCTAGCACCGACGCCCCTGTTGTGGTGATACCGGAAACCCCCTCAAATAACGCATCGGTAAAAGAGAGGTCGAGACGACGATCGAGATAAAATGGCATTGCACTCATGATGGAGAAAATCAGCCAAAATAGACAGGCCACCATAAAACCATCGCGCTTTTGTAAATACTTATCCTCGCTTTTATTCGTGAGCTTCCAACCGATTAAACCAATCACTAACGAAACAACACACGTGAGGAAAAAGGGCGTGATATAACCATCGCGATACAGCCAAGCAACGCCCATAGGCACTAACATGGTTAAGCTGTAAATGATGATCAGAAAGCTACAAAGATGCAGCACGGTTCCCACCCTTGAGTGAGAGCGTAAATATGAGTGAATGTTCATGATTTGCAGAAAGATTACTGTTTGGTTAAGACCTGAGTAAGCAGCCGGTAACCTAAGCCAGGTTCCGTTTTTAGTAGCTGCTGTTCATCGACACTGTCGCGCAACTTGCGCCGTAGTTGGCTAACCAACACTCTCAGGTAATGAGTATCTTCGGTGTGGGTGGCTCCCCAAATATTTTTTAGAAGATCGGTTTGTTTGATCAGTTTGTTCGGATGTTTGGCTAACATGCACAAAAAGGCGAATTCCTTTTTAGTTAATGCCAGTTCTTGCTCATCAAGCCAAAGCTGATGACTGTTTTGCAGCAAACGAATTCGTCCACAGTGCAATTCATCTGCCCCTTTTGTCTCATCAACTAAATCCCGGAGTAACACTTTAATGCGGACCATTAACTCTCTGATACCAAAAGGCTTACTCAGATAGTCGTTTGCCCCAGCTTCGAGCAACCGTATTTTTTCGTCTTCTTCATCACGGGCGGTCAAGATCAACACCGGAATACGGCTCTGGCTTCTTAGGTGATCAAGTAAACGAATACCATCACCATCAGGTAAACCTAAATCCAATACCACGGCATCAATTCCGCCTTGCTCCAACATAACCATCGCTTCAGCAATAGAGTGCGCGCCGCAATATTCTAATCCCTCAGCCACCAGCGAGATACGAATAAAGGTATGAATTTGCAGCTCATCATCTACCACTAAAATTTTATGCGCCACAATGTGTTACTCCCGATTGAATCGGTAAGGTGATCCGAAATGTGCTGCCCTCTTGCTGAGCAATCGCCTCAATTGAGCCTTGGTGAGCTGCAATCAAACCTCGAGCAACCGCTAACCCTAATCCGGTACCACTGTCGTTATGTTTAAGCCCTTTTTGCGAGTAGAATAGCTCAAACATTTGCTCCGCTTGTTCTGGTGAAAATCCAATACCTTGGTCTTTTACATCCAAAATAACTGCATTCCCCTCCAGATAAAGTGACAACGTCACTATAGAGTCGAGCGGAGAATAACGCAGCGCATTATCCACCACATTAAACAGCGCTTGTGAGATCAAACTAGAACTTAACGACAGCATAGGCAGAGGCTGCTTGTTATCCACTACCACTCGCGACGCTCGCTCGCCTAAGCGTGCTAATACGAGGGAAACGACCTGTAACAGCGACTCTTCTTCCTTATTGACTTTCAAAGCACCGTGTTGCAGCTTGGTCGCTTGCAACAAGTTTTCAATGTACTGATGAAGGCGATGACTCTCTTGCGTGGCGCTGTCGAGCAACTCATCGGTTTCCACTTTCGAGAGCAACGCTTGATACTCTTTCAAAGTACTTAACGTGCCAATAATGGTCGCCAAAGGAGTGCGCAAATCGTGAGAGACAGATAAGAGTATCTGGTTGCGTAACTGCGCTTGTTTTAACGCATCTTGTTGACGCTTATACCGCTCCGCCAATTGGCTGGTCAATAAGGCGACACCAATAAACACTAGGAGATTAATAATGTCATCTTGTCGCCACATCACCAAAGAAAAACGCGGAATCGTAAACAAGAAATTAAAACACACAGCCCCGATAATAGCCGCAATAAATGCGTATTTACCATCGCAGTAAAAAGCGACCAGCACCACCGCAAGTTCTAATAACAATAACACGGCAACGGCCGACTCTAATGCGACATCAAGTCCGTAGCTGCAAACTAATGCAGTCGATACAATGATTGCGGTAAAGAGCCAACGCTGACCAATTGTTGTCGGTGTCATGGAGATCGTCATCTTGTTCATCAGTGGCGGCACTCTATCAAACCCTTATTTTCTTGGCGCGTAAAAAAAGCGTAAAAAAGCACGTCAATAACGTGGTTAGTTTACGCTTCTCTGGGCATTTTTGCGTCTAAGTTAGGCTTCAACCTCTAATTGGCGCAATAATTTTGCCGGGTTGCCGCCAATCACCACATTATCGCCAAAGCTTTTGGTTACCACGCTGCCGGACGCGACCACCACGTTATTGCCCAAGGTTACTCCTGGGTTAATCGTTGCATGACCGCCAATCCAGCACTCGTCGCCTATGGTAATCGGCTTGGCAAACTCAACCGATTTACGCAGCGTTAAATCCAGAGGATGACCTGCGGTATAAATACCAACTTGCGGGCCAATTAAACAGTTGTCCCCGATAGTCACAGGCGCACAATCCAAAATTACACCATCCGTATTCATGTAGAAGTTTTCCCCTACCCGAATATTGTGGCCATAATCGCACGCAAAACGGCCACTGATATGAAAACGTTCACCAACTTGACCGAACAATTGACGAATGATTGCATTGCGCGCATCGCCTTCCCGACTGCGTAACTGATGGAAATCGTCTAACAAATCACGAGCTCGTGCGCGCAGCGCAACTAAGGTGTCATCTTCTGAATAGTAGTTTTCACCATCACACATCGCCACCCACTGACTATCATCACCATTTAGTAAAATATCGGAAAAAGATGGATACGCCACAATCAAAGCCTCTTATGATTTGAATACTGTTCGAGTCTACCGTATTCATCGTGTTTCTCAATCATTGCCTCTGTTTATTCCTAACTTCCTAGCAGAATTGGAAAAAAGCACATACAAAGAGGTTGGTCATTCACATCCCCTCTGAGCACAATATCAGCAAATAAACGTATACCCACTGATTTCACAAGATTATTTCCGTATACTTCGCCAAGTTACTTATTTCATTAGGACCTGACTATGTTTCAACCCGCTAATACCGTTGTCGTACTTGACTTTGAGACCACGGGATTATCCCCGAATATGGGCGACCGTGCGATTGAAATTGGCGCGGTCAAACTGGTTGATGGGGTTAAGGTTGGCTCCTTTCAGCAGTTGATGAATCCTGGTTTTCCCGTTAGCCCATTCATTTCTTCTTTTACGGGTATTACCAATTCCATGCTTTCTCATGCACCTAAAGCAAAGGAAGTGATGCAAGAATTTGCCGAGTTTATTGGCGACAGTCCCCTTGTGGCGCACAATGCATCATTTGATAAACGCTTTCTGGATGCCGAATTTGAACGGATAAACGCGCATTATCCGGGGCCATTCGCCTGCTCGATGCTCATCGCAAGACGCCTTATCCCCAATGCACCAACTCATAAGCTGGGTGATTTAGTGCGTTTTAAGCAGATTGAAAATGACGGTACATTTCACCGGGCCTTAGCCGATGCGGAGATGACAGCCAAATTATGGCTATTGATGCTCGATGAACTTGCCGAGCAAGGTGTGATGTCGCCAAACATAGCGTTAATGCAGAAGATCAGCCGGACTAATAAAGCTGCCATTCCGGCCTTACTCTCAAAAGAGATAGGATAAAAACACTTAGGCGCACTCACACAACACTCATTCGCAATGAATCCGAGCGCGCCTAATGCGGGTAAAACGGATATCTAATTCGTCACCAATGCTATTGTGGCTCAATGTCCTTATCCAACCCAATAACTCTCCATACCATTGATGACTAAGCTGAGAGCATTGCTATACCAATCGTCGCCTTTAACTATGCAGATAATGGCGGCAAAGGATAGTAATGCAACGTCACCCTAAATTTGGCTAATACGTTGAATATGGGTAATAGCAACATGGCCATCTAAGTTACGATACATATTTACAATCGCTGGGTAGCTTGGAGCGCCGGGATAAGTCACTTGAGCGTTACAAAAGAACGAGTAGTTCATTCCAGCGACGATTTGATGAGCCACGGCTAACGGCTTGTAATCGACTCCCATCAGACCTTCTATCCCATCAGCGAAGACGTGTTGAGTTTCATCTGTTAGTTCTTCATAAGGGCTCCAATTGCCCACACTAGCCTGTACCATTTTTAACTCCTTTTCATATTGTTTACGATTTAAACAATATGAGCGTAGTTTAATACAAGAATAGCTCCATAACATTAGCCGAAAGGGCAATAAATGTGCGGCATTAAGACATTCGAGGTCCCCAAAAAGAAAACCAAAATGAAATTTGACAGGCATATTGCAAAGATAAGAGCGCTCGGTCATGTCAAACTTAATTGTCACCAAGCAGAGGCAAACTTGCGAGCATGTTCTTCATGGCAATCGCATCCCAGGGAAGGTGTTCTGCTACGCCTAAACCAACCACATCAGCAACTTTTGCTACATCACGCAGCACATTTACCACCTGCTGCATCGTAAGTTGGCCTTGTGCGATGCCGTCAAACTCATTTGGCTCCGCATCCGGTTTGCTAAATAGCAGACCGCGGAAAGTTGTTGGGTCAAGCACATCCAAATCAAGGTGCACCGCTAAATGTTTAGCGCCGGTGGATTTAAACCAGTCAACGACCGCTTGAGTACCTTTTTCAGCCAGTTCAGCGGGAGAGATGTTCTGCAAGCCTAAACGTTCCATTTCGTGGGTTTCCCACTCTGTGGTATTGTTCACACCAACATAGCAAACATTGCTTGCTTTAACCGTTTGTTTTACGTGAGCGGTAAATTCGCTATCACCTTGGCCAAGTAGGTTGCCAAGCACATGTGCGTGGGCATGTTCAAACTGCTCAGGTCCCATGATATCTGGGTGTGCATCAACCCATAAAATAGCCAATTCACCATCGTAACGTTCGTTAAGATAAGCAAATGGCGCCAAATCGACTAAGCAATCACCACCGATGACGATGATGCTGTCTGGTTGATGTTTGTCGATCTTCGCACGAGCATCCACTAATTGCGCTAGCAATGCTTTCCGTCCAACAATCCCTTGTTCATTGCTTAACCCTTTTGATGTCGGCTCAGCGACCTTCACTTCTTCAACCGGCCCGGTTGGATCAGGAGCTAACCAATTGAGTAATTGCGCACCAAAATGGTATGGCGGATTATCCCCACCCTGCCATTGGGGAAAAAACAGACGTAACGGTTTCTTTTGTGCTGAATCAGCCATAAAACATTCACTCCTCAATACTCAGCCCATAGCTGAACATTCAAAATTGTGTCGGTGTTTAATCGACACTCATTATGGAAGCACGGAGAATGAATCCGTTAGTCTGAGGAGGACAAATGCTTTGCTGTGAGCGCCATGCTCAAAGATTAAAGTGGGCTCTTGTTATTGAGGAGCTGCTTGGCCGTAATCCCGTAAGTTTCTTTAAACAAGCGACTAAAATGCGTCATGTTAGAAAAACCAAAAGTAAATGCAGTTTCGGTGATGGTACTATAGCGGCGACTCAGCAACGCTTTATAACAAGCACTCAAACGCTGTTGCCATAACCAACGCATCACGGTGGTTTGTTCCGCAGCAAACAACCGATTAAGCGTGCGTGCCGACATATTGTTGTCTTTAGCAATTGATTCAATGGTTAATGACGAATCATCAATTCTATCAAGCAAATATTTTTGTACTTTATACAGTTTCTCGTTGGCTTTTAAAGACAGTGGTTGGCCATTTTCCGCGTCGTATGCCGAATCCAACATGGTTAACATCGATGAAATCATCTTGTCACCCACAGCAGACTCTTGCTCTTGAACTTGCCAAATGCTTTGCATTAACGAAACCGAGACGTTGCCTAACAATGAGTGGCTTGGCAATACCTGATTAATCACCTTATCAGGCTGATTAAAATGCGATAAAAACAACCCGCGTGGAATCGACATGACCATTTGATCATCGCCACTTGGGAAATGGCAAGAGAATGACTGGGCACTGTCATACACCAAAATGTCCCCTGGCTTTTGCTCAAAAGTACGACCATTTTGGGTTAAAATTGCCCGCTGGCAAAAAGAGAGAGCAACCAAAATATTGTCATTTTGATCAGGGCGATAATCACAATACTCAATTGGTGTGGATTTGATTCGCGTGAACAATGAACCACCAAAACGTTTCACTTCCAGTGATCCATCAAATCCTTCACTGCTCAAACGACGGTTATAGGTGGGCGTGTAATAGGTTGATTCAATTAGCCCTTGCCAATAATCAAAGCGTTTAGAATCTACAATGTTATGGGTTGAAAAGCGTTTCACCATACATTTTTATCCTTTCAAAAACATCACACTTTCTGTGTCTGGGTTAATTGCCATTGTCCCTATAGTACAAGCTTAGTTGGCGCGACAAAAGTCGCCTCCCCCCCAAATAGCACTTCAGTATCAGTCGATGCCTATCTCTATACCCAAATGACCTCAAGATGCAGACTTCAGAGCTTCATCAACGAGCACAGGTCAAGCTCAATGACGGCAGGAATGGTCATTCCCTTTCAACGTCATTGAGCGCAGAAATGGGCTTGTTGATGAGCTCCCAAAGGGCGAGTTGTATTCGCTTCTATGCTGCGTTACCGATTTTCTACGTAGAATAACTATGTATTCAAATCGGTGCCTTGCCTATAAGCGAATACATTCTCGCTGAAACCGCATCTTGAGGTTACTTGGGTATATCTCAACCCAGATCCCCCGACTATTTTTGTGATTGAACTTGCCAAAATGTAATGTTATAACATTTCTAGTTAATCACAATGGCGCTAACCATGATAAGAAAAAATTCATCCGGCGATTTATCCGTTATCTCACCCGACGCTGATGAAGTATACAGTAATGGTGAAGTACAACCTATTCCTGTTGTTATCCTAAGCGGTTTTCTCGGCTCGGGTAAAACCACCTTATTGCGTAACTTAGTGATTCAAAGTCATCAGCAAAATAGATCAATTGGTGTGATCGTCAATGAACTCAATGGGTTCGATGTCGACGGTACCTTGGTGGAAAACGTTGATGTGGTCGACAAGAAACACCACAGCCTCATTTCAATCGCTGGCGAGAGCCTTAGCACACCTGCGGGAATCGAGAAGTTAGATGGCGCTATATCAACCTTATTGACGCACCACACGCCGCAACTACTGATTATCGAAACCTCCGGAAGCGCGCATCCACTGCCGTTGATTGATTACTGTCGTCAGCAAAGTCGAATCAAGTTAACGGGCGTACTCTCCCTGATGGATAGCGTGATGTTAGCGCAAGATTTTTCATATGGTCAGAACCTAGTTACCGATCTGCAAGCCAATCTGATACAAGGGAAACGAGACATCAACAATCTGTTGGCCGAACAGGTGCTCTTTGCCAGCCATGTAATCCTGACCAAAACCGAGCGCTTAAACGCAGAACAAGTTCAACAGATTGGCCAAGCTTTGCAAAAGATAAACCCGTACGTGCCCATCTTAGCGGTTTCGTGGGGCAAGTTGGCATTTGCAGAGCTGATGCAGTTACCCACCTATCGTTTTTCCTTAGTAGAGCAACTGATTGACGAACTTAAAGACGTCGTTGTACAAGACAGTGCAAAATCATCTCTATATCAAATGGAAACGATGCTCATTGAAGATGACCGCCCTTTTCATCCGCAGCGGCTTTGGGATACTTATCATCACTATTTAGGTAAACAAATCTATCGCAGTAAAGGCTTTTTCTGGCTAGCCACACGCACTTCCCATGCTTTGCTGTGGAATCAGACTGCGGGCAGTATTGGACTTGAGCAAATAGGCACTTGGCGCTCTGCCATATTAGAACAAGATGATCATGGGTTAACACTAGACGAGCAGCGTATCCTGCAAGACAAAATCGAAAAGCACAACGGTCGATTTGGCGACCGTCGCTGTAGATTAATCGTCATCGGTGATAAAGCTCAGCTCACCACCTTCACTAAGGCCCTGAAACGCTGCTTTTTAACTGACCGTGAAATTCGAGATTGGCAGCAAGGCATCTCATTTCCCGACCCATGGCCGAAAACCACAATAATACAATAGCCATGGATTTCTCTTTACCAAGAGGCGACTGGGTACACAGTAATGTATTCGCAGGATGGGATAAATCTTTGAAGAAAAATGCTTAGAAACAACAAAGCCCGCTAAAAGCGGGCTTTGTTTTAAATTTTGGTGCGTCCAAGTGGACTCGAACCACCGACCCCCGCCATGTCAAGGCGATACTCTAACCAACTGAGCTATGGACGCACATTGTGATGTTCCAAGATATTTGGTGCGTCCGAGTGGATTCGAACCACCGACCCCCGCCATGTCAAGGCGATACTCTAACCAACTGAGCTACGGACGCACTGCTTGGGAACGAGATGGATATTAGCGACTGTTTTAGAGTCGTGCAAGTGCAAATTCTTACTTTTTGAATCAATTGGCTTTTTCGCGATCATTTTGGTTATTTTTTATTCCATACTGCCTACTTTGGTGCAAATAAACCCAAATCGAGCACTGCATCACTTTTTGTGAATCTGATTCAAAAATCCTATGTACTAACAGTGAGAAATGGGTATGATGACACTGTATAAACAATAACCATAAAATCATTAACTTGGCTAGTTCGCATGGATGCAAAACTTTTCGATCACTCTCACACCATTAGAGCATCGTTACTTTCTGGAGTCAGTCTGTTTTCAACAGCTGTATCAGCCTGTCTCGCGCTTTTCTATTTGATCCAACTGGACTCTATTTTGACCGGCGCAATTCATCTGGTCTTTTGCGCTTACTCTTTGCACATCTACTTTTTGGCAAAGAAAAACCAGCATACGGAAAGAAACGTACGCAATTTTGTTTATCTTATTATTCTCATCATTACTTATGGGAACGCCTGTCTACCCTTAGATAACTATAACCTTCTATGGATAACATTATGTCCACTGCTTATGTATGCATTATTAGGTCGCAGGCATGGCTTTTATGCTTCAATTGCAATCTTTGTACTGCAGCTATGTATTTTGGGGTACAGAGTTTTTCACGTAGGCGACCATTCTGTAGCAGGTTTACTTGTAAACTTAATCAGTAGTTATTGTACAGTTTGGCTAATTTCGCATATCTATGAAGGTAACCGCAGAGACGTAGAACAAACTCTAAGTAGCCTAGCCTCACGCGATGCACTAACAAGTACACATAATCGGCTCGCATTGACGACAGCATTTGGGCATTTTGAGCGCCATCGCCACGATGAATCGCTCAGTTTATTGATTATTGACTTGGATTTTTTCAAATCAATAAACGATCGATATGGGCATGACGTGGGTGATAAGGTTTTAATTGAAACCAGTCAATTGATTATGCAAATTGTTGGGGACGATAATCTGTATCGTATTGGTGGTGAAGAATTCTGCGTCACACTCTTTAATCAATCTGTCGACCACGCCGAAACCGTTGGTGAGAGAATTCGCCATTTAGTCGCCAGTAATCCTTACGTCTATAACGATCAACACATTCACCTTACACTGAGCGTCGGTATCTGTAGCTATCAGCCGGGTCATCACCTTGGGGATTTGTTGCGTATGGCCGATAAAGAGCTATATCGCGCAAAGGAGTGTGGTCGTAATCAGGTGCGTTTATGTTCTGTTCCAAAAGAGGAGTTACCAACAACGACAGTATCTCCTCAACAAGAAGCACATCTCTAAGAATCTATCTCTTCATCATCGAAAACAACATTGTAGTTTTCGGTGTAGGTACAATGGGGCTGACGGCTACAGGTAAAAAAGCGTCGCCCTTTAAATTCCCCTTGAGTTGCCACTTTAACCACCATTGGGCTACCACAACGTTTGCAAAAACGTACTTCTTTATCTGATTCAATCAAATCAATATGAGCTGCCAACAAGCGGCGAAGTTTTCCCACCTGATAGCTGTATTTAATATTCGCACCAATTAATGGCAGCCCCGCCGATTTACACACTTGCATGATGAGCTTCTGGCGATCAATTTTTCCTTTATCCAACTCTCGCCCATTGTCCAACTCGATAATCACTCGAGGTTCAAGCGTGCGAGCATCACACACAACATAATCGAAGTAACTTTTGGCAATCTGATTGTTGGCAATAAACCACTCTTTTTTGTTCTTAGTTTTATGCGGAACAAGCACGGTTCCCATGGCCACTTTCGATAAAATCACACCATGCCCGCCCACTGCAGCGACTAGTGCATTGTAAAATGCGCCTTCCGACATATTGAGCAAGGGGCCTTTTTTGCGATATTGGTATTCTGCTGTATTTTCTTGTTTCAGAAGATATTTTTGAGCAAAGTAAAAAAAAGCAACCAATACAACAACGACAATAAATATGTTGACCATGGTGATAAAAGCTCCACACAGATGAGAGTACATAATTAACGATATTTTAAGGGAATTACCAGAGGCAATCCAAATATTTGCGCTATGATGCTGTTAAAAGAGCAAAGCCGCGACTATGTGAGTTGTGATTGGTATGTCCCTACTACAAAATAAAAACGGCTCAAATAAAAACGGAGCCATCTCGGCTCCGTTCAAATCTATTGTTTTTAGTTAAAAAACAAATTTATCCATCAAGGTAACCATCTTACCGATCTCTGGTTTGGTAATCGTGTCATTTGCCCCCAGAGCCAACGCTTTTTCACGGTTATCATCACTCATTAACGACGAGAACATAACAATAGGTAACTCTTTATACGCCTCACTATCACGAAGACGCTTCACTAAGTGCATACCGTCCATGCGTGGCATTTCTACATCGGTCACGACCGCATTAACAAAATCATCGGTGGAAACACCTTCCGATTTAGAATGGTTAGCAATCTCGGTCAATTTCTCAAACGCCTCGCCACCATCTTTACAAGCAATGATGTTGTAACCTGCTGAGCTTAGCGTGTCTTGAATCAAGCTACGAATAAAGGCGGAATCATCCACAACCATAACGGTTTTCCCGTTACGTTTGGCCACCATTTTGCGGTTAAGATCGACTGTACGGTCCACTTTAACGTCGTATTTTTCCATGCTGAGTTCAGGGTTGATGTCAGCAATGATTTTCTCAAAATCCAGAATCATAATTAGCTTATCGTCTTGACGAACAACCGCAACCACACAGTCTTGTTCGCCCGCTTCAAGAAATTGACTCGGGGACTCAACATCATTCCAAGAAATACGATGAATTCGACTGATACTGTCGATTAAAAAGCCATTTGTCATGCGGTTGAAGTCGGTGACGATCACATATTTTTTGTTGATGTCAGGACTCACTGGCACTCCCAGCCACCCTGCCAAATCAACTAAAGGCGTCAGTATCTCCCGGGATGAGAACACACCAATCATGTGAGGTTGAGCATTAGGATAATCGGTGGTTTCAGGCACTCTAATGACTTCACGTACTTTGGCAACGTTAATACCGTAGTAACAGGTTTTCGTCTTACCATTTGGTAACACCTTCTCGAGATGGAACTCAATGATCTCAAGTTCATTGGTGCCACTTTCTAGTAAGATTGAACTGCTTGCTTTACTCATAATTATCACATCGTCCCGGGATGAATGTTTTTGCCACGCTCACGGCATCAAGCCGATAAATCACTGTCGTTGCTCATCAAGCGCAAAAGCGCCTCCTTGTTGAGCGACTCTACTATACCGTAATCTATTAGTATAAGCGTCTACTTTATCAATAATTTAGCTCAAAAATTCTTAGCTTATCAATTTATTTCTCTAGGCTAGACTTTGATAATGCACTTTTGAATTTCAAAAGCCATAACGTCACTCTAAGCCATTATTTTATCATTAATTTATTCTTAACTATGGCGGCAGATTGGACTAATACTTTAATAATTGAAACCAATTAATCCTCCCAATAGCATTTTCCTCTTCACGACTCAGTGATACCACAAACTCGAGATAAACTTTAGATGCTGATCTTATAGTCGTCTAGCGATAGCTCTATCAATTGAGTTTCACTTCACTATTTTGTGGTTTACTAGATGCCATGGATAATCCAACAAATGAATCAAATTGCAATGCACAAATGGCGTAGCTCGGAAGTGAAAAATATCAAATTTTGCACTCAATTATGTATGGCACAAATCACAAAGATTTTCATTCTAACGTCCTGTGAGCTTCTATACTTATGGATAGAACACGGAAGTGAAACGTTTTAACTCATTGATCTAACACAACGTAAAGGAGGACGCCATGAAACGTGACGATTTAGGGATCTGTTTAAACCGCAACATGCTCTTTCATCATTTACAGTCCACTTTTACTTGTATTCGTGCATACGAAGTTGATTCTGACGCTCACGAAGACGTTCACGTAATGCTTTCTTTCCCCCAAATGTCTGGAAAAGAAGTGCTTTTTAATATGCTTGGTACTGAGGACTTAGAATGGCGTGCAGAGCATTATTGCCCTTCCCATTCCAGAGACTAACGCAACGTTATCACTGCCGCCTCTCATTTAGTTTATTTTTTTACCGCTAGCGTTAAGAAACGAGATGGCACTCATAGACATGAAGAACAATAGTATAGAGTATTAACTCTAAACAAACCTGATTGGGATTGTCATGCTCAAAACTGTCCATGTCTTTCTGTGGTGTTCGCTTTGTTATGTGGTCTCAGCTAACGCCGCTCCTATCTCCTTTGTTCAAGCGTGGGATTTGCTGCAACGGGAAAACAACTCTCTCGCAGCAGAGCATGCTAATGTCGAACGTTATCGTCATTTAACTGAAGCCACCTCTAGCCTCAACTTACCACAAATTTCCATTGGTGCGAATTACACCCGTTTAGATGACAACATAACTCTTACCGGGGATAAAATATTCGGCAATACCAAGTCTAACATTTCCTCCTCCCTTGCTGCTGTATTGGCAGGACTCAACCTCGATCTTAGTAGCCTATCCGGCTTTACTACAACCATCAGTCAGCAGGATATTGTTACCTCATCGGTACGAGCTATCTGGCCTATTTTTACTGGAGGAAGAATCACTGCAGCTCAACAAGGAGCCGAAGGTAAACAACAAGAAGCAAGTGCTCATTTTAAAATGGAAGTACTGGCTCGCTATGAAGATTTGGCAAAATACTATTTTAGCGTGGTCCTTGCTAAGGAGGTCGTACAAACCCGCCAAGCCGTTGTTAAAGGCTTAACGACCCATAGAGATAACGCTGTAAAATTAGAACAACAAGGGCAAATAGCCCATGTTGAGCGGCTGCAAGCAGATGCGTCTCTGGATAAAGCGGTAGTAGACTTAAAAAAGGCCCAAAAGAATCTCGATATTGCGCAAAATGCTCTCACCAAAATTCTTGGTCAAACCACCTTAGTCGAACCTAGTGGGCAGCTGTTTATTAACACCACTCTACCACCTATCAGTGTATTTGATGGACAAACTCAGCAAACCTATCCTGGCTTGGCCATTTTGGATGCCAAGGAGAAGCAAGCGAAAAGCTTAGCCAAAGCAGAAAAAGGAAAATACTTTCCTCAAGTCTATTTGTACGGCAACTACAACCTCTATGAAGAGGACTCTATTGCTAGCCAATTGCAACCCGATTGGATGGTGGGTATTGGCGTTAGTATTCCAATCACGGAAAACACAGGCCGTGGTGACCAGTTACAAGCTGCCAGTAGCGCGATAACCCAAGTGCGCTATCTTAGAGCGCAAGCCCTGCAAGACCTCTCTGTATTAGTACAAAAAACCTATTTAGAAGCCGAACAAGCCATTGAAGAAGTTCAAGGACTGAAATCAAGTTTAGCCTTAGCTAAAGAGAATTTGCGGTTGCGTGAAACCGCCTTTAGTCAAGGCTTATCCACCTCCGTTGATGTGGTGGATGCGGAGTTATATCAAGCGAGCATTCGCACTCAACAATCCGTCGCTGGATTCAATTATTTAATTGCCCTGACCCGCCTATTAGCCCTTAGCAGTGAAATGAATTCGTTTGAACACTATCACCACAGCGCGATTTTTCTCAACACTGCGCAAGCATCGCCAACGCATCCCTAAGGAGACAGTATGAAGTCATTAAAATTATCGCTGGTTGGCCTAATCGCAATAGGGATTATCGGTTGGATAACCTACAGTTTCTATCTTGCCTATCAACCACAGCCTATTCGTTTGCAGGGGCAAATTGAATCGCAACAATACAGCATCTCTTCTAAAGTGGCTGGTCGAATTGATCAGGTGTTCGTGCGAAAAGGCGATCAACTTGAAAAAGGACAACTGGTATTTACCATCCATAGTCCTGAAATTGAAGCCAAGCTAGAACAAGCCATCGCAGGACAAAAGGCGGCTGGTGCATTGGAAAGTGAAGCCAAAAATGGCGCTCGCGAACAACAGGTACAAGCAGCTAAAGACCAATGGTTAAAAGCACAAGCAGCAGCTCAACTGGCGGAAAAAACCTACCTAAGGGTCAACAACCTTTATAAAGATGGTGTCGTATCTGAACAAAAACGCGACGAAGCACAAACCCAATGGCAAGCGGCTAATTACACCGAAAGCGCGGCAGAGCAAATGTTTAAACTCGCCAAAGAAGGTGCACGCAAAGAAACCATTCAAGCCGCAACAGAAAAAGCCAAAGCAGCGGCTGGCGCTGTTGCAGAGGTTGAAGCCTATGCGGCCGATACCAAAATCAACAGTTGGTTTAACGGCGAAGTCTCTCAAGTATTACTGCACAGCGGTGAGTTAGCCCCCCAAGGCTTTCCCGTCGTCACCGTTATTGATACTCAAGACACTTGGGCGGTATTTAACGTGCGTGAAGATTACCTTAAGCACTTTCCCAAAGGCGCAACCATCAAGGCATATGTTCCAGCCTTACAGAAAACGCTCGATTTCACAGTGACTCACATTGCGGTGATGGGCGATTTTGCTACGTGGCGCTCCACTGATGCCACTCAGGGATTCGATTTAAGAACCTTTGAAGTGGAAGCCCGCCCCATCACAGCCAACAGCGCATTACGCATGGGAATGAGCCTAGCGGTAACGTTAAATCCATAAATCTGATGAGACGCAGCAAATATGTGGAAACAACAGTGGCAGTTAATCAGACATCATAAATGGTTACAGTGGAGCATTATTTGGCTTCCCCTACTGCTTGCTGCATTTTTGTGGTGGATCTTTTCCGCAGCGATTGTGCGCGATTTACCAATTGGCGTTGTCGACTTATCCCACAGTTCGCTATCCCGAACTTTAATTCGCGATGTCGATGCCACATCAACACTGGCGGTGACACGACATTATGCCTCAATAGATGAAGCCAGCACCGACCTTATTAAAAGTGAGATCTACGCTTATATCGTCATTCCCTACCATTTTTCGCGGGACATCACGTTAGGTCACCAACCAGCGGTAACCACATTCTATAACAGCCAATATATTTTAACCGGGCGCTTGGTCAATTCCGCCGTTGCCGCAGTGCAAGCCTCTTTCAACGCCAAGGTCGATTTGGTCAAAAACTTATCCCGCGGTCAACAAACTGCTTTAGGTGCACTAGCAAATGCGGTTCCCATCCAAACGCAAATGACGCCGTTGTTTAATTTGAATATGAACTACGCGCAGTTTCTACTTTCAGGAATCATTCCCGCCTTGTGGCAAATTATTATCGTGGCAAGTGTGATCATGGTATTAGCCACCTATCATGAGCACACAAAACAAGATTCCCAGTGGCAGCAAACACCGCTTATCCAGTTACTAAAAGCACTGGTTCCTTACCTGCCTTGGTTTGGATTACAAGGTATGGCTTATTTGTATTGGTTCTATTACGCACTTGATTGGCCCAACCATGGTCATGTCATTATGCTCATTGCGGCGCAATGGCTCACTATTGCAGCCTGCGTCGTGATGGGAACGCTGTTTTATCTCATTACCTTGGATGCAGCACGCAGTTTAAGCTTTGCTGCCGCCTATACTGCGCCAAGTTTTGCTTTTATGGGGGTGACGTTCCCAGCCACTAACATGGGGACATTGGCAACCTTGTGGCGCGATATTCTACCAATAAGTCACTACATTGAAGTGCAAGTTCAACAAGTCAATTATGGGCTTTCTTCATGGCACTCTCTACCGACACTTCTTTCGTTGCTCTGGTATCTTATTCCCTTGGTATTGGTATGCTGGCTTGCTCCCAAACGTCTTGGCTCAAACAGCTCAGAAACGGAGGAAATTCAATGCTAAAGCTGATCCTGCTTGAATGGCGTGCTTTAAGCCGTAATGCGGTGGTCGTGTTAACGGTATTTGGTGGCGTCTTCTTCTATTCGTTTCTCTACCCATTGCCTTATGAGCACCAGATTCCACTCAAACAACCCATTGCTATTGTAAACCTAGATAAGAGTGCGATTAGTTATCGGTTGGAGCGAATGGTCGATGCGACCCCGCAACTTGCCGTCACTAAGCGTTTATCAACCATTGTCGATGCAAAACACGCCTTTTTAGCGCAGCAGATTACTGGCTTTTTAGTGATTCCAGAGCACTTTTATCGTGATTTGATGCTGGGCAGTCGGCCAACACTTTCCTATGCGGGTGATGCCTCTTATTTTCTGGTTTATGGCACGATTGCAGAAGGTCTAGCCAAAGCCGCAGGAACGTTATCGGCACAAGCCAAAGTCTCTCGGTTACTGGCGAGCGGTCAACCCCTTGTGCAAGCACAATCAAGCTATGCCCCAACTCGCACCAATCTAAAACCCACCTTTAATGCACGCATGGGTTATGTGGATTACGTGGTGCCCGCCGTCTTTGTATTGATTCTACAGCAAACATTAGTCATGGCGGCGGGTCTGATTGGCGGAACACAAAAAGCAGATGCCCAAACAAGTACCTATTGGTGGAGCGTCTCGACCGGAAAAATACTGGTCGTCCGAACATTCGTTCTCACCAGTGTGTACTATCTACTCAGCGCTTATTATTTTGGCGGCAGCTTCGATTATCACGGCGTTAATACTCTAGCCAAACCCCTAGAGTTAATGACATTACTGCTGCCATTTCTACTCAGTTCCATTTTCATTGGCATCGTTCTTGGCGCCATCACACCAAAGCGGGAATACGTTACCCTTGTGGTATTGGTCAGTTCTATGCCACTGGTTTTTTCCGCCGGTTTTATCTGGCCAATAGAAAGCTTACCCACCCCACTTGCCTACTTCGTCGATTTGTTGCCGAGCACACCGGCGATTAAAGGATTTTTAGCACTTAACCAAATGGGCGCAAGTTGGCATCAAATCGCAACACATTGGAGCCATTTGTGGTTATTAACGTTAATATGGGGCGTTTTTGCTTGGTTTACCTTTGAGCGTGCACAGCAATCGATGATATTTAAGTACGTAGAGTTGGAAACCAAGTAACATAAAGATATAGCGAGCTACTTGGTGAATTTGTTTTGGGGGTGTTCTTGCCACTGGCGGCGCATTTTCGCAATGGTTTTTTCATCCACACCATGAACATTACGGTACTGCTCACGGCATACCAATATGTTCAGTGTTGCGCGATATCTTTTTGCCAATTTACGATAAAAGGCCATTTCCCACTGCCGAACAAATGTGTTCGATACCACAATATCGCATCCCTGTGAAAGCCAGTAATCACTCTGTTCCTGACACCATTGGTGGGCTTGCTTGATTGACTCAGGACGAAATTGATATTCACCTTGTGGATTAACAAAGAACATGTCCGCTTCCAGATGAATGCCCGGTAATGTTTTTGCGAGGGTAGATTTCCCCGATCCAGGCAAACCTCTTATCAAGGTAATCGTCAGCGACATAATAATTTAACTCTTTGTTGTTATTAGAAATAGATTCCCATCCTACTCATTGATGGGAAGAGAGAAAGTTTACTGTTTTCTCTGTTTTAGGGTAACTTATTTTTATTGCCAACGCATTTTGCTCTCGACATCATTCCGCAGTTGAGTTATAAGTCTAGATGTATAGACGTCCATAATTATCGCTTAGGGAGAAAGCAGTGCCTATTAAGATACCTGATCAATTACCGGCTGGAGATGTATTACGACATGAGAACATCTTTGTGATGCCAGAGTCTCGTGCTTCCACGCAGGAAATTCGACCACTCAAAGTGTTGATCTTAAATCTTATGCCCAAAAAGATAGAGACTGAGACTCAATTCTTACGTTTATTGTCGAATTCACCTTTGCAGATCGATGTTGAACTGCTTCGAATTGACGATCGTCCAAGTAAAAATACACCAGAAGAGCATCTCAATGCCTTTTATCGCCAGTTTGAAATGGTGCAAAACCGTAACTTCGACGGCTTGATCATCACGGGTGCACCTCTAGGCTTAGTCCAATTTGAAGATGTCGTGTATTGGGATCACCTAGAACGCATTATGGATTGGGCAAAAAGCCACGTCACATCAACACTATTCGTTTGTTGGGCAGCTCAAGCCGCATTAAAGTTACTTTACGATCTACCTAAACGTACTCGAGAAGATAAACTATCTGGGGTGTATCAACATGAGATTCGTCAGCAATTTCATCCACTATTACGTGGTTTTGATGATACTTTCTTAGCACCTCATTCTCGCTACGCTGATTTTGATCCAGAATACTTAGCCGAACATACCGATCTCGACATTCTTGCGACATCAAAAATCGCTGGGGTTTATCTCGCATCAACCAAAGATAAACGTAACGTCTTTGTGACCGGACATCCCGAATACGACGCCCTAACCTTACACAACGAATACATCCGTGATGTAAAAGAAGGCCTAGACCCTGTAATGCCAGTTAATTACTATCCAGATAATAATGCGGAAAATCAACCGCATGCAAGCTGGCGTAGTCATGGGCATTTACTGTTTGCTAACTGGCTCAATTACTGTGTTTACCAACAAACACCGTACGATCTCGATAACTTTAGCGAAGATAAGTTCACCAAAGACGAAGACTAATTTGTTATTGTTATTGTTTAAACATATGGGTCACGCAAGTGACCCATATGCATTGTTCAAAACCTATTTTGCTAAGTCAGTCGCACGCTTAAGGCGTACATCTTCTTCTACACAGCACCTCTTTTTATGATATGCGCTCTATGTTTGAGGAGCACATCCATGCCCAAACTTCCTGTTAGACTGTTACTACTGCTCTGCTTTTTAAGTGGTTGTGTCCACCAATCTTCACAAAATAAAGCTCACGATCCGCAGGCTATCGCAGCGGCCCGAATTGCCCTCGGTCTGGCTTACTTAGCTCAAGGCGATAACGTAAGGGCTAAACAAAACATCGACCGAGCCTTAGAGGTGATGCCTAACTCTCTTTCAGCCCAGCTTGCGTTAACGTATTACTATGAAAAAGTGGGAGAAATAGACAAAACCAAACGTGCCTTTGCGACTGCACTTAAACGTCACCCCCACAGTGGCGATTTACTCAATAACTACGGAGCATTTCTTTGTCGACAACACCAATATGCTGACTCGCTGTATTACTTTGACCAAGCACTGGTCACCCCTAACTACCCCGACTTAGCAGCCACATACGAAAACGCAGCTTTATGCGCTTGGCAAGGTAATATCGATTCAAAAGCACAGCATTATTTTATTCAAGCGAAGCATTACTTGCCTCAAAGTGAGCGTTTAGCACGTAACTTCATACGCTGGAATATAGAAACAGAGCGATGGGAAGAGGGACAAAAGGCCATTACTGACTATCAGCGTCAATTTGGTGAAAACCTTTTTAGCGTTGAAGCACAACGCACGATAGATAAAGGAGCTCATAAATCTTAGACGGGATAAGTTACTGAATGACCAATACACTTCCCGACAAACTGCAGATTAAACTCATTGATAAAAGCTACTTTACGTTAGTTGGACGTCCATTTCGGCCACCTTTTCGGTCGCGGTAATGGGTTCGACGTAAACGCCGCGTTTTTTTCGCTCGTTGCATCTTCTGATACTCGCGAAATAACATCCGACCAAACAAAAACAGCCCCACCAGTAACAGCAAGGTGAACACCGACATAAAGGGCACACAAAGCCAATCAGGTTGACAAGGTACAAAAAATGCAAAATCCATATCAACTCCTTTCAGCAAGACGAATTAATAGTGTTACTTACAATACTAATGAATTATCCTGCTCAAAAAATTAACATTTCTGCTTCAACCAGTCTTTGCGCTGACTAGCATTTTGAAAACTCCATGCAATAAAACGGCTGATTTTTTGACCTTGCGCCATTTCTACCACTCGGGCATCAACGGCACCGACTTGCTCCAGCTGCTTTCTCATCCAACGGACATTTTCCTTTTTAGAGATAAGTGAGCTAAACCACAGTACTTGATCTTTAAAGAGCGCACTTTCTCGAGCCATTTTCTGCAAAAATGCCGCCTCACCGCCCGGACACCAGAGCTCTGCTTTTTGTCCACCGAAATTAAGCCCCGAGGTAACGTTTGGCTTTGCTTTAGCGCCAGAACGTTTCTGCGCGTTGTTCGCTAAATTCACTCGTTTTTGCTCAGTCCCTTTTTGCGCTTCTTCTAGAGAGCGATGAAAAGGAGGATTACAAGTGGTAAGCACAAACCTATCATTGCCCCCTATGATGCCAGAAAAGATAGACTGGCTATTTGTCTGTAGTTGACACTCAATTTTGCCTTTTAATACAGAATTGCTTTGTACGATTAGGTTGGCTTGCTTAACCGAAATAGGGTCGATATCCGAACCTTTCACCTGCCAACCATAATCGACGGCGGCAATAATCGGATAAATGCAGTTTGCTCCTACACCAATATCCAACATGGTCACTGCAGACAGCTCCAATTCTGGCGACTCGTTTTGCAGCAGTTCGGCCGCACGATGAATGTAATCTGCACGACCAGGAATCGGTGGACACAAATAACCTTCAGGGATATCCCATTGAGTTACCTGATAATGATGAGCTAACAGCGCTTTGTTGAGACATTTCACAGCGTTCGGATCGGCAAACGCGATCGTATCCTGTCCAGCAGGATTTTTGACCACATACTGGCGAAGCTCAGGTAACGCCTGACACAGGGCAGCAAAATCATACTGACCACGATGGCGGTTACGTGGGTGCAAACCTTGGCTAGAGGTAATCACCTTCACATTAAGGGACGATTTACTGCGCTGTGCTTGTTTGGTTCTCTTGCCTTTTGCCGCCGCCCTCTTCGCCCGTTTTTGTGCTTGCTTTTGCTCGTCACTGAGCGACTCACCCACTAAAGTTTTGCGCTTTTTTTGTTTCTGCTTAAAAAACTGGTCAGCAGGAATTCCATTGATTAGCGGTGAACGACTCATGCTGCAGCTCCTTTTAACTCTTGTACCATCATAAAAATACGCGCATCCAACTCTAACTGATGGTACTGCGGCTCCATATGACAACACAGTTGATAAAAGGCTTTGTTGTGTTCCTTTTCTCTTAAATGAGCAAGTTCGTGCACCACCAACATGCGAAGTAAAGGCTCGGGGGCTGATTTGAAGATTTGTGCAATCCGAATCTCATTTTTGGCTTTGAGCTTATTGCCATGCACTCTTGATACGTATGTGTGCAAACCTAACGCGTGATTGATCAAATGAATTTTGCCATCCCACACCACCTTACTCAGCGGGGCTGTCTTTTTCATGAACTGATTTTTCAGTGCCATCGTGTATTGAAATAGCGCTTTTTCACTTTGAATATCATGACGCTCTGGATAGCGCTGTTCAAACCAAGTGACTAATTGGTCATTGGCAACTAGCCGTTCTACAGATTCGATAGTATTCGTCGGATAACCTTGAATGTATTTCAATACAGGATGTGTCATGGGCGGTGTAAATTGACTCAATCAGCAAAAGGGCGCTAAGTGTAGCCCAAAGCGCACTGCGATTCATCTGTTGTGTCGTCAGGTTTGCAACTCATTAGCACCACAGGTAAACTCTGCGCCCCGAGAAAAATACTACGAGTAAGCACCATGAAACGAGTTGTTCTTTACATAAAAGACAAATGCCCGCACTGCAAAGATGCCCAACGCTATTTAGATAGCAAGCAGATTCCATATCGTCTGTGTAATGCCAAAATGCAGCGTGGTCGCAAAGAATTGGATGCAATCGGCGCGCGTAGTGTTCCGGTATTGAAAATTGGCGACCGCATTATGATTGGCTGGAATCCAAAAAACTTTGACCGCATGTACGGTGGGAAGTAATCGAAACAGGCTCATTAAATTAAACGTACTTCTTAACGTATTCAATAAACGTTTTATCGGCATGGGAAAGATAGCCCTCTTTACGCCATGCCAATGCCAAATCTAACCACACAGGTGGATCAAACGGCACCGCCACCACATCCGGTTCTTTATCCGTCACCAATTCCAATAATGCGGTAATAGCATACTCATGCTTTACAATGCTTAAAATCATTGGCAACAGGTTGGTTTCAAAAGAGAATCTAGCTTCAAGCTTGTGCTCCTTACATACCTTATCAACAAATTCTCGGTGGAAATAACCGGTTTTAAACATCACCAATTCGTGTTCAAAAAAAGTTTCAAAATCAATCGATTTCGCGGTCGCCAATTCATGTTGATGTCCAACGGTCGCCACCATTTGTGATGACAGTATTGGGTCGACATCTAGCTCTGGTGGAATATCTTGATTTAGGATAACCCCTATATCTAACTCTCCAGCAAGTAACATTTGGCGAATCGACTGAGTCCCTGCTTCGACCACCGTCATTTTCAAATTTGGGAATTGGCTTTTAAACGCCATGATGATTTCTGGTAAAAAGTAAGAACCCATCATGCTTGGCGTACCGAGTCGCACCTCGCCTTTTACTACGCCTTTCAATTCATCCATGGCCAATTGTGCATCATCGAGTTGTCGTAAAACTCGTAACGCATGTTCTAGTAACACATCCCCCTCATGGGTAAGAGAGACTTTGCGTTCATCGCGTTTAAATAAGGTGACCCCGAGCTGCTGTTCAAATTTCTTTATTGAAATACTTAACGCTGGCTGAGCAATATGCAGCTGTTGTGCAGCATGAGTAAAACTGCCCTGCTGGGCAACGGCCACAAAATGGCGTAGATGACGAGTTTCCATAGTCGATAAATTTTAGATATGGTGGTGATATAGGTAATATATTTTATTAATTAGCCAGACACTGATAATTTGATCACGTTGTTAATGATTGAGTTGTTATTATGATTGAGCTGCACACTCCACAATACCGCAAAGTGACCTTCGCTTTAGCCTTTGGCTCATTTTTGGTTTTTTCTAATCTGTATTTGTTTCAACCCATGCTGCCCTATATGGCAGAGCACTTCGCTATTTCTGAGACCCAAACCAACTGGATCTTTGCTGCATCTACCTTAGCGTTATCTGTCTCTTTAGTTCCCTGGGCTATTAGTTCTGAATCGTTTGGTCGACGAAAAATAATTTTAATCGGCCTTTTTGCTATGCCAATCATTAGCCTCCTGATGCTGTTAACGACACAATTTTGGCTACTTGTTATGGCTCGTGCAGCAATGGGGATCGCTCTAGCCGCATTTACTTCGGTTGCTGTGGCTTACATGGTTGAAGAACTCTCTGCCCCAGCGTTTAGTAAAGCCATTGGCAGTTACATTGCAGCCAATTCACTAGGCGGTATCGCGGGACGTATTACCGGTGGAATGTTGACCGATGCGCTAGGTTGGCAACAGGCGGTTGTGGTCATGGCGGTCTTTACGTTACTAGGCACCCTATGGGTAACATACACACTACCGGTACAACAGCACTTTGTGGCCCAGAAAGGGCGCTTTCGCGAACATAACCGCTCAATGTTACACCACTTACGTACCCCTTTGTTGTGGCTAGCCATGTTGATTGGATGTGCCAACTTCGCACTATTTGTAAACCTGTATTCGGTAGCAGGATTTAGATTGGTCGCCGCACCATACTCACTTCCTGTGGGATTGGCATCTTTGATCTTCCTTTGCTATCTCGGTGGCACGCTAAGTTCACGATTAACATCATTGTGGGTTAAGAATCACTCATCCATAAGCGGAATGATCTTGGGCACTATCATTAGTATGCTCGGCATGTGGATAGCCCGGATAGAACAGCTACCAGCCATCTTAATCGGTTTAATGTGCATTAGTTTTGGCGCGTTTTTTACCCACACATTGGCGTATTCTTGGGTAAGTCGTAAAGCAACCCAAGCGAAAGCCACAGCCACCGCGCTCTATTTGGTCCACTACTATATCGGCGGCAGCTTAGGCGGATTTTTTCTACTTTATTGCTGGCAGCACGGCGGATGGGATGGCGTGATAGAAGGCGGTATGGTGCTCTATTTGGCCATTTTTGGCTTGTGTTGGATGCTCAGTAAACGTAACCGTTCCCCGGTAACTGAGCCAAACCGTGGATTTGTTAAAACGTCCCGGTAACAGTTTGTGCTATGCTTGCGGCAAATTCACAATAACAACGAAATACACTATGAGCTCAACCACAGATACCAAAGCCATTGCTGCTACAGTTAATCAATGGCTCGATGATGTTGTCATCGGTCTTAACTTGTGCCCTTTTGCCGCTAAACCACAGCGCAATCAACAAATTAAAATTTTTGTCAGCCTTGCAGACACAGAAGAGCAACTCCTAGAAGACATCCTCGTCCAATTCACCATTTTAGAGGACACTCCCGCTAGTAAGTTAGAAACCACGCTCGTTGTCGTACCGAACATGTTGGAAGATTTTTGGGACTACAATCAATTCATTGACTGGGTGGAAGCCCTCATTCAACAACAAGGCTGGAATGGTACGTATCAAGTCGCCACTTTCCATCCAGATTACTATTTTGCGGGTACAGACCCAGACGATGCAGAAAATCTCACCAACCGAGCCCCTTATCCGATTTTCCATCTCATTCGCGAAGAGAGCATGGAAAAAGTGTTACGCCACTACCCCGATCCTGAAGCGATTCCAGAAAACAATATCGCGCTCGTGTCTGCGCTAACGGAAGAAGAACGTCTTAAATTATTCCCTTATTTGTTTCGAAAATAGGCAAGTTGAGATACAGCCTTAATGCGCTTATCAACCAAGCTTGATTGCGTACATAAGTGCAGCAACTAGCGAGGGAAACCAAAAATCTTCATGGGCTTTGGTCCTTGAAAGTGCTACCCTAGCGGCAGCATTTTCTATGAGAGAATAACATGAGCAAATTAACTGCAGACATCCAAGCAAACCTTGATCTTTTCGTAGCAGAAACAAAAGAATCTCAACTGGTTTGGGGCCTTCGCAATGAAGAAGGTTGGTTGTCTTGTGAATCAACCGAATTTGAAGAAAGCGAAGTGATGCCTTTTTGGTCAAGCAAAGCTGACGCTGAAATCCACAACGTTGAAGAGTGGGCTGATTTCGAAGTCGTTGAAATCCCGCTAGATATTTTTGTGGAAGATTGGCTACTCACTCTAGCCGAAGATGGCGTACTGGTTGGTACCAACTGGAACGCGCAACTTGAAGGTAAAGAGCTAGAGCCTTCTGATTTAGCCAAACTTTACGTTTAAGTTATCGCTAAACGCCATTGAACAAGACGCAGCGATGCGTCTTGTTTGTTTTCAATCTACAAGCCCCAATCGGACCGAATCCATGCAATTAAGTAAGCTAACGCAAGAAATTTTTGATCATCTGTATCGCGACATTACTGAATTCCGTTCAACTTTTGATCTTCCTGTTGCTCAACCAGAGACACTAAACGAACAGCAAGATAGCCTGCACACATCTTTGATTGTGGAAGAGATGACAGAGCTTGCAGAAGCACCGGATAAAACTGAACAAGCCGATGCAATCGTCGACAGTGTATACGTCTTAATGGGCCGTTTAGTGCATCTTGGTAACGACAAAGTATCGGATAACTTAGCAATCAGTTACCTTATCGACATTCTGCTAAACGTTGCAGTCAACCGCGGTATCGACTTTATTCCATGTTGGGATGAAGTACACAGCTCAAACATGAGCAAAGTGTGCCGTAACGAACAAGAATACGCAGAAACAGAAGCGTTTTACGTCAAACAAGGCGTGAAACTGATGGCCGTAGAAAAAGGCGGTTACATCATCGCTAAATGCGCAGAAGATTTTGTTTCTGAAAGCAAAACCATCAAAAAAGGTAAAGTGCTGAAATCGGTTTACTACCGCCCAGCAGACCTAGCCCCATTAACCAAATAATGGCGTGCGCCAAAGCCTAGCACCGCTGGGCTTTGGTCTTCCGCTCTTTAAAAGGACACACACTTTTCAATTGGGACACACACCCACATTTATTTCACATTTCAGTTTACGACTTTTAACTCATCCCAATTGTTTCTTTGAAGCGTCTCGAATAATCGCTGCGTCACTCTTACGCTCACTTCAGTAAATCGTCACGCTAAGGCTTTCTACTTTCTCGGAGCCGCAATTCGTGACAACCGCTCGCTCTCAGCTTATTTGTCCAGACATCACGCCGTACTATCACTGTGTTTCTCGTTGTGTTCGTCGTTCGTATTTATGTGGCGTTGATAGTCTCACAGGAAAATCGTATGAGCATCGCCGTGATTGGATTGAACAGCGTATTCTTAGCCTCGCCTCTGTTTATCTCATTCAAATTTGCTCTTACGCGGTGATGAGCAATCACTACCATCTCGTTGTACGTATTGATAAAGAAGGTGCTCTTGCTTTGTCTGATTTGGAGGTGGTTAAGCGCTGGAACGCAGAGCACCAACTGCCATTAATTATTCAACGTTGGTTAGCGGGAGATATTCGATCTGAGTCAGAAAAAGATGCGTGCAATCAATTCATCTGCAAGTGGCGAGAGCGACTTTATTCCCTCAGTTGGTTTATGAAAGAGCTTAATTATGATATTGCAGTTCAAGCAAACAAAGAGGATCAATGTACAGGCCGTTTTTGGGAAGGCCGATTCAAATCTCAAGCTCTACTCGATGAAAAAGCGCTTCTTTCTGCTATGGCGTATGTCGATCTAAACCCGATTCGAGCCAAGATAGCCGATACGCCTGAACAATCAGATTTTACCTCAATAAAAGCGAGACTAACAAGTTTAGAGAAAGGGGAAACCACCACATCATCGCTCGCCAATTTCATGGGCTACGAGCACCAAAATAAATCGCGAGGTATCCCTTTTAGACTCAGTGACTACCTTGAGCTAGTGGATTGGGTTGGCCGACAAATAAGGCCAGATAAGCCCGGTTATATCGAAGATTCGCAGCCTAATATACTCAGGAGGCTCTCGTTAACCCAAAGTGATTGTTTAGCTCTTTGCACCAAGCTAGAGAAAAAGCCTCGCGTTTGGGTAGGAACCAAAGCGCGTTTACATGACGCCAAAATGGCATTAAACAAAAAGCGGATGGTCGGTCTGCATATTGCTTAATATCTAGGAGCCGCATTATCTCTCTCGCCCCCCCCTTTTGACTCCCCTACAAACAAATCTAACCTGCTAATCAATTTTGTATGCAAGTTCGGAATCGGTTGGCACAAACAAAATTAACTAACACAGCAGAAAAATAATACATTTTTAATGTCTATTGAGGTCTGTTCTCGTAAAGGTGACTGTCCTTTTAGGAAAGAGTGTGTCCTCGTTAAGGAAGAGCCAAACGATAGATAAAAAAACGCCACCCTGATAGACAAGGTGGCTAAGGAGACTATAAAAAGCCTAACAAGAACGAGAATGTATCGATCTTATTAATGCCAATTGCGTGCCAACTTTTAAAAATATCCTAAGTTATTGATTTATATAGATGTGGTTAAAATGGCATTTTGGGCGGTTTCAGTTAATGATCCACATTTGTGCTTTCTGCACCAAAACTACTCGAAGAGCAGTATAGATTTTCCATCAAAATCAACGAGCTTGACGGAGGTGTTGAATACACACGCGAGCATCTCTTCAGTTAATACCTCTGTCGGTAAACCAATGCTCTCCACGACACCTTTTCGCAAAAGCACGACTCGGTCAGCGTGGCGTAGTGATCGGTTTAAGTCGTGGTTTGCCATCACCACGGTGATCCCCTGCTGTTTGACGTACGCAATCAGTTTATAAAGCAAAGCCTCTTGTGCGATATCGAGAGGCGCCGCTGGTTCATCCAAAATCAACATCTTTGCATAGGGATTGAGTGTCGGCCAAATCTGTAAGCAGCAACCAGCCAGTCGTACGCGCTGCCATTCACCGCCAGAGAGCTGATGAATGGAGCGATGCAATTTGTCGCTGATATTTAAAAGTTCACTCAGTTCATTGACCACCGGCAACACTTTCTCATCATGAACGTCAATACATGCCGGCAATGACAAAGCCAGATATTGAAAAACATCGAGATTAAAGGAAGGACGCTGCGCTTGTGGTAAAAAAGCGCGTTTGAGCGCAAGGTCAGGCAGTGATAGATCACTAATAAGTACATCATCAAACCACACTTCCCCTTGGCACTCTGTCATACCCGCTAGTGCTCCGAGCAACGTACTTTTACCGCAACCATTTGGCCCCAAAATATGCAGCACTTCTCCTGCTTCACACTCAAACGATAGTGGCAATAAACGATGGCCCACTTGTAAGTCTTTAATGCGAATCATGATTTTTCACCAGCATCCAGATAAATACTGGAGCTCCTAACGTTGTGGTCACCACTCCGAGTGGCAGCTCCGCTGAATTAAGCGCTAATCTGGCCACTAAGTCTGCTGCTGCTAACAGCAACGCGCCACCTAATGCCGATAATGGTAGCAGCATTTTATTTTCTGAACCTAAGGTTAAGCGCAGTAGATGTGGGACAACTAAGCCAACAAAACCAATTACGCCGCCCAGAGCGACCGCTCCGCCAACCAATATTGACACCGCCAAGATAAGTTTCCAGCGCAGTTTATGGATATCCACACCTAACTGGCGAGCGACCTCTTCACCGAGCATCAGCTTATCGAGTTTTTTACCTTGCAACACCAACCATCCAATCACCGGAATGGTCACTACACTGAGCCAATGCTGCTCCCAAATCACACCACCAACACTGCCCATCAACCAATACATTAACTGGCGAAGGCTCATATCATCACTGAAATAGAACGCCCACGTCACCACTGCGCCTGATAAAATTCCCAGAGCGACTCCAACTAACAACAATCTTGTTGTCGTTAGCCTTAACGTTTTCGCCATAGTGACTAATATGGCAGTAAACACTAAAGCACCTGCCATAGCTGATAGCATAAACACTTGTGGTGTGGCTGCAAAAGGGAAAAAGAACAACACTAACACCATGGCGACACTGGCTCCGCCGGAAATACCGACCACACCGGGTTCAGCGAGTACGTTACCCAGTAACACTTGTAATGTTGCCCCAGCAACGCCCAGTGATGCACCAATTATCAATGCAGCTAATAACCGTGGAATACGTAATTCGAACAATAACCGGGCTTTGAGCGTTGTCATTGGCTCAAATGGCGAAATGTAAAGCCCACCTAGCACTAAATAAAAGCCAGCCAAAAGCAATAGAGCTAGCCCCAGAACCCACGCGGCTCTAACCCACCGTTTTTGTTTACGTAAAAGGAGCTGATTAAAATCCATAAAGTGAGAACTATAAACAAGAATGGCTTAACGATAACGTTAAGCCATTTAAATAGAAAGAGAGATTTACCGTTAATCAGTCGTAAACGACTTGATCATTCTCATATCGAATAGAAACGCCGCACACCATGAGTGCCGCTCGTTGGCCAATCGCCACTTTATGATTAGGGAAGACAATCGCTTCCCCTTCATTTTGTGCCATAAGCGGTTTATCACCGTCATGACCAAATACTTCACCATGCATAAAAGAGGTGAAGTTTTCGACTGAATCATCAAACAAAAACTCAAAGTCGTCATGTAAACGTACAATCGTACGACTTACTCGATATGTAATTAACTCATTGGTAGGCGTCGGTAATACATCACCAGCGATTTTCGCTTTTAGTGCATCACTAAACCCTTTGAAAGAATTGAGATCATTCTCCCCTAACCGGGCAACTTTGCCCAATTCCACGGTCACTGCTTGAGCACCATGCAGTTCGGCGCTGTACCAACTAAAGGTGCTTGATGGAGCATTAGATAGCATTAATGCTTCCACCTGAGCAGCATTGAGAAAATCGATCAATGCTCGGCTTCGAGTTGCATGGCGAGAGCGAGGGCTAACCGCAAATGAGAGATGTTTAGAACCACGAATGGCGCAATGCAAATCAAAATGCCAACGTGATTCGACCTTTGTCCCACAGAAAAAATCACTCACTGTAATTTTTAAACTATCGGCGATACCCAGCTCTAACGATGGCTCTTGCGGCTTTTCGTCAAATAGGCGATTAAGATTAACATCGACAAAACGCACATGTGCATTGGTTGCTTTAGGGTGCGCCAATATAAACAAGCAGCGCTCTTTTACCGCTTGCTTACCAGACAAAATGTCACTAACCCACTGATCCACCAACTCTAGAGGTGCGGTTTCATCACCATGTATGCCAGCAGATATAACCAAGTGCTGAGTATTGGGGGTTTGCTGAGCAGGAATCACCTCTAGCACACCACGTTGATGTAATTTTAACGTGACACCATCTGCATTTTTAACGGCATTCGGAACGATTTGAGAATACGTATCCAATGTGTCAGTCAAAAATGACTGATGAAACAGTGACGTCATGCATTACTCCTTTATTGCACAGTAACAATACCAATGGTAGTTAATATCTATTACACCGGTAACGATCATCATTTAGACGAAGATAATCAATCGGCTGATAAAATACCTTACCTTCCAACAAGGTAACTCTGAACTTGGTAAGTTTACCACCATCAGAGGAAAACTCTCTATCTTCAATTAGTTCTTTACCGTACACAAAGAGCTAATTCTGACTTGTATCACGTAAATATAACTAAGGATCGTCACTCCTATCACTCTTTGACGAGCCACACCGAGACTAATAAATTATTACACCGTTACACCAGCTTCAGCAAAACTGGCCATGGTGTTATAGAACTCAGCTGCCGCTTTAACCATAGGTACAGCAAGCGCAGCGCCTGTGCCTTCACCAAGGCGCAACCCCAATTCCAACAACGGTTTCGCGTGCAGTTTGTCCAGCACAACTTTATGACCCGCTTCATGTGATTGGTGAGCAAAGATCATCACTTCTCGACTGTCTGGTTCAATAAGAGTGGCAATGTATGCCGCCGTGCTCACAATGAAACCATCAACTAAGACTGGAGTGTTTTTTTCGTACGCGCCAAGGAATGCTCCAACCATCTGTACGATTTCAAAACCACCGACTTCGGCTAATACTGTCAAAGGATTTTGACCTTGGCAGCGAGCGACACCTTGCGCGACAAGAGCCACTTTTTTCTCATATTGCGCTGGTGAAATACCCGTTCCCATACCAACACAAGTCTGCGCACTTTCGCCTGTTAGTGCCGCCAGTAATGCTGCCGCACTGCTCGTATTGGCAATACCCATTTCACCAAACATCACCAAGTTTGAGCCTTGGTCAATAATGTTTTGCACAAAGGATTTGCCTAAATCAATACCGCGAGTCACCTGCTGCGCCGTCATTGCCGCCGATTCGGCAAAGTTAGCAGTGCGGTCACCAAGACGCTGGATGAAAAAATCAGGATGATCGGATTCAACAGGGAATAAAATACCTGTATCGACCACTTTAATATCAATTTGGTTAGCACGGCAAAAACAGTTAATCGCGGCACCACCATTTAAAAAGTTAAGCACCATCTGTTGTGTTACTGCACTTGGGGCAATACTAACACCGGAGTCAGCAATGCCATGGTCACCAGCAAATACAATCGCGGTGGGCTTTTGGATTTCAATCTGATTCACAGCATTCGTTTTTCCTTGGCTTTGAATTAAAGCCAACTGAAAAGCCACTTCTTCTATTTGGCCCAAAGAACCAACGGGTTTGGTTTTTTGGTCAATCCGAGTTTGAATTGACTCAGCGTATTGACGATCTAGCATGCTCAATTATCCTTACAGTCATCAGCTACTTATATGACAGCACACCTGAACTTTTATAAGTGACACTACACCGCACCGAAGAGTGCTAGGTAGCTGAATAATTTACAAAATTAATCTGAGTGTACTCGCAATTTTACTGATACTCCAAACATAAACCAGTACTTAGCCAAAGTTCAACATTGGTGTTAATCATCGATAACGAACGGTGTCTGTTATATTTACAAAACCACAACGATTAATAAGCACTTTGTTGCAATCTATTCAACTAAGCAATATAGTCAAAAGCTAACTTATTGACGAAATGAAGCGTATATAGTGATATTCCTCGCGAAATCGTAGGTTATTCTCTTTTATCAAATCTGTATTTTATATACGCTACGCACTTCTGCGTTAGGTCAAAACATAATGATAAATAAAGACTTTCCCTTAGCAAACGACAGCGACTTTTACGTAATGATCGCCGGAGCATCCGGACTGGTAGGCTCTCAAGTACTCAAGCATTTGCTCAATCAGTGTCATCTTGGCGGTGTATATACCATGGTCAGGCAACCGCTTGGTCAGCAACACCCTAAGCTAGTTCAGGTTCTTGACGGGCAACTCTCTGTTTTCCCTGAAAATGCCAAAGGTAAGGTACGCTATGGTGTGATCGCGTTGGGAACAACCCTGAAACAAGCAGGCTCCAAAGAGGCGTTGAAGAACGTTGATCTTGATCTGGTTGTCGAGATAGCAACACGGATGAAAGCCTATGGTATTACCCATGTGGCTGTTGTTTCGAGCTTTGGTGCTAATCCTAAATCTCATTCGCACTATTTATGCTGTAAAGGCGTGATGGAGCACAAACTCATGCGACTAGGGTTTGAACACCTTTTGATTATGCGTCCTGGGCCTTTAGTCGGGGCGCGTCAAGAAATCCGTCCCGGTGAGATATGGCTTCAACGATTAATGAAAGTGGGTCAATATGCCCTATTTGGTCAATTACGAAATATCATTCCGATTGCAGCACAAGATGTTGCTAAAGCGCTTCTGAAAACACTCTTCGAAACAAACGATCAAAAAGTAACCATACTTAATTCAGTCGATATGCTGCAAAGGCTCAATAAACCCCTCAAGAATAAATAGTCTTTTCTCTATGAGCAGACTGTTGCCTTTTATCACAGTCCAAACAAAGGCACAGGATTGCTCATAATCTTCTTTATCATATTAGAACAGAAACCTCACCTTGCTCTGACATTAATTCAACGCCTAACTGCTTAAATTGTTAAGGTTTTGATCCAAAACCACCCTCACTATGATAGGCGAATTAGCTCGCCTTCCACTATAAAACCAGCCCCATATTTACCATTCTTTCGTTAGCTCACAAGCTAACTATTTTCAAGTGCCTGCAATATATTATTATTAAAAAACATGTTTATTTAGTAGAAAGTTTGGATTCACATTCCAAAACAGTGTGTGGTGATAATTTAATAGCGAAAAGTATTGTGAAGGGTGTTCCATTTTTCTCCGTCACCCATAGGCGAGACTATTCGGATGGATATAATGGGCCCCGCAAACGTCACACAAGTGAAACGTAAGCGTCACGCTAAGACGGCGTGATCGTCACAAACTTGTAACTAGGTAAATAGGAAACAAAATGACTAACAAACTAAAACTTTCAGCAGCAGCAGTGGCCCTAACTCTTCTAGCAGGTTGTTCATCTTACAATGCAAGCCAACCTACTTCAGGTCTTGTAGCTAACGTTGAATCATCTGTTAAAGCAGACATTAAAGTTGGTGGCAAAATCTCTGGTGAAGCTACTGCAAATGTTCTTATGGGCGTAATCAACTGGGGCGCTGGCGATCACTTTGTTGATGGCGTAGACTACGGTACAGGTGGTGCTCTATCTTTCGCAGACGCTTCAGCTTCTGCTAAATCTGCAGCTGCATACAACGCTGTTAAAGCTTCAGGTGCTGACCTAATCGTTGCTCCTCGCTACGAAATCACTACTGAAGACTACGTAGTATTCAAGAAAATCCACGTGAAAGTAACTGGTTACAAAGGTACTATCACTAGCGTGAAATAATTCACAGTGAATTCTCGAAAGAAAGGCTCCCATGGGAGCCTTTCTTTTTTGTAGTCTGATACTTCTCTCTCATAACGTTATAGTTATCACCACCCAACAGTTTACCCCTTAACTGCGCTAATTATTCTCAACCAGAACATTTTACAATCCACATTAAAACTTTTGGTTATAAGACATAACAAAACAGCATTGTTTAGATAACAATTCTTATCATCATCATCCCCAACTCAGCATATCATAGTCACAAATACTTATTTTTTAGTCTTTAGTTAAGGAATTTACTATGTCACTAGCAGTTATCGCTGCTCTCGCGATATTTGTTGGCATTCTGGCGGTTTTATTTTACCAACAGAAGCAATCACATACCCTTTCACGCCTTGTATTGATCGGCCTAGTACTAGGTAGTCTGTTTGGCTTAGGCCTGCAGCTTATCGTTGGTGAAGGTCAGCCTGTTACCGCACAAGTACTCTCTTGGGTCGCGATCGTCGGTAACGGATACGTTGGACTACTCAAGATGGTAGTGATGCCACTTGTTTTAGTATCAATGATTTCTGCCGTTGTACGTCTAGACAAAAATGGGTCTCTGGGCAAAATTTCAACACTCACTATTGCCGTCTTATTATTTACGACGGCCATTGCGGCTTTAATCGGTATCCTCATGGCACAAGCGTTCGGCTTAACTGCTGAAGGTCTCACCGAAGGTGCACGTGAAATGGCACGCTTAGACACGCTAGCGACTAAAGCGACAACCGTTGCTGGGCTGACTATTCCTCAAATGCTCCTCAGCTTTATTCCAACTAACCCGTTTGCAGATTTAACAGGCGCCCGATCTACTTCTATTATCGCTATCGTGATCTTTGGTGTGTTGGTTGGCGTAGCTAGTCGCAAAGTCATGATGGAAAAAGAAGATCTTGAAGCACCAATCCGTACTTTTGTTGAAGCGATTCAATCGATTGTCATGCGTCTGGTGAAAATGATCATGGCGTTGACACCTTACGGTATCGCAGCGCTTATGGCTAAAGTAGTGGCAACTTCTAGCGCAACAGACATTTTAAAGCTGCTTGGCTTTATCGTTGCTTCTTACGTAGCTATCGCAGCCATGTTCTTAGTACATGCCTTACTTGTCTCTTTTGTTGGCGTGAGTCCTAAGGCCTACTTCCAAAAAATTTGGCCAGTACTTACCTTTGCGTTTAGTTCTCGTAGCTCCGCCGCAACCATTCCATTGAATGTGGAAGCACAAATAAACAAGCTTAACGTTCCACCAGCAATTGCTAACCTAGCAGCCTCTTTTGGTGCCACTATCGGTCAAAACGGCTGTGCGGGTATTTACCCTGCAATGCTAGCAGTAATGGTTGCGCCAACCGTTGGTATCAACCCAATGGACCTGCACTTTATTCTGTCATTGATTGCCATTGTGACGATCAGTTCCTTTGGTATTGCTGGTGTGGGCGGTGGCGCGACCTTCGCTGCGTTAATCGTTCTTCCAGCAATGGGGCTACCCGTAACAATTGCTGCACTCCTTATTTCGATTGAACCACTGATCGATATGGCTCGTACCGCTCTAAATGTGTCGGGCGCAATGACTGCTGGAACTATAACTAGCCGTCTGCTAAATCAGGTACATCAGCCAGAAACACAAGCGCAAGAAGCTTAACTCTCCCGATTTACCCTTTAAAAAAAGCCAAGCAACTTCAATTGCTTGGCTTTTATTTTTGGAATCACAGAAAAACGCCAATTATGTTAGCACTGCTTCAAAACTCTAGAGTGCAGTTGATTGCCTAAAATGCCACCGAGTAACAACACAATAAGGAATACCCAACCAGAAAGAGAGAAGTTGGCAATAGGAGTGAATAAAGCCCCAACATTACAACCATTGGCAAAACGGGTACCAAGCCCCATCAACAACCCACCAAACGCAAATAAAGAATAATGGCGCACTGTGTAACCGGGTTTCAGGTTAAACGCTCCCTTACCTAGCAGTAATACAGCAATAAGAGTACCTAACAAAATCGCAAAGTTTTGTACTGTTACATTATGTTCAAGTAACGGTAGCGTATATATGGCTTCAGGTTTATGGGAATATGCGGCGACATCTTGCACATTCATACCTAAACTTATCAATAGCTTACCAAACCACAACCCAAACGGAGTGGATGCTCCCCAGCCAGCGCCAGTTGTAGCCATCATAATGCCAAAGATAATGGCGATCACCAATGCTGTGCTCCGCATTTGCCAAACGTTGCCTAGCCATTGTTGATAGTTTTCTTTACTCCAAACTCGATAATCAACTGATGGAGCCACTGCTGCTTGCTGTTGGCGAAGGATTTCTCCGTCCACTCCGTAAAACGTGCCACCAGCTTGACGAGATGCTTGATAGCGTTTTGCACGCCAACTCACGAAAAGTGCTAAGCCAGCAGTCACGATTACCGACCAGAAGTAACCCTGTAATGGTCCACCAAGCAAGTCTGGTAAAAATACACCTTTGCCACTATAACTGGAGGTCGAGAACCAAGTTTGACGAATCCAAGTCTGAGTTGCTTGTAAAGGGAACCCCAGAAAAACACCAAAACCAAAAAAGAAAAGGGTAATTAAAGCGCGGGGAATATCCCCCACCATTTCGACCATCACACCTGTTGCACAGCAGCTTGATAAGCTCATGCCAGCACCAAACATTAATCCACCGATTAGTAAACCAGCATTGATCGGATTAACCCACAAGTGGTAATCACCTGGCTTAGCATTCAATAGTAGACCCGCACTAACAACCGAGGTTATAACAAACATAAACATCAGTGTTTGCAGTAGCTGAGTTGACCCACGACGATATGCTCTATTTACGCTGCCCGCAAAACCGATCGAGCCTTTAGTTAAGGCGAAACCTAATGCTAAACCCAGCAAAAGACGCAGATAGAGAGCATCACTCTTTAAATATAAGGCCCCAAATACCAAAGTTGCTACAGCGACACCTAAAGCCCACCAAGCCTGTTGCTTATTCATTTACCACACCATTTATTCGCATACGAACTCAAAACGCTGCAGGTTAACATGTTTGATACTTGTTATTGAGTTATTCATTTATAACATTTAGTTCTAGCTTAAATGTGATTTTCAAAATATATGCGATCGGTATAATATACCCAAGTAACCTCAAGATGCGGTTTCAGCGAGAATGTATTCGCTCATAGGCAAGGCACCGATTTGAATACATAGTTATTCTACGTAGAAAATCGGTAACGCAGCATAGGAGCGAATACAACTCGCCCCTTGGGAGCTCATCAACAAGCCCATTTCTGCGCCCAATGACGTTGAAAGGGAATGACCATTCCTTCCGTCATTGAGCTTGACCTGTGCTCGTTGATGAAGCTCTGAATTCTGCATCTCGAGGTCATTTGGGTATAAAAATAGATAATCAATTTTATTGTCAAAATCGGGGGCACTGATATTATCACCGTACTTAAAATAAATGTTAGTTGGCTACGAACTATTATGACTGAAGAAATTAAAGAAACAGTATTACAACCATTAACCACAAAAGAAGCTAAAGCAAAATCGAATGCTCTTATTGCCTATGGCTTGATGGCATTTGGTTCAGTTATTATTATCACTTGGTTTATTGGAGCCATTTGGGCTATGGTGAAAAAGTCTGAGGCTGCTGGTACTCGCTTTGAAGATCACTACAAAAATATTATTCAACTGTTCTGGTATAGCCTTGTTCTAATTATTATTGGCTTCGTCACCAGTTTATTTGTTATTGGTTACTTTATTTTACTTGCCACGTGGATTTGGATTATTTTCAGACTCGTGAAAGGCTTTGCTAGAATTTTAACCGACCAATCGTACAGTTAAATACATCCATATATCTAAGACAGGGCCACTATTGCTTGCGGGATTAAGCTTGGCTAGTCCCTACTGATGATGCACTGAAAGGCCATTTGGGTATAGGTATACGTTAAGCACGCATAGCTCTATGCGTGCTTAACGCTTCTAGCCTTACTCTTACATCTTTATCTTAACAAAATCTGTTGCTTAGCAACTTTTCAAGCATTGGCACAGCGGGTATCCTTGCCTCACTCCAATTTGCAGCTAGCATTGATAAAAAAAGCCTCGCTTTCATTATCGGGTTAACGCAGCATGGTCATTATTTGACAAACCATTTCTGATAGATAATTGACCGACACACAATTCAGAGGACGTATCCTGAACTATGCTTAGGTTTTCAACATCACTCAGCCTGACACAAATGCAGCATTTACGTAGCATTCTGGTTATTTTGGGCTTTGTTTTCGCAGTCTTAATTGCCTATTCTAAAAGTCAGGCATTAACCTACGGTGCGATTCGATTTGATTTTGATGCCACAGCAGCCTCAGTAACAAAGATTGATGTTAATCATCGTCACAACGACATTATTTTCGTTCATTACACTTTTTTTTCAGAAAAATCAGAGCCCTACGAGGGAAGCTACGAAGTTCACTCATCGAAAGAGAATTACCCTTACCCTGTGGGCAGCCGATTACCGATCGTTTTCGCAAAACATTTCCCAGAGATCAATACATTGGAAGAAATGCATCCACAGATGCGTTTTGCGTTTTACCTATTTGTTGCCTGTTTTATTTTGATGCCCATCGATGTAATGGTTGCTCTCTGGTATTCGGTGAAAATTCAACAGCGGCGCGATAATGAAATGAATCTGCCTTTCTAGATAGAATCCACGGGGAACAAGTGTAATCACCTCGGTATACTCTCCTCGCTTTTAGTTCGCCCCACTTTTTGGCAACCACACTTTTTAATTCAGACCAAATCAACAACAGGACATTAAAACCAGATGCATAATCGACAATTTACCGCTCAAGAGCAGCAAACCCTGCGTGAATTGATCATGTTAAGACGTGATATTCGTGGCAATAATTTCTTAAGTGATCCTGTCTCTGATGAACAAATTCACGAACTATTAACTGCAGCAGCACTTGGGCCATCAGTTGGATTCTCTCAGCCATGGGAATTTGTCGTCATTCGCGACAACGCAACCAAACAACGTGTTCATCAGGATTATCAAATCGAGACCGAGCGCGCAGCCGGTGAGTTCACGACAGAAAAACAAGCCATTTATCACCAATTAAAACTTGAAGGCATTTTGGAAGCCCCGGTAAATATCGCCGTGTTTTACAAACCAACAACTGGCCCTGTCCTTGGACAAAACTCCATGGCAGAAGCGGGTGAATACAGTGTGGTGTGCGCTATTCAAAACATGTGGTTAATGGCGCGCTCGATGAACTTAGGCATCGGTTGGGTCAGCATCATTAACCCTGAGACCATTGCTGAGATCCTCAATGCACCTAAAGACCGTAAGCTGGTTGCCTATCTGTGCGTTGGTCATGTCAAAGAGTTCTACTCCGTTCCCGAGCTTGAAACATTAAAATGGGCACCACGCAAACCTATCGACAGTTTTGCCTTCCAAGAAGGTTTTCCAGAGTCGATTTAAGTGTTTTGCACAACATGCTGTTGGCGTTTACACATTAGTCGATAGAAGAAAAAAGAGGTAAGTTGCCTGGCAACTCACCTCTTGTTTTATTTATCGCTATTTTTGCTTATGGCTTGTGACTAGCGAAAACAGATTTGCGCCCAACGCGCTAGCCCCGCCGTCACCGAACCAAAGTCGTTACCGCTCACCACTTCCACACCCGGAAGTACTTGCTCCACCGCCGCTTTCAAGATAGGTGATTTGGCTGAGCCACCGGTCATGTAAATCACATCCGGTTTTGTATCACCTTGCTCTAATGCATCACTCACTAAGCGCATCATCTTCGCTTTAGGCACTTCAATGGCATTCATCATATCATTTTGTTGAATATCAAGCTCAACCACATCGCGAAGGAAATCCAGTGTCGCGCGATAAGTAGCTGCGCTGGAAAGCCCAATTTTTGCCTCTTCAGCACGACGCACCACTCCATGACCTAAGATCTCTTGGTAGACCTCAATCAAACGGGCCAGTTTTTCTGGCTGCTGCGCTTCTTTATGCAGCATTCTTAGCGCCGCCATATTCTCTTTAGCGTAGAAATCGGTTTGCGCTGGCAAGTCGTTAATGGCAACTGGGTTCCAAAACTGGGTAATGGGCATTTCAATGCCTGACAGCATCTTTGAGCCAAAACCAAGCGCTGGCATCAACTGGCGAAAGGCGATGTGAATATCCAAATCGTTCCCCCCAACTCGCTCACCAGTGTGCGCCAGTAGCGAAGCAGAACGGTCACTTTTGTCTTTCCAAGAAGGCCCCATTTGCAGCAATGAACAGTCGGTTGTACCGCCACCGATATCCACCACCAGTACATTCTTGTCTTCGGTTAGAGACGCTTCATACTCAAGACCCGCCGCAACAGGTTCAAATTGAAACTCAATATGACGAAAACCCGCTCGGCTTGCCGCTTGGCGCAAAATGGTTTCCGCTTGACGGTCCGATTCCACACCACCACGACCTTGGAAGTGAATAGGACGACCAATCACTGCATCGTCAATGGTTTGCCCTAAACGCGCTTCACCTTGGCGTTTGATGTTAGCCATCATGGCGCACACCAAATCTTCAAAGAAGCGAATCTGAATGTCGCGCAATCCCATACTGCCGAGGAAAGATTTTGGCGATTTCACGTAATAGGTAAATTGCGGATCTTGCAGGTAATGATTTAGCGCCGCTTGACCAAAATTCACATCACGCGCTTCCAGCTCAATACCTTCATCGTGGTTAAACGCTAGCGCACGACGCAGCAAGTCTTCACCGATTTTATCGCTCGGTTTTATCTGACAAAAACGAAACAGATACTCTGTTACGGATTCTCTCGTGGGTGCGGATAAGGTGGAAGGAATATAGATATTGTCGCCTTCCACTGCCACTGGAGTAGGAACGCCATCCAACATATGCGCGATGGAACAGTTAGAGGTGCCGTAGTCAAACCCGATATACATAGCTCGTTTTCGCCTTGGTAAAAAAAAGGTTGCATAACATACAGCAACTGCTGCAACAACTCCAGCGCTTCTTCGCTGGATCACTCACAAAACTGTGCCTTACGCCACACTGAGATGATTGATGTAGTGAGGAACTCTCTTTGCAAATTCGCCACGTATACCCTGCACGATCGCCACTTTAGGTGGAGCCCCTTGTGAACAACAACGATCATGACAACCCATTATAAGGATAGAAAACATGCTGCAAGCCAGTTTAAACATCGGTGCATCCCAATCTGACCTATTTAGCTCAGATGGGCAAAATAGTGCGCTCTCCTCGCAAAACCAAGGAAGCGGTAATGACAGCTCCATCGATCAACTCGCTCAACTGTTTGTAGGTCTCCTCATGGCAGCGGCTGCCTTATCCGGCCAAGGTCAAAATAGCGATTCCACCGGCGGTAATTCTAACGGTGGCTCAAGCTTGGGAGGGACGCAAGGACAAGGCGACAGCAGCCTAAATGAGATGATGAAAACACTACTAAGTGCACTCACTCAAGGTGATTCAGGAAGTAACCCATCCGCTGTTGGTGCCAATCAAGCTAGCAGCACAGGAACCACCGGACAACTGGCAGCGCAAAGTGACCAACTGCTCAAAGACGCGGGCACAGGTTCCATGCAAACTGCGTTGGCTCCAACAGCAGACGGTGGCGCACAGCTAAACAGCAGCGCTCAATCGGTCTCACAAAGTGTGTCTGGATTGATGGATCAGCACCCAGAGAGCTTTGGCACACCAAGTAATCCAGGAGCTTTAGATTCTCAAACCCAAGCCTCACCAACGGCAGTGACACAAACCGGCGCAGCAGAAACGCCGGCAGCACAACCTGCGGTCAGTGCTCAGACAGAAACCAGCGCAGCGGACACCAACACTGCATCTAGCTCACATGTGATGCCACAAGGAATGCGCAGCGTACCATCGGATACCTCTAAACCGATTATCGATGCTGAATCTGGCGCACGTGTTCGCGAGGCGACCACCAGCAAAACCACAGGGGCAACCGTCAAACCGCTTGAACCATCAGACAATCCTAACGTGGTCAATGACACGATTGTGGTGAAAGCCGGTGAAACCTTTGACGGTAAAGGACAAACCTTCACCGCTGGCTCAGCCTTGGGCGATGGTGGTCAATCGGAAAACCAAAAACCGATTTTCCAATTGGAAGATGGCGCCTCACTGAAAAACGTGGTGATTGGTGAAAACGGCGCAGATGGCGTGCATGTTTATGGCGATGCAAAAATTGATAACGTGCACTGGTCAAACGTTGGTGAAGATGCCCTAACCATCAAGCCAAGTGAAACCGGCAAAACGCACAATGTCGAGATCACTAACAGTAGCGCTAAGCACGCCCACGACAAAATCTTCCAGATGAACGATAACGCCAACATCAAAATCGATAACTTTGCCGCAGATGACTTCGGTAACTTCTTGATCAGTAACAACCATCAGCAAGGTCAATGGAACATCGATATGAGTAATATTTCGTTGAAAAACGGCAATTACTCGGTGGTGAACAGCTTCAATAAAGAGGGCACCACAGTCAACCTTGATAATATTTCGATGGAAAATGTGAAACGCACTTACATCCTGACCGATGGAGCAAAAATGAACGTGGCTTAAACGAGCCTTAGTGATGATAATGGACAGCCAATGCTGTCCATTTATCCATTGATATTTAGGGAAAAGAGTCCACTTAAGAGCGTGGCACAACGCCTTGCGGGATTGGACACAGGTACGGAGCGCGTTGTAACTCTTGCTCCAACTCAGCTTTGGCTTGCTGAATATGAGTCGGTTCGAGCAGCAAATCGAGCGCCGTGGCCGCCATGACTTTCGCCGCATGCACCATCCCTTTGTAACCGACTGACGTATTACCTTGTGATACCGCTTGCCACGTATGCAATGGCGTACCAAAAGCATAACAGGGTGCGTAACATTGCACTGTCGGCACCACCCAACTCACATCCCCCACATCTGTTGAACCATAAAGCGGTTCAAAACACGCTTTGTACGGCATGGGTTGATGCATCACTGCATCATCATACAAATATCCCATCGATGACGGTGACACTTCCCTATTCATCGCACACAAATGATCGACGGTAGCCTTAATGTCTTCTTTGGTCAGCGTGCCGCGCATTTCCTCTAAATAGGCATGCTCTGAGTCGGTGTAGCTTGGCATGCCAAGCGTTTCGATATGCCGGGCCATCAACGATTCCAAATAGCGATTTGGCTGATAGCTTGAGCACGCTTTGATAAACTCAACATCCACGTTTGTACCCGCCATCAGTGCTGCGCCCTGCGCTATCGCTTGAATGCGAGTATAAATATCTTGCACATCAGCAACCCGCGGTGAACGCATCAAATAGAGCACCGAAGCCTCCGATTGCACAACATTAGGCGCTAAACCGCCAGATTGAGTAATCGCATAGTGCAGGCGAGAATCTTGCGGAATGTGTTCACGCAAGTAGTTCGCCCCAACATTCATCAGTTCGACTGAATCGAGTGCACTGCGACCAATATGAGGCGCAGCCGCGGCGTGAGACGCCTTACCATGGAAATGAAATTCCGCCTGAATATTGGCTAAAGTCGGAGTATTAAACACCCCAGAAAAAGAGTGCGGATGCCAAGTAATTGCCGCATCTAGATCGGCAAATACGCCATCACGAACCATAAACGTTTTGCCTGAACCGCCCTCTTCCGCCGGACAACCATAGAAGGTTACTGTGCCTGAAAGTTGATGGGTTTCCAGATAGTGTTTAATCGCCAAAGCCGCTCCGACTGAGGCTACGCCCAACAGATGGTGACCACAGCCATGCCCGTTGCCGCCTTCTACCACACAATGAGGCGTCGCTTCCCCAGCATGCTGACTCAAACCAGACAGTGCGTCGTACTCACCTAAAAAGCCAATGTGCGGTTCACCCTGACCAAAGGTGGCAGTAAACGCAGTTTCAATTCCAGCAACTCCAGTGGTTACGGCAAAATCGTTGCGTTGGAGAAAGGACCGAATCGCCTGAGCAGATTGAAATTCTTCAAAGCGAGTTTCGGCAAATCCCCAGATCTGCTCACTTAGCTCAGTTAATGGTGTTTGATGTTGGTCGATGCTGTGCCAAAGCAGCTCATGCTCTGGCATAGATTGATGGTTATCTGTGCACTCCATTGCGCTTCCCTTGAAAATGGGTTGATGATGCCCAATCTATTAAGCAAGGCGTGGTTAGACAAGATAACCAATTGTTTAGGGTAATGACTTTTAGTTATCGTCTCACCTGTTATACCCAAATAACCTCATGTTGGTAAGGTCTGTTAGTAAAAACTGTACGTAAAACTTGTTTGTAAACCAAGGTTGCACAAAGACTCTGCTCCTCACTCATTTTGAACCTTGTGACATTTTTGCAGACTAACTTACAAAAGCTATCCATCCGCATTTACAGAGGTGAAGATATGGATACCAATACAAAACAGATCATTGATGGCCTATTTGAGCGTCTTGCTCAGGCGGAAAAACAGAACAGCAATCGCGATAGAGAAGCGGAATCGCTCATCGAAAAACACGTGGTTGCGCACCCAGCAGCGCCTTACTACATGGCACAAACCATGGTGATGCAAGAGGCCACTATCAAGCAGCTTCACGCGCAAGTTGAACAACTTAAAACCGAGTTAAACCAAGCTCAAGCACAGGCTCAACCCAAAAGCTCCGGAGGTTTCCTTTCTGGGCTATTTGGCGGCCATAAAAACCAGAGCAACCAGCAATGGCAAAACAACCCTCAAGGCAACCGTTTTAACGGTGCTAATGGCTTTGGCCCCAACAATGGTTATGGCAATCCTGGTTCCGGTAACAATGGTTTTAGTAATAGCGGTTTTGGCAATAACGGTTATGCGCAAAATGGCTACGGCAACGGCGGTTACGGACGTGGTAACAGCTTCTTAGGTGGCGCACTGCAAACAGCAGCAGGTGTCGCAGGCGGTGTCGTATTAGGTAATATGATGATGAATATGTTTAGTCATCACCAGCCAGAAGAGATCGTCAACATCATTAACGAAGATCCAATGCAACAAAATATGGATGGCATGGGCAGTTCATTTATGGACAGCTCGTACATGGATAACCAATTCTCTGATGCCAGCGGCTTTACCGATGGTCAAAGCGATGCCGATTTCACCAACGGAGGTTTTGATACTGCCGCAACGGATAGCAACGGTTTTACCGAAGGTTTTGGTACAGGAGGTTTTGACACCAGCACCTTTGATAATGGCGGTTTTGCCAATACCGATACTGGCACCGACCCATTTAGCAATGGCTTTGGTAGCGATAGTTACGACGACCCGTTCTCAGGTGGTTTTGGTGGCGGGTTTGACGACAGCGGCTTTGATGACTTCGGCGATCTAAGTTAGATAATGGATTGCTAATAATAAGCAAAGGCAGGGCTTTCCCTGCCTTTATTGCTAAAAATCAATTTCCTCACACATCCTCCCTCTTTTTATTTGGTCTCTATTTAAATGAATCAAATAAATTTTATAAAACTAAAGTTTTTTTTAATAAATACCTTGAGTCTCGATATCAAAAGCGTATGTTAAATCTAACAAGCTCATACAGTTGCTTATGTTCGATAAGGATAGGCAACTGTGCTCCACAGTAGTTCACTCCTTCGGAACAAGGCATTATGAATAATCGACCTCTCATTATCTTTGCAGCCGGTAGCCTCAAAACAGCTTTTCGTGAAATGGCACTCTCAACTCAATATACCCAATGACGTTGAATAGGAATGACCATTCCTGCCGTCATCGAGCTTGACCTGTGCTCGTTGATGAAGCTCTGAAGTCTGCATCTTGAGGTCATTTGGGTATAACATTTGTTCGCTCACCGCCATTGTATTTTTCCTTATTCAATGGTGAGTCATAAAACGGAAGGCCTGTCCATTAACGCCGAATGAGCAAAAAACAGCCACAAAGTGTTACAAAATAGACTACAAATCATGCAATTATATAGATAACACTCACAATTTACGCCCTAAACAAATGCGTCTGACATTAGTATGGTTATACTTCAACTGGTATAAATTTACGGCGGGTGGGTCATGTATTACTATTTGTATGCGCTACGACAGTTTCGCAATTTTCACGGTCGTGCACGACGCAAAGAGTTCTGGCACTTCTATTTGATCAATATCGCTGTTGGTCTGATTTTATCTCTGCTTGATGGTCTATTTGGTACCATCAATCCTGTCAGTGGCGCAGGCATGTTAAGCGTGGTTTACGCCTTAATCATTATTATCCCTTCTATCGCACTGTTCGTAAGGCGCATTCACGATACCGGACGTTCAGGATGGTGGCTACTTCTGCTATTTGTGCCTGTTATTGGTTTCATCACTTCGCTTTACTTTGCGCTCAAAGACAGCCAACCATACGAAAATGAGTATGGTCCAAACCGCAAACATCTTAGTTGGTGATCGTTACCTTCATTGTTTGCTAATGGTATAAAGTTTGCTAATGGTATAAATCAAATGAATAAAGAGCGCGATTGCGCTCTTTTGTTTATTGGCTCTGATAAGTGGTTTTCTGTTTGTTCGAAATTGACCAACGCCGCCACTATTCACTGATTTAACGGCGGCTTGGAAAATGGTCACTTGGCACAATAAGAAAGGGAAGAAAAAAGGTTAACCAAGTAACAACTCACACTCGATAGGCAGATAGCGTGTCGCCGAATTCATCAAAGAAAATGCCGTAAGAGAAGGTACACCATACACTTCCGTTGCACAGCCGTAATCTTGATAGATTTTATCGAGTAACAAACTGAAATCACCGTCACCAGAAACCAATACCACCGTATCAGCCTGTTTGGAGTATTCCATACCATCAAGGGTAATACCCACATCCCAATCGCCTTTGGCAGTACCATCAGAACGCTGGATAAACGGCTTGGTTTTTACTTCAAAGCCAATTGCACGCAATATATTTTGAAACTGACGTTGCTTCTCATCGCCTTTATCGATGGCATAAGCTATCGCTTTGACGACTTCACGATTTTGCGTCACCTGACGCCAAAAAACGTTGTAATCGAAATTGCGTTTATATGCCTGCCGCGTAGTGTAATAGACGTTTTGGACATCCACTAGGATGACTACTTTTTCCATAACGATTCCATTTAGCCATAAAAGCCGCATCCTATCACAAAGTGATGCATAAAGGGACTCTAGGCCAGCGCCTAACCTAAGCGGCTATTTTTAAACTCTTTAGCTTCCCCCTACTACGCTACGTACAAAACGCAATAAGGTTGACCCGTTATTCTGATAACGCAGAGTTTGCGCACTGCTGTATACCAGAGAATCTCCTGCCACTAGCAAATGCGTACCATCGCTTAGCTCTAAAGTCAGCTCGCCATCGATAATATGGAGCAACTCGTGCCAACCTTCAGGATCGGGTTCTGCTAGATAACCATCATTAGGCGCAAGGCTCCACATCCATAATTCCACTTGTTGGGTGGTGGTAAGCGAGCAGCACAGCACCGCTTTACTCTCAGGATGGGTACCACGCCAAGTTAAGATATTACGATGGTGTGACTCGGTTTCACTTGGGCTGACTATCTGCGCAAAACTGACCCCCAGCACCGCAGCCAACTGAGCTAATTTGGCTAAGCTAATGTTGGTGCTACCATTTTCTAACCCCGCCACCATTCGGCGACTAATGCCGGACTTATCGGCTAACGCCTGCTGACTTAAATTATGTTGTGCTCTTAATCGCTTTACATTTGCCGCAACGTATTCAAGTACGCCATCTGTTTCTTGCGTCATGGATAAAACCTTTTGTGCAGTATATTGCACCATTGTAAATGTCGTGATACTTTGTGCACTATATTGCACTAACCTTGAAAAATGACAATCAAAATGAACCAAATATGGGCACAAAAAATCATGCCAAGAGCACCTCATATCGCGATGATATTCGTTACTATGTTATGGGGAACTACCTACCTTTTAGTAAAAGTAGGCTTAACATCCAGCTCGCCGATGTTTTTCGTTGGCTGTCGCTTTGCCGCTGCGTTTGCTGCTATCGGTTTGTTTTCATTTAAGCATTTGATTCGTTGTACCAAATACGACCTTTTTGCTGCCGCCGCGATCGGTTTTTCCATTACGATTGGTTATGGGTCACAAACCATAGGCCTACAGTACATTACTGCTTCGGAATCCGCTTTCTTTACAGCCCTTTTTGTTCCGTTCGTGCCCTTTATCATGTGGTTGGCGTTTCGCAAAATTCCCAGCAAAATGAGCTTATTAGGAATCGTGCTGGCGTTTATCGGTTTGGTATTTCTTTCCGGAAATAGTTTTACCGCTATTTCACTCAACTTTGGTCAATGGATTACAGTGTTGAGCGCCTTTGCGGTTGCAACCGAGATCATTCTGATCAGTTATTTTTCGCCTAAAGTGAATTTGAAAAGCGTGACGGCATTGCAACTGATGTTCGCCTCGCTGTTTGCGTTTTTGTCGATGCCTTTCGTTGGCGAAACCACCATTCCATCATTCTCGACCACGTTAGTCACCTTAACCGTTGGTTTGGGGATCGCGAGTGCGCTTATTCAATTGGTAATGAACTGGGCACAGCGCGTGGTTGCCCCATCCACAGCAGCCGTTATTTATGCAGGGGAACCCGTTTGGGCAGGGATTTACGGACGCATGTTCGGTGAAATACTTTCGCCTTCAGCCCTGTTAGGCGGAACATTGGTGGTCATCAGCGTGTTAGTCAGTGAGTATCGGCCGAAAAAACGCCGCAAAACCAAAAAGGCAACCGCTCAATAACATCCTAATATGGCACAGTGAATAGACTCAACTAATGGCTGAGTTCATTATCGATCATCGTCACTAACAGTTTCAAAAAGGCACTTGGCGCCTTACCCAATTGACGGCCCAAACGCGTGATAATATGCGTTTGGGTCTGATTTAATTGGGCATTTTTAACTGGTAAACAGTTAAGTCGTGTATCCCACTGTGGTTGGCTTTTGATAATAAAGCCAGGAATTAACGTCACTCCACCATTCGCTGCATAGCAGTGCAATGCGGTGAGATTATTACTGATGATATTCGGCGTTAGTGTGATATTTGTGTCGTTCTCTACCGCTGAAATGATCTGGCGAATACCGTGCGCAGTATCGGGCAATGCGATTGGATACGGCTTTAACACACTCATTTTCAGAGGCAATGGCTCATCATTTAACGGATGGCTTTTATCCACGACCACTGTTAAGGGGTGCAAGCAGTGATAATGACTGCGAATTTTCGGATGTGGTGGTGGATTGAAAATCACCCCGATATGGGCATTATCTTCGGTGATTTTACGCATTACATCGTTGCCGCTGTGAATCGAGAGATGAATTTTCACGCCGGGAAACTGCTGAGAAAACTGGCTCATCACATGGGTAACCAAATTGATGTACCCCTCCCCAATCGCCAATTCTATGGTTCCCGATTGCAGTCCACGTAGCGACTTTAAGTTATCGAGTAGCAATTCCTGCTGTTGCAGATAACTTTTGTAATAGGTCAAAACCTCGTGACCAGCTTCGGTAGGCTTTATACCACGTCGATGCCGTTCTATTAATACCGTATCAAGCTCTTGTTCTAAGTGACTAATTTGCCGGCTCACCGCCGAGGGAGCCACATTGAGATAATCAGCAGCCGCGCGCACGCTACCGTGCTGTACCGCTTCAAAGAAGAATTTTATTCGGTTTTCCTGTAAATAGCTCATGACCAATCCTTTGGTATGTGTGTTGCCCAAAACGCAACAAAGTTACGAGATCCGATTATTGTTCACAACAAAGCGCCTGTCTATACTCGCCAAGGTAGGCAAACAACTTATTAATTTATGTGCCACATGCTTAGATAAGGGCTCGCTAAGTAAAGAAAATAACATCACTCTCATGTACGAGTGCTACTAACAGCCCTATCACATCGGGTCAAACAGGATTATTGACCCTCACTTGAAAAAGGATTGAAAATGAACATCGGTGTAATCGGACTGGGCAATATGGGCTCAGGCATGGCGGCTACTCTGGCCAAAAAATCTTTCTCTGTCTTTGGTTACGATCTCTCATCACAAGCGCTAGAGGCTATCGCGGCGCAAGGTGTCACACCCGTGGCCCGCTTTGCAAAATTAGTTGCAGTTTGTGATGTGGTGATTTTATCTCTGCCTAAAGCCCTCCATGTAGAACAAGTATGTTTAGGCCATCACCAAAGCACCGAGAGCATTCTCGCCTTGGGCAAACCGGGGTTGATCGTCATTGATACCACCACATCAGAGGCACAAACCAGTCGTAAAGTGGCAACTGAATTGGCTAAGCAAGGTATCGAGTTTCTAGATGCGCCCGTATCCGGCGGACCAGCCGGCGCAGCTTCTGGCACCATGAGCATGGTGATAGGCGGGAAAGCGAGTACCTTAGCCACCGTTATGCCCATTTTGGCAGCGATGAGCACTACCCAAGTGCACATTGGCGATGTCGGTGCGGGCAATATTGCCAAAATCGCCAATAACTTACTGTGCGCGGCGCACCTTATCACCACCGCGGAAGTGGTGAGCCTGGCTCAGCACGCAGGAGTCGATGCCGAAAAAGTTCTCGCTGGCATTAACGTAGGTTCAGGACGCAGTGGCGTTAGCCAAGTGAACTTTCCTAAATGGATTCTCAACGACACCTACAATTCAGGCTTCACCATGGGGTTAATGCGCAAAGACGTAGGTTTAGCACAAAACCTCTGCGAGTCGTTAAATATATCCCTTCCTCTGAGTGAAACCGTCATGGATTTGTGGCGACAAAGCAGCGAATCGTTAGCCGATAACGAAGATTTCAATACCATCGTAAAACTCACCGATAGCCAACTCTATTAAAAGGAATCAATAACATGGAAAAGTTATTTACCACAATGCTCGACCTTTTACACACCGATACCATAGGTAGCTGGGTGAATGGCCGGATTGAACTGGGTAACGGTGAGCTGATTGAATTAATCAACGCCGATGACGAAACGGTGATGTTGCGTTATCAAGATGCAGACCCTGCGATTGCGGCCACCATTGATGAAGCGGCGCAACGCGCACAAAAAGAGTGGTGGGCCATGCCTGCCAAAACTCGGGGTCGCATCCTGTATCAAATCGGCGCTGAAATTCGTAAACAAGCCGAGGCATTAGGTTGGGTAGAATCGCTCTCCACCAATAAACCGCTGAATAATGCCAAGGCAGAGATTCTGATCGTCGCAGAAATGTTTGAATACTATGCGGGTTGGGCGGACAAACTGCATGGCGAAGTGATTCCAGTACCAACCACCCATCTCAACTACGTCAAATACGAAGCGATGGGCACCATTTTACAAATGACACCATGGAATGCCGCTTTCTTTACCGCTGGTTGGCAAGTTGCCCCTGCGTTAGCAGCCGGGAACGCCGTGATTTTAAAACCCTCGGAGCTAACGCCAATCACCTCTTTGATGCTCGGCGCACTGATTGAACGTGCTGGCGCACCGAAAGGCTTAGTCAACGTCGTCGCTGGCTACGGTCACACCATAGGTCAAACCTTAATTGCCAAAGCCAACATTCGCAAAGTGTGCTTTGTCGGCTCACCAAAAACGGGCGCCCATATCGCAGCGGCAGCAGCCAAACGCTGCATTCCATGTGTCTTAGAGCTGGGCGGCAAATCTGCCAACATTGTGTTTGCCGATGCGAACTTAGATCAGGCAATGAAAGGGGCAATGGCCGCTATCTTTGGCGGTTCAGGACAAAGCTGTGTATCCGGCTCGCGTCTGCTTGTCCAAGAAAGCATTTTTGAAAAATTCGTCGCTTCGGTGGCGAAAGCAGCGCAGCAAATTCGTGTTGGTCATCCACAACATGCTGATTCAGACATCGGCCCAGTCAATAACCGTAAGCAATATAACCACATCTGCAATATGCTGGCCATTGGCGAACAAGAAGGTGCCAAAGTGGTTGCGGGCACCACACCGATTCCTGAGCGCAATGGTTTTTACATTAACCCCACCGTACTCGCCGGGAACAACCAAATGACGGTCGCCCAAGAGGAGATCTTTGGCCCTGTTGTTGTGGCTATTCCGTTTAAAGATGAAGCCGATGCAATTGCTCTTGCCAATGACAATCAGTTTGGATTGGCTGGCGCAGTCTGGACCAATGATGTTGCGCGCGCGCATCGCGTTGCTGACCAAGTGAAAGCCGGGACATTTTGGATCAACAGTTACAAAACCATCCATGTCAGCTCACCTTTTGGCGGCTATCGTAACAGCGGTTACGGCCGTTCATCTGGCTTGGAAGTATTACGAGAATACAGTGAAGTGAAGAGTGTCTGGGTTGAAACCTCAGCACAACCAGCCTTTAGTTTTAACTACGGAACAGTAGAAGGATAAAATATGACGATTGCTCAGTCGTTACTCACCGAAGTCAAAGCATGGCGTCGTGATTTACATCGTTACCCAGAATTGGGCTTTGCCGAACATCGAACTTCCGCTCAAGTGGCAGCGCTATTAGAAGAATTTGGCCTTGACGTTCATACCGGTCTTGGTGGTACAGGGGTCGTTGGCACATTGAAAAACGGGGATGGACCAACCATAGGTCTGCGCGCCGATATGGATGCCCTACCCTTTACTGAACTTGGCGACATCGAACATAAATCGTGTCATCACGGCGCCATGCACGCCTGTGGTCACGATGGACACACTGCCATTTTGCTCGGTACAGCGAAACTTCTTGCCCAAACCCGTCGCTTCTCTGGGACGGTCCATTTTGTTTTTCAACCGGCGGAGGAGAACTTGGGCGGCGCACTCAAAATGGTCGATGATGGACTGTTTACCCTCTTTCCTATGGACGCGATTTATGGCCTACACAACTGGCCGGGCTTGCCTGTAGGTACGCTTGCGGTCAATGAAGGGGCTATGATGGCATCACTCGATACCTTCAAAATCACCTTAACGGGCAAAAGTTGCCACGCCGCGATGCCAGAAAATGGTCACGACCCAATCGTGGCTTCTGCAGAACTGGTCACTGCGCTGCAAACCATCACCGCTAGACGACTCTCTCCTTTGCAGGCAGCGGTGGTCAGCGTGACTAAGATACAAGGTGGCGAAGCGATCAACATCATCCCTGAGAAAGTGGAGCTAGAAGGCACCTATCGCTGCCTAGATAAGGGCGTGCGCGCCAAAGTAAAATCCCTGATCGGAGAGCTCGCCAACTCAGTACCGGCTGCGCACCATGTGCAAGCACAGGTTGAGTTTTTTGATGGGTATTCAGTAACAACCAACCATGCTGCTCAAGCGCAACAGGTTCGCGATGCGGGCATTACCGCTCTTGGGGAAAGTAAGGTGCATTGGAACATATTGCCTTGCATGGCGTCGGAAGACTTCTCTTACATGCTCGAACACTGCCCAGGCGCCTATTTCTGGCTTGGAGCAGACGGTGCTACACCATCCAAACCGCTGCACAATGCCTATTACGACTTCAATGATGACATCATCGAAACTGGGATGACTGTTTGGCAAGAATTGGTAGAACGCCTGCTTAAATAAACACCACTATTTAAATCATCTTTTTTGATACCGCCTATCTGGGCGGTATTTTTATATAAAACTGGTTCATTATCATAAAGATTCCTCACTAAGCGACAAAATAAGTAGTTTTGTTCTACAAGCTTGTTAGAACCATGTCTAAATCGACTCTAGTCTTTACTCAAACAACGAGATAACACCCTGTTTTCTAATGAGTCACCTCATTCTTTCTATGAATATAAGAAAGCAGCAACACCCGTGACTCATTTTGATTTACACGACATCATTCAAACTTAATCAATTGATTTTAAATTACTTTCTGTGTTGCCTTTTCGGTAACGATAAAGCGATATAAATAGAACACTAACTATGCTGTAATGCTTTAGCAACAATGGAATGTCATGGAATGAACTTTTACTCAAGGAGAGTAATGATGAGTAACCATTATTCAATTAAAGCGCTATTAGATTGGCGACTACACCTTATTGTATTAGCAACAACTGTTATTTCTGAATTAATTGGCATTAAAAGCATCCCGATTGGTTCAGCAAAATTGTTATTTTTACCCCTTTTTTACTCTTTTCTTTTATGTTTGCTGTTTAACCCAAACATCACTCGTTTTTCGAGCAAATTAATTACCAAAAAGCAGGCTTCGATTGCCACGTCCATCATCGGCATTGGTATTTTGCCGTTCATCGCTAAGTTCGGCACTCTGATTGGCCCAGCATTACCAAAAATCTTAAATTCTGGTCTAGCGATGATTTTGCAAGAAGCCGGTAACCTTGCCACCATGTTAATCGCCATGCCCGTTGCCGTTGTGCTATTTAAAATGGGACGCGAAGCCATTGGGGCAACTTACTCCATCGCTCGCGAACCGAATATCGCGGTGATTTCCGATCGTTTTGGTTTGAAAAGCAGTGAAGGCGTTGGCGTTATGGGGGTTTACGTGATGGGTACCATGTTTGGCACCATCTACTTCGCTTTACTAGCGGGCTTTTTGGCATCGACACACTGGTTTGACCCACGAGCGCTAGCGATGGCCTGTGGTGTTGGCAGCGGCAGTATGACCGCTGCTTGCTCGGGCACTTTAGCCGCCGCTTACCCCACCATGAAAGATGACATTCTCGCTTTTGCGGGGGCAAGTAACTTACTAACCAACGCTACAGGCTTATACGTGGCTATCTTTATCGCCCTGCCTTTTGCTGAGTGGTATTACAAAAAGCTCAGTGGCACGAAATCATCAACCGCAGTGACGTCTAACCCAGTGGAAAGTGGAGAATAAGCCCATGAACGTACAAGAAATGGATTTACGCGCCGAAGAAGAGAAAGTACTTGGCTTTAAAGAGAACGTCATTTTAACGTTGATTTTCTGTGGCATTGCCTCGATGAGTAACTGGGCAGGAACAGGACACAGCTTTGCCCAAGCACTACCCGGCATGCTGATTCTGTTTGTGATGATTCTTATCGGCATGGGTTTAAAAGAATTGATCAAAGGCCCGATTCCAACTGTAGCTTGGGTTTCGCTAGTGAGCGTTGTCGCGACGTTGCCAGGTATGCCGTTTTCCGCTCAACTCTTAGGCGAACTGCAAAACCTAAGCTTTTTATCTTTAGCAACGCCAGTGCTAGCGTATGCAGCCATGGCTGTCACGCACATGGAAGTCAAATTGTTTAAACAGTCTGGGTTCAAAATTGCGATGGTCTCTTTATTGGTATTCACAGGTACGTACATCGGATCGGCGGTTGTCGCTCAAGCCTTTCTGTAACCCCAGTAGCCATACCGATATGTGACATTGTCACTTAAGTTCCTCCCTGTAGGACAGAGACTGCATACAATGTGCAGTCTTTTTTTGTTCTATTTTCTCCTTTATATCACCGTCTAAATTGGAACGTCCTGTCCCTAAAGCATCAATATCCAACAAGAACAACTGCTACTAATGGTATATAATTAAGTAAATCATTAACTTAACTATTCTTATCACCCATTTACCATTTAGAGACATTATGAGTCATCGCTTACAAACATCTCAGCCCGTTTTAGGGAAGAACGGCATGATGTTCTTCCTCATTATTATTAGTGCCTTCCCACCTTTGACTATCGATCTCTATTTACCAGCACTGCCGGAAATGACCCATGTTTTTGATACTCAACAGACGTTGGTCAATTTGACGCTAAGTGGCTATTTTGTCACGTATGCGGTTGGCTTACTGATTTGGGGGCCACTAAGTGAGAAATTTGGTCGTAAGCCAATATTGCTTTGCGGGCTTTTCATTTACATGGTCGCCAGTCTTTGCTGCGCTTTGGCAGGTAATATTGAACAACTGATCGGCGCTCGGGTGTTGCAAGCACTTGGTGGCAGTGCTGTCACCGTGGTATCGACTTCAATAGTGAAAGACCTATACTCCGGGCGGGAACGGGAGCGCGTGATGGCAACCATTATGTCGCTGGTTACCATTGCACCTATGGTTGCACCAGTATTGGGTGCCTTTATTTTGCAAGTCGCGTCATGGCGCATTGTCTTTGTTGCCTTGGCTGTGTTTGGGGCCTTCGCCACCTTATTGGCGCTTTGCTACAAGGAAACGCTAGTAAGTCGCTACTCAGGCTCAATTCTCTATTCTTGGGGTAGATTGGCCGTAGTCATCAAAAATCGTCATTTCGTAATTTTGTTGGCGATTTTTTCCATCACGCCGATGGCGATGATGGCTTTCTTGGCGGCTGGATCTTATATCTACATTAACGACTTTGGTTTAACCGAACAACAATTTAGCTATGCGTTCGCATTCAATGCGTTATGCGCGTCGTTTGGCCCGACCATGTACATTAAAATCTCGCGTCATGTTCAAGTAACGAAACTGATCACCTATAGCTTTTTGCTACTCTCGTGCGCAGGGGTGCTGACTTTAACGGTGGCGCATCTGTCGCCTTGGTTCTTTGCGTTTATCTGTGCTCCAGCGACCTTAACCGTTATTATGGTGCGAGTGCCGGGGATGAATTTAATGCTGGATCAACAAGAACACGATACAGGTTCTGCGGTCGCACTAATTCAGTTCTTTGGCATGATTTCAGGATCAATTGGAATGGTGCTGGTGTCATTAAAACCAGACAGTTTGATTAACAATCTTGGCGTTATTCAGCTTTGCGTGGGGATTGCCGGCGGAGCCATGTGGCTACTCGCTCGTAACCGGCCTTTTGTTACAGATAAGCTTCCAAAATAACGGCTGGGGATGGTGGCGAAACCCGTCGCCATCCACGCTCATGATGTCAATGTCCATATGCTTTTATCTCCTATTTTTGTGTTAAGGAGAAGCTTTGGTTAAGGAAAAAAAGGACCTCATCGGCTTCTAATGTGCCATCGAGCGACAGCGTAATCCAATGTTCTTTATTCATATGATAAGCAGGAAAAAAGCCTGCAGATGAACGTAAACTCAACACCTGTTCTGCAGGACATTTTATGTTGAGTATATCCACCATCTCCTCACTTTCTAATCCCAACTTAGTTTTGGGTATAGTCATCAGCAATCCAAACCATTTGCGACTATTGCTATGTCTAAAAACGGCAATATCTGGATATTTAGCCCATGGGAAGTCAGGACTAATCCCATATTGGCTTTCAATGTATACCCAAGTAACCTCAAGATGCTGTTTCAGCGAGAATGTATTCGCTCATAGGCAAGACACCGATTTGAATACCTAGTATTCTACGTAGAAAATCGGTAACGCAGCATAGGAGCGAATACAACTCGCCCTTTGGGAGCTCATCAACAAGCCCATTTCTGCGCCCAATGACGTTGAAAGGGAATAACCATTCCTGCCGTCATTGAGCTTGACCTGTGCTCGTTGATGAAGCTCTGAAGTCTGCATCTTGAGGTCATTTGGGTATAATTGGTTAACTCTACTTTATTTATCATATATACCCAAATGACAGTCGGCATATTGAACTCTGACAATCCCCGTCTAATCGCGTTAATTCGCCCAAAAATCATTGCATTCAAATGACATTCATCAATGAACTAGAGCCAATACTAAAGTTGCTAAGACGATTCTAAGTTTAAAACTAACGTCTTAATAAGCAACGTAATGGAAACGTTGTCACTTGTTACACACGTAACTTACCGACAAAATAAGAAGGTATTCAAATGAAAACTAAATTCGCCTTTACTCTTCTCGCCAGCATAATGAGTGGTATGTTGGCTCAAAGTGCATTTGCTGATGTTTATGTCGGTGGTCGGGCTGGTTATTCATTCTTAGATGATGCCTGTCACCAAACTAGCGACTGTGATGATGATAGTGGCGCTGCCGGCCTCTTTATGGGATACCAAGCCAATGATTGGTTAGGCGTTGAGCTAGGTGCCGATTGGCTAGGAAAGCAAGACATTAACTATATGAAAAATGGCTCTTTACATCATGCTGACCATAATTTATCCGCCATTTCTCTAGCGCCTAAATTCTCTTACCCGATTAACCAAGATGTTGATCTATTTGCCAAAGTTGGTGCAGCTTACATGCAGTATGGCAATGCCAACGATGTGGTACCAACAGGCGCGGTTGGTGCGGAATACCATATTTCGAAAAAATGGGATGCGCGCGTTTCTTATCAACGTTACCAAAATATGGACGACGGCGTATTTGACGGCATGGATACTAACTTAGTCAGCGTCGGCTTCAGTTACAAACTGGGCCAATCTAAACCAGAAGCACAACCTGTAGCGCAAACCGAACCGGCTCCAGTTCAAGAAGCGCAACCTGAACCACAAGTGGCACCAGAACCTATTCCAGAACCCGTTCCTCAAACCAAATGGGTCGTAAAAGAACACGGGCTTAAAAACGATCAGGGCCTTTTTGAACTGAACAGTGCCAAACTGACAGCAGATGGCAAAGACGCCTTTAACCCTCTTGTCGCAACACTGCTTAAATATCCTGAAGCACAAGCCACTATTACAGGTTATACCGATTCAACAGGTTCAGAAAAATACAATTTACAACTATCTAAAAAACGCGCTCAGGCAGTTGCAAACTATTTAATAGAAAGTGGCGTAAACCCAGACAAATTGACAGTTAATGGTCTTGGTGAAAAAGATCCTATTGCCACCAACAAAACCCTTGATGGCCGTAAACAAAACCGTCGGGTAGAAATCACCATCCCTCAATTCAAATATAAAGTTAAAGAGACCGTAACGTCAGCAACAACACCAGCGGCCGTTTAATGTCATTGCCATGGCTCAGGTCGAGTCATGGCATTCCTTCTAAAAACTGTCCACCAATTGGTTGTTATACAGCCATAAACGGTTGTGGTTCACATCATTAAGATTACGTTTTACCGCAGCATTACCGTTAAATGCTCGATTTGTTGTCGCAGCGGCCCCCCACGGACGCTTCAGGTCATAACAAGTCTCAATTTGACTATTGGTAATTAACAATTGTCCATTTGCCGTTTTGCCGGGTAAATACCCCGTTTTACTCGCACCTTGCTCCCAAGCTCGTCCTAACTTAGGCGCAAACTGGGTAAAACCCAAATCACATGAGAGTTTGCTTCGTGTGATAAGAAAACCGTAACGAGAGTTCGGCAAAGTATCAGGGGCAAACACATACGCGGAAGAAACATTACGCGAAGAAACAGTATGAAATTCCACTCCATCGAACACCGCTTGAGCACGACCAAATACATAATCCACATCTCCTTCAATATAGCTATTGTGGATGTACACACGGGTATGACGTGATGTGTTGTACTGGTTATCCTTATCGGCATTATTGACAAAAAATGTATCTTGGCGACCAAGCAATCGAACATGCTCTAACACCACTTTATCCCCATCAGTACGCAATGCTACACCTTGATGTGTACCAGGCCCAATACCGTCTAATAAGCTGTTCTCTATGGTTAAATTGGCCAAGTTAAAATGGTCACTTTGGCTCCACATAACGGCAGAACAAACGGTTGTGACAACCTTATTCGGCGTTTTGGCACAGTTTTGATACATATACCATGCAGGATCATTCGGTTTATATTCACCTTGGCTACTGACTAAGACTTGATATGCCTGAGGAGAAATCATCGAATCAATCGCCAAGCTCAGCACAACCGAACTCGCCTTGTCTCCCGCACCATAGATGGTCATTTCTGGTGCATTTTGTGGAATATACACCGTACCGATATAGCGTCCGGGTAGCACTTTAATTGCAATGGGGTCATCCCCTTTGTGCTCACTAAGTGCTGCATTGATGGCTTGCTGAACCGAATGATAAGGAGCAGAACTGCGTTCATTCCCAACCACATATTCAGTGGGAGCCATTTTAACCGCATTCGGCGTCCACTGTTCTTGTTCAATTGTGAGGTATCGAGCAGCAGTAAATGGCGTTTGTTCTGCAACGGTTAATACTGGATGTTCTGGCGAATTCACAAAATCGCTGCTGTCTGCAGCTTGGACTCCAGCGACCAAAAGCGCGGAAGCGATAAGAGAAGCAAGTGACTTTAGCATAGCGTCCTGTCCTTAAAGAGGAATCACTATTTTACTCCCATAAAGATGGGAAAAACGCCAACAAACCCATATTTTAAAACACTGTTTTAAAAATAAACATCAACTTGGCATCAGGATCGCAAATGAGATTAACTTTAAAGAGAACAAACATAAGTCACTCTACAATCATTCACCGTGACAGCCTTACTGAGATATCTTATCGACAACAAAAAGGGCAGCCTATGCTGCCCTTACCTATTGTTTTTTTTCTAAGCGCTTAAGACATAAAACGCGCGCGGAACGATTTGCCTTTCATCTTACCGTTAGTGATTTTTGATAATGCTAATTTAGCCTTAGGACGCTGCACCGCAACATAAGCCCAAATATCATGCACCTGGATCTTACCCACATCCGCACCAGACAACTCTTTACCCGCGGTAAGGGCACCAAGAATGTCACCTGGGCGTAATTTCTGCTTTTTACCACCTTCAATACGAATACAGGTCATTGCCGCTTTGGCAGGAAAATCCTCAACTTCATTTGGTGAAGGAAGACGAGTGAAAGACTGCGGGCCAAAACGATCTTCTAATAAAGAAAGCTTCATATCATCCTTTGGACCAACATAACTTAATGCCAAGCCTTTCGCTCCCGCTCGCCCAGTACGCCCCATACGGTGTACGTGGGTTTCAGTGTCATGAGCTAAATGATGGTTGATCACCAAGTCCAAAGCATCAATATCCAAACCACGCGCCGCTACGTCAGTTGCTACCAGCACATTGACACATTTTAGCGCAAACAACGCCAATGCTTGATCGCGTTCGCGCTGATCTAAATCGCCGTGTAACGCTTTGGCATCAAAACCCACATCACTTAAATAATCCGCAAGCTCTTGGGTTTCGCGTTTGGTATTACAAAATACCACGGCACTTTCTGGTTGGAACTGGGTAAGAAGCACGCGGGTCGCTTCTTGACGACTTTGCGCATCGGTCACTTGGTAAAATTTCTGTTCGATATTGGCTTTATCTTCAGTGCTTTCAATCTTCACGGTGACAGGTTCATTGAGCATGTCTCGCGCCATTTCTTCAATTGGCGCAGGGAACGTTGCACTAAACATCAGGTTTTGACGCTGCATTGGCATATAGCGCTCTATGGTTTCTAGTGCTTCAGAAAAGCCCATTTCTAGCATTCGGTCCGCTTCATCCAAAACAAACTGTGTTAGGTTGTCTAAATTCAAACGCCCCTTGTCCAAGTGGTCTAATACACGCCCCGGCGTACCGACAATGATGTGAGCTCCGTGCTCTAGCGAGCCAATTTGTGGACCAATCGCCACACCACCACACAATGTTAGGATCTTGATGTTGTGAATACCACGGGCAAAACGACGCAATTCACTGGCCACTTGATCCGCTAGTTCACGAGTTGGACACAACACTAACGACTGCACACGAAAACGCTTTACGTTCAAATGGTTTAGAAGACCCAAACCAAATGCTGCCGTTTTACCCGAGCCTGTTTTCGCCTGTGCCAACACGTCTTTCCCCGCCAAAATATGCGGTAAAGATTGGGCTTGAATTGGTGTCATTGAGGTAAAACCTAAATCATCAAGCGTACTGAGCAGTGAAGGCTTAAGTGCGAGAGAACGAAAATCAGTCTTGGTTTGCAAAATTTTTCCCATGGCCAGAAACTGGCGGATAACAAAATTGAAAGGCGCGATTGTAGCAGTTGCGCACGGTACTGGGTATCACTAAATAGCTGTTCCTAAATGTAAGTCATTTAGGCAAATGCTCAACGCAGACTCGCTTAAAACCATCCATGGAGCTTCTTTTTGCCATCCTTAGCAAAGAGGGGCTGCTTATCAGCATCCGCCTGATGAGTAAAGCCGGATCGTAATTAGGAACAGTTATTATCTTTAATTCACCATTTCCACTGGGCTGTCAGATGTTTTTATTTAATTCTGGAGCCATATCATATATTCAAATTACCACTGAGATTGTGCCCTAGCCTAACGTCGGTATAGTGATAGCGCTGCGTAAGACAGCACTACAAAAAACAATGGCTAGGAACATTCTATATGAAATATGCTCTTTCGGGTGTCGCGTTGGCGCTACTCATCAGCACAACTGTGTCTGCAGAAACCCAAAAACCAGACCATTTTATTGGTCAAATTTCAAAAATCGACCTTAATCGAACGGCTATCGGAGCCGATCGTCAAATGATTCGCGCCGAGCGCTTAACCTTTAACCAGTTCACTAACTGTGAACATATGACAACCAACATGACCCCCGACTCCGTTGGCATGTCGATAAAAGAGTATAAACAGTTTTTGCAAAAGACGTGGGAGCTAGCACAGAACGAAGAGTTCTTTTACATCAAAACCACTTCTTGTGATGGGCCTGCCACCGATTTAATTACTCAAATTACACCATGTACCGCCGACCTCTGTGGCGCCGAGTATGTTTCTGACCATAGCATCAAATGGTTTAACAGCGAATTGGATCCTAGCTATAAAAGCTCTGCGGCGATTGGGATAAAAACACCACTCCCTTATGATAAAAAGAAAAAGCAGTGGCACGTGGTCGGTTATTATGTCAAAGATGGGAAACTGTCCAAACATAAAGCGATCGATGGTTATACCAGCAAAGAAAAGCTAACCACGCTTAGCTTTGTAGGTAAACAAACGACCTATTTTCGTAGTGGCGAAGTTAAAAAAATCAGCCATTACAACAATAAAGGTGAGTTAGATGGCGTAACAACTCACTACTTTACTAACGGTAAGGTTCATCAAACAGTTCATTACACTAATAATGTGGTTAATGGCGAGGTCAATACCTTTCATAAAAATGGCCGTCTAGAGAATAAAGAGTTCTTTATTCTTGGCAAACATAAAGATGGCGAGTGTAAACACTATGATGAAAACGGAAAACTGTCTCGTATCCATAGTTATAAAGACGGAAACTATGATGGTGAATATATTGATTATTTTCTAAATGGAAAGAAACAGACAGTAGCGACCTACCACATGGGCTCCCCATTAAAACGAACCACCTACTTCGACAATGGCAAAGTGAAAAGGACGTACGTTAAAACCGATAAAAAAACCATCTCCGAAGATTTTAATGCTCAGGGCATAAAAATACGCCGTCAAGTGGATATAAAAGTCAAAAATGGAACACAAATGGCTGAACGGGAGTTATGGTACGACGACGGTCAACCTCACACTACGGAATATTACGGGCCTGGTTTTAAAAAAAATGGCACCTTTAACGATTGGTTTAAAAATGGTCAACTGCGTTCTGAAGAAGTATTTATTAACGGTAAGCCTGTTTCAGAAAAAAGCTGGACCATCAAGGGAAAGCTTGTCAAGGAACACTACTATAAAGAAGGGAAATTGCACGGTACACAACGTCGCTGGGATGATAAATCTGGTCACTTGATCGAAGAAGAAAACTATCAGTTAGGCAAAAAAGATGGATTGCAACGAGAATGGAACAGAAATACGGGATTCTTAGTTGATGAAGTCACGTATAAAAACGGAACGCCTTCTTCGATTAACAAGACCTACGATGGTGAAACAGGCGAACTGCAACTGCTGCAATATATCGACGCCCGCGGTTTTCCATTAAAAACCTTGGTTAATGGTGAGGCCCCGGTAAAACGATATCACAAAGGTAAATTCGCATCAGAAAGCTGCGGTTACAGCACACTTTACGATCCAGAGGAAACCCGCCAAAAGGCAAAAAACAACGATGGTTACGCCCAGTTTCAAATAGGTAAGTTCTACCAAGGCTGTAATGCCGTAGAGCAAACTATGTCGTGGTATAAAAAAGCGGCGCAAAACAACGATCTTCATGCGATAGGTAAGTTAATTGAGATTTACCAATCTGGCGATGGTGCCTTTGCCTCAGTGAAAGACCGCAAAAAGGGTTGGCCGTATAAAGAACAAGCAGCTGAGTTAGGCTCAGTCGACTATCAACTTGATGTGGGGTTTGAATACCTTCCGCCTGACTTTGCCAACTATCTATTTGAAGATTGGAAACAGGACGGTTATGTCACCCCTAACCCAACCAAATCGTTAGGTTTATTTGAAAAGGCAGCCAAACAAGGTAGCGCTCGCGGCATCTTTGCAGCAGGTTTGATGCATCAATATGGTATTGGCACAACGGCATCTAAAGAAACGGCAAAGTCCTACTATTTGCTCTTACAAAAAGCAATGCCTGACTTTTCAGCAGAGCTGATTAAACAGTTAGAACAACAAAACTAAGAACATGCCCGCATCAAGCGGGCATTTTTTTAGGTTCAGTATGCGCTTTTTCGCAGAACGTATCTGTTTAGCAAAACGTATCGATGTAAAGCGCTTCCACTTTATCTCTAGCCCACTGGGTTCGGCGTAAAAACTTTAATGACGATTTGATCGATGGATCGTTATAAAAGCAATTCACATTAATTTCCGCATACAGACCGCGCCAGCCGTAATGTTCGACCAAGCGGGTTAGGATTTTTTCCAAAGTGAGACCATGGAGCGGATTGTTCGGTTGTGCTTGACTCATCGCCGGTGCCTTAAACTTGCGTTACGTAGTGACTAACATTATGACTAACATTTGATGTGCGCCACTTTAACCGAATTTTTCACGAAAGCCAGTGCTTCAAGCCGTAATGCACTTAAAATAGCACTAAATTTGCCCCAAGATACGCACCAGAAACTTCTGTTTTCATCTCACTGTGGTGGTCACCGAAGGTAGCGAAATCCACTTTTGAATAGCGATAAGCCGCAACGATTTCGATATCGGCGATATCAAAATTGATTGGAAACTTTAAGCCCGTTGAATAGTCTGTCGCTCCATTACCGCCAATTAAATGAGCAAAACCGCGCACATAACCGGTATGCGGCCCAACCACCAGCGACGCATAATAGTGCGGTTCAATCTCATTAAGGCTCTTACGTTGCGTAAGATTAAGGTGTCCAGCCGTTTGCGTCCAACCCCCACCCATGCCTAGCTGCACCCATTCTGTGGTTATTGGCTCGATAAAGAAAGTGATGTCATCTTTATCATAGGAATAACGTGCCGATGCGATTTTCGTTGTGTATCCGCGTAAACTTGGCAAAAAGACTGTATCGGGTCGATAGATAAAACCATACTGATTCGCTGAGGAATCATTACCTTGTTCATGCCCATTAACTTCATAGTGTTGTAACCAACGTGCATACTCAAATTCAGTGCCCGTTTTTAATGCTGCGCTTGCTGCATTAACGCCATTCACTGCATCTAGCACAGATGCACCACTCATCGATGAAAAGAACGCCAAACTACCCAAGGCTAAGCGACCCATTAACTGTTTTTTCATTCTGAACTTTTTCCTAAATACAACAACACTCATCCCACCAACGTATATACTGATTTTCTACGTAGAATAATTTTCGGATGGGATATTTCTTTTTAATATAAGGCACGCAGTGTACACGAAAAACAGAAATAATAATTCACTAAACAATATCGCTAACGAATTCAAACCCTGCCTAATTTAGCCAAACCTAAATAAATAAAATGTAAATATGTGAAAAGACACGATACCTTTGTCACTTAATGAAATAATTTTCTTGTAATACTTAAGTGTTATTTTGTGATCGATTTCATTGTATTAAGAAATTTGCCGCGTAAAGGCATTAATAAAAATGTATATCTATATAGTTCTCAACACTGACCATTTCAAAAGGATAAAAAATGAGTTGGCGAGTATTGTCTATTCGAAGTCGCATGTTCATTGTGACCGGGCTGATGTTGGTAATTTTTAGCCTAATATTCACCGTTAAACAAACTGTTACTAACCTAGACCAACAACTAGGGCAATTACAAAACGAGACATTGCCTACCTATTTACAAAGCCTTTCTGCACAGATAAGTTCGGAGATAAAACCCTTTATCACCGCCTCACAAATGATGGCGAACGATCAATTTATTCAGCAATGGATCGATAATGGTTCTTCCGATGATAACTTGTCATTAATTGAGCAACATCTGAAAACCATTCGCTCTTCCATTGGCAGTGACGTAACGTTTATAACCGTCAACTCTCCTGAGGGTACTGAATACTTGCAATACAATGGTCAGTTTTCTCATCCACTATTAAAGGACTATCAGTTTAAAGATTTTTACCCCAATTTCTTAGCAACGGGTAAAGACTATGAACTTAATATGGAAAACTATAATGGTGAATTTGTTATTTTTATCAATTACCGCAGCCAAGCTATTAATAATAAAACCCAAAAGCCTTACGCTGTAGCTGGTTTAGGATTAAAAATCGATAAATTAATTGGGATGATCACCAAGCTTAAACTGGGCGAACATGGTCGTGCCATGCTGGTTACCGAGCAAGGCTATATTCAAGTAAAACCTAAAGAAAGCAGTTTAGATGCGATTCAAGACCAACACGTTAGTGATTTGATTACGGATAAAAACCAGATCAAAATTGTTACTAAAGAAATTCAAGGGCAAACCTATTACATGGGTTCGCTGTGGGTCCCTACTCTGGCGCGCTTTTTGGTGTTGGAGGTTCCTGCTAAACAAATTACTGCACCTATCTATGGACAACTGGTGAGCATTATTACCTTTGTCGTTATCTTTATAGCCATCGCATTAGTATTGCTACACTTTGCGGTAAACTCATTGACTAAACCGCTATCGTCAATCGTCGTGAAAGTAAACCAAGTAGCCAATGAACTCGACTTAGGCCATAAAATTACCAGCGAAGACCAAGCCGAAATCGGCCAATTAGCTAAAGCCATCAACACGCTATTGGTTACATTAAAAGAGTCGATGCGTACGGTAAATGAAGCCGTCGTCACAACCGACAGCTCGGTTGTCGTTCTCAATCAACAATCCAAAGAACTGTTCCAAGCCGCGGCCGCAGAAGATGAATCGGTACAACGCATTTTCACTGCGACACAAGACATTACTCAACAGAGTTTGCAAATGGCGCAATTGGCAACACAAGCAGGAACGCTCTCTGATCAAGGTAATCAGGATCTAAGTAATGCCAATGAACAAGTTCAACACAGTTTGAATTATTTAGGTGAGTTAGAGTCGGAGATGAGCAGCAGTAAAGCCAGCCTCGAACAACTCAACACGCACATTGAAAAAATCCTGACGGTACTTTCCGTCATTACTTCTATATCCGAGCAAACCAATCTTTTAGCGCTTAACGCAGCTATTGAAGCTGCTCGGGCCGGAGAGCATGGCCGCGGGTTTGCCGTTGTCGCCGACGAAGTCCGTATGCTTTCGCAACGTACCAATGAATCAACCGTTGAAATCCAGAGTATCATCAATGAGCTTCGCAACTCTTCTCAAGATGTAACCCATCGAATCGACGTGGCGAATCAAAAGAGTGTAGTGACCTTAGAAGGTCAACAAGCGGTAGCCACTAAAATGACCGACTTAGACCAATTTATGCATCAGCTCTTTTCTTTAACCCAACAAGTGGCAGAACAGGCCGAGCTGCAAAATATCGCTGTATCTGAAATCAATCAACAACTTGAAGCGCTTGGTGCTCAAAGCGAACAGACCTCTCGTTTATTTGAGTTAAGTCGTCAAGCAACCAACGCAATAGGCGATGAAATGGGTAACCTGAAAAAACGGGTTTCCCTCTTTAAAGGCATATAGCCGAATTACACTTCAGCGTTACTGCTCAGACAGACGGTAAAAAGTAGACAAGATGTCCACATTTTGTCTGCTTTTTAGTTCTCTTTGTCTACTTCGAAATTAATGAGGAAGGATATTTACCAACGTCACTTGGGTAAATTTCAAGTGATGAAAATACTCTCTAAAAATAAGCAGTTGGGAGTAAAACAGTGGCGATATATCAGGTTCATATGAACGCGGAGGCCGCCCCGTAACTATCTCGGCATATTCGCCAAATAACCGCTCTAACGAGGTGCGTGGCAACACCATGATGTCTGCCTCTTTGACAAAACAAGCTAACGCCAATTGCCTGAGATAGGAATTGAAACTGATAAGTTGGTAACCGTTACCTTCAAGGGGGATCAAAGCCGCCACTTTTTCAATTTCATCTTCAATATCGTTAATGGCATATTCAATATCATCATACGTTGGCGGTGTATGAGGGAAATGACGCTTAGCTATCATTTCAGTGCCAATCGGCAGCACGACTTGAGTTAACGCACTCACTTGCCAAAAAGAAAACCGCGACTCACATTGACCAATATCCATAAGAACAGAGTTTCGATGCGCTGATAGATACCGCTCCAACTGATCATTTTGACTGACAATATCATTCGTTTTCATCGTTCACCAACCTAGTTAACTCGCTGATGGTAAACCCGATTATGTTCACTTGTCTAATCACATTCGAGCATAAGGCAGAACAAGATGTTCTGCCTTACCTAGGCGACCACTAACCTATTTAGTTACTGCTAGGTTGAGCAGAAGTGGTGGTTGCCATCATAGGGCAGTTACCTTGGTTACCATGATTACCTTGATGACCTCGTTGTCCATGATGTCCCTTACCATTCATTGCTGTGGTTTGACCATTCATGTGATTTGTATGTTGCTGCTGCATCCATGCTTGGCGAGCTTCTGGGGTCATATTTTGCATTTGCTGCATCGTCGTGGAATTATAACCACGCCCCATCATGCCGTTTCCCATAGCTGCATAAGCTCCAACAGAAGCCACTAGTGTACCGATAACAAGTAAGGTTTTGGTTGCTGTTTTCATGATATTTCTCCTCTCGCTTAGAACACCATAATTACAACAAAAAACACCTTGGTTTGTGTGTCGCAATCTTCTTCTTATCTGACAAAACGTGACAAACTGACCTTTTGACAAACTTTGCCACACTTTCCGACACAATCTGGTTATAGTAATAAAGAGGTCATTGGGGTATATACCCAAATGACCTCAAGATGCAGACTTCAGAGCTTCATCAACGAGCACAGGTCAAGCTCAATGACGGCGGGAATGGTCATTCCCTTTCAACGTCATTGGGCGCAGAAATGGGCTTGTTGATGAGCTCCCAAGGGGCGAGTTGTATTCGCTCCTATGCTGCGTTACCGATTTTCTACGTAGAATAACTAGGTATTCAAATCGGTGCCTTGCCTATAAGCGAATACATTCTCGCTGAAACCGCATCTTGAGGTTACTTGGGTATAGCTAAGAGGTTGAAATGGAAAGAGCTTATCAAGTGCTTGTGGTTGACGATCACAAAGACATTCGCGATTTATTGCAGCGTTTTTTACAGCAGCATGGGCTACGCGTTGCCACCGCTGCAGATGGTAACGCAATGTATAAGCACCTTGCAGCTCAACGTTTTGACCTAATCATCTTAGATCTTATGTTGCCGGGCAAAGATGGCATTACCTTATGCCGCGAGTTACGTTCAGAAAACAATATCCCGATCATTATGTTAACCGCTTTAGGTGAAGAGGTTGACCGCATTGTGGGATTGGAAGTAGGCGCAGACGACTATTTAGCCAAACCTTTTAATCCTCGTGAACTGTTAGCCAGAATTAAATCGGTGTTACGCCGTCACTTTGCAATTCCCAACGTAGAAGAACACGTGCAGGGCAGCCCCACAAACTACCACTTCAATCAGTGGGTGCTAAATACCACTACACGAGAGTTGTTTGACCCAAACACAACGTTAATCCCACTAACCTCAACCGAATTTACCATGCTATTGGCGCTACTTACTCATCCTAATGTGGTGTTAAGCCGCGAAGACCTGTTAAAGCTCATCCAAGGACGAGGCGCTGATGTCTACGACCGATCCATCGACACCTTAATCAGCCGTTTACGTAAAAAAATAGAACAAGACCCCAAACAACCTAAGCTCATTAAAACCATTTGGGGCGGTGGTTATCAGTTTAGTTGTGAGGTTACCTATGACTAGGTTATCGCGTCCCCGCTGGCATCCTCTCAAATGGTATTTTTCCCGTAAACTGATTCACCAAATTGGCTTGGTGATTTTACTGGGATTCAGTTTGAGTTTCTTGCTCACGCTGTCGTTACTCTCCTACGACAAATCAGAACGGCTCAGTCAACTCTCGGTATCTGGTGCTTTGCAACGGGTCATTTCTGTCGCTTATACCTTACAGCAAACGCCCAGCACACTACATGATTCCATTCTTCGCGCCGCCAGCTCAGCCGATTTATCCCTATCTCTAACCAACCATCCTCGAATTAATGAAGATCAACAAACCAGCAGTGTTGAACAAGCCATTGTGGAGCGCCTAACGAATTTGGGGCTGGGTAATGCGCATATTGTGCTGGTCAACCAAACCGACCGCCCCGTGCTGGATCTCGACCCCAATATGAACGTCATGCACCGAGAACAAATGGGCAGCTCCATGATGGGGGCAGGTATGATGAATAATCATCATGGCTATTCAGTCAGAACCAATCGTGTCGCCTATCGAGCCACTATAAACGGATCGATCCCCCTCGCTTCCGGACAGTGGTTAAATTTTTCATCCGGTCTCTCTGACGATGTGGCTCACTGGTCAACGAGTGTCTTATTTGCCTTGCTTGCAGTGATGATTCTCACTATCTTTGGGTCATTACTGATCATTCGCCGAGCTTTACGCCCCGTAACCGAGCTGGGGCATGCAGCTCAAGCTTTCGCACAAAATAAGCAAGTTTATCAGGTCGATAGTACCCAAAGCCCACAAGATCTCACCCACACCATTACCGCATTTAATGACATGCAAAAAGAAGTGGTCGATTACATTAAAGAACGCACCCAACTGCTGGCCGCGATTTCTCACGATCTGCGAACCCCACTCACCAGCTTACGACTACGTTTAGAATTTTTTCCCGACAGCGATGATAAAACTCAGCTACTACATACTTTGACTATCATGGAAAAGATGCTGGCAGCCACATTACAGTTTGCCAAAAGCGACAGCCACCAAGAAGCACGGCAACCTTGCCAACTGGATCAGCTTTTAGCTGATATTATCCGCGATTATGATGAAAAAGGGGTTGAGCTGGAACACCAGCCGATTCCACAAATCACCTTGCCCCTTCCTGTTGTGAGCGTGAGACGAGTTATCGACAACCTCATCAATAATGCCATTCAATACGCCGGCAATGAGGCAACCATTGAGCTAAGTGCCTCAGTGAGCAAAGAACAACTGACCTTGTGTGTTGCCGATACAGGCCCGGGCATTAATGATGAACAACTAGATGATGTGGTAAAACCCTTTACTCGCCTAAATGCAGAACGAGATACGGCAAGTTCAAACGTGGGATTAGGACTTTCTATTTGTCAGGCGATTGCAGCAGCCTATGGTGGTAAACTGACACTAAGTGCCAACAAACCGCATGGCCTGCGAGCAGAAGTTACGTTCTCGATACCAACACAATCTCTGTGAGAGGTGCAAGACCGTTTGCAGCCCTATTCGACAGAATTAAATAGAAAATAAGCAATTCAAAAAACGGATTATGCCAGCTTTTGAATCCACTCTTTGGCCGCTTCATCAATTGTTTGAAACGCTAAACGAAAAGCAAGCTCTCCTCGATTAAAAGGGTCTTCAATGGTAATGCCCCCTTTCCACAAACCAAACAAAAATACTTTGTAATTGGCGTCAGGGTAGTATTGGCAAAAACGCTCTAACTGCTCTCTTTCCATCACTAAGATAACATCGTAATTTTCAACTAAAGCATCACTAAGCTGAGTTGCTTGATGCTCACGTAAATCAACACCGTACTCACGGGCGATTCGAATCGCGACTTTGTCAGCAGTTTTGCCCTCAAGTCCGTGAGCTGTCACGTCCAACCCCGCAGAGGCAATATCAAGATAAGGACACAATGTACGAAGACGACTGGCTGCATAAGGCGAACGGCATAAATTTCCCGTACACACCACTAAAACACGTTTATGCACTTTGCACCTCAATCATCAATTACAACTCACTTTCACGCTCTTTAATCAACTGTTGTAACCAGCGTTTTTCAACAAGTCGATTCGGCTCTGGCTCGGATGGTAATACACTCTCATGCTTCTGTTCTTGCGGTTTTGATACTCGCTTAGCATCATCATTGCTGGGGTGAGTGTTTCGTCCACTCTCTACTGAATCATCACTATTTGATAGCAATTTGCGTTTTTCTCGAATCATCCGATCCAACTGTTTGATAGACAAAATCTTACGTGCGATAACATCATCCAGTACTTTATTCACCTCTGCCAAAATCTTATGCGTATGCTCAACTTCAATGTCATAACCTTCACGAGTCAGTCCATGATGCATCGAAGATACCGTATTCGCATTCTTCGGAGCAGTGATTTGAGTTGTGGGCTGTAATCCCCCCGAAAGTTCACTCCCCATTTCATCCATTACACAGCGTACCGCCGTTTCATCAACCTTGCTAAGGTTCTCCATAAAGGCATACAGAAAGAGACGATCCATAAAAATATTGATCTTTCTTGGCACACCGCCAGTGTATTGACTAATAAGGGGAAATATTGAATTCGTTAACTCAGGAAGATGATCCCATCCCACTACGCCAAGACGGTGCAAAATGTACTCTTGGGTTTGCGCAGTATTGAAAGTTTCTAAATGACAAGACGCAATAATACGTTGTCGAAATTGCTCCATTTCGGGTAATTCAATAATAGGTTTGAGCTCTTCCTGACCCAACAAAAAACTTTGAATAAGTGGCTTATCATCCACCTGAAAATTAGACAACATCCGCAACTCTTCAATCGTTTCCGACGGCAGGTTTTGTGCTTCATCAATCACCAACAGCGCCCGCTTTCCTTGACGATGCAAACTATGCAAAAAACCATCAAGCCGTTTTAACGTTTCAGATTTGCCTAGACCTTCGACTTGAAGACCAAAGTTTGATGCAATCATATTGATCAGTGCATCGGGTGTTAAATGAGTGGTCACGAGTTGAATTGCCGTTATCGACTCATCAAGGGAATTTAATAGACTGCGGGCAATCGTCGTTTTACCCGTTCCTACAGGCCCAGTGACAACAATAAACCCCTCTCCCGACTCTAAGCCATAACGAAGATAAGATATGGCTTTACTGTGATGCGGACTGCCATAAAAAAAAGTCGGATCAGGGCTGAGTTTGAAGGGTTTTCCCGATAACCCAAAATGCGATTCATACATAACTAAAGCTCTTTCCTTACGTTGAGGCTTACCCGATTTTCTTGATAAGCAGCGCTGCTTGAGGTCGAGGAGCGATCTTCATAAGAAAGCTCAAAGTCTACCGATAAATCCGCGGCAAATTTTTTGCTTAACTCGAGATCCCATTTGCGATAGTAATCTTCTTGGTTGCTCTCATTCTGGTTATAAAACTTGTAATGCTTGAACTGAAACCCTGGTGTCAGCGTCATGGAACGAGTCAATTTATGCTCAAGGTTAAGCTTCGAACTGTAGGTCTCTACCTGAGTATCATTAGCGATATTACTCATCGATTGCTTCTTATCCGATGAAATTATCAGCTTGGCAATCGTGCGTTTAAATGCCAATTGGCTTTCCCAGCTAAACGTTTTTGTTAAAGATAACTGATTAATTTCAGCGCCTTCGATATACAAACTTCTATCGTAATTCGATACCGATTCTGTGTAGCTAACCGTGTTGGTTAATCGGTGATGGGTATGTTTAAACGATAGTGTGTAGGCATCACCATAAAAACGTTGTTTATAATCGGCATCCAGCGATGTGCGAGGAGAAGGAGCCCAATGGGCCTTTGCGCGCCATGAGTCAGAGTCGTCCTCCTTTAAAGTAAAATCGTAACCAACTTCAATATAAGAACTTTTGGAAAAATAATAACGAACCCCAGGTCCTACACTGGCTGAATCTTGGCTATCTGAGCGCCCCTGCCCTTGGTAATTTTCATAATAGGAATGTACTAGAGGGCTGATCCCGCTCTCGGTACGCCAACCAAACTCGTTTTCAGCTTCTGTTGATTTGGTGTTCTTATCCTCACTTTGCCCTTGCGTTAACTCATAGCGATCAACGCTGGACCAAAACAGAGTGTGTGCAGCTTGTCCTTGTTGTAAATTCAACGTGCCAGTATAAGAGTGGTTATTCCCTACACTGTCTTCATTGTTGGTGACGCTAGCATCAACTTTCGTATTAAGATCAAACATACCCGCAGGATTACTCTGATAAGAGAGCCCAGCTTGCGCATTACGTGATTCAATGGTGTTGCCATTACTGACATCGTTATTCGCGTTTATTTCTAAATTCCGAGAAACATTGGAAATTGACGCAGCCACATTGCCACGCACATTCGTAGTAGAAAATAGCCCTTTATCGGCATTAAACGAGAGCGAATTAAATAACTTATTTTTTTCCGAATCGTATGAATACACCAACTGTTGCAACGTATAATCGAGCGACAATTGACCATCATTGCCTTTCGCCTGAACACTCAGCCCACCTGTAAAATAAGTAATAGAACTGGTCTGTTCATTCGTTGCTACGGAATTAACATTATCCGTATATACGAGTTTAGTTTCGAGGCTAGGCGTTACCAATACATCAGCGGCGAAACTTGTCTTAGTCATAACAAGGATAAAGCTCAGTGAGTAAACACTACTTTTTATTATCCTTCGAACCATAGCCATATCCATAGCCGTATCCATAACCATGCCCTGCTGTTTGCACTGCTTTATTAATCACGAATCCAGTATCAATTTCGCTGTTGAGAAGCGCCACCGCCTGTTTGATATCACCTAATTTCGTTTTATTTTGCTCTACCACTACGATCGCTTGTCCGACTAAATTAGACAGAGTCACCGTTTCCACAACGCCAAGCAGCGGTGGGCAGTCTAGCAAAATGATGCGGTCACTATAGCGGCTTGCAATTTCTTCCATTAACGCCGCCATTTTGCCACTCGATAGCAATTCATAACTCATATTGTTAGAACTGCCTGCCGGCATAACGCGAAAATCAGGTACTGTCGTCGGGTAAATAATATCGCTTAAATCACCGACATTACCCAAAAGATAATCGGTTAAGCCCGGCATATCATTATCAAACCCTAACGTGTCACCAATACTTGGGCTTAATACATCGGCATCGATTAACAGTACAGTCTTGTCCTGTTCACTGGCTATACTCAAAGCTAAGTTAATAGAAACAAAGGTTTTGCCTTCATTCATATTGGGGCTGGATACCATGATAAGGTTACGTTTATTGGCTGAAGGCTTATGTTCCTCTTCCGGAGTAAAGGCTTTCTTAAGTAACTTATGCTTGATTAGACGAAATTCATCTTTTATCTGACGTTCCGATTCGTTAGACCCATTATTGATCATTCCTAAACTCTCTAGCAGAGAGTTGTTAATAGGGATAATACGACTGCTGTCTTTAAACGGCTCTTTTTTACCTTCTATTTTCGTCACGGCAGGCTGAGATTCTGCCCCTGACAGCGCATCCGCTGAACTCTTTAGTGCCTCAGCTGCATTACTTTTTGGGGACGTATGGCGAAGTTCACCCATCGCTTTTTCAATTGTACTCATGACTTCTCCCCGTCTTTAAATCAAGCTGTCTTGAATAGAAGGAACCACACTAATTGCCACGATAGTGGCAAAAAGCAATATCAACAGCACATTCGATAAAATAAACAACTTGGTTTTTCTTTTTTCCCATGTCGAGATACCTGACACGTGTGTCGCGGAGACTACGCCATAGGTACTAAAACCGGTGAGATTCAGTAATTGATTCGTCGATGAAACTACCGGCGATATTTGACTTAGTAAGAATGACAAACCGATACCCGCCCCTACTCCAACCAACAATACTGCACTAAACCAAAGAGGCCGCATTGGACCTGAGGGTTTTTCCGGTACGCGAGGCGGATCGATAATGCGGAATTTGATATCATCAGCAGAATTACCAACGCTTTGCGAAATACGTGCACTCTCTTTACGAGACAGCAACTGTTCATATTTCTCTTTGGTAATGTTGTAGTTACGAGTTAACGATGTGAGTTGCGCTTCCACGCCGGGCACTTTATCTAGATCTTTTTGTAACTCTGTAATCTTATCTTGATAATTGTCTACACGTACTTTCAGAGACGCGACATCACTTTCAGATTCGCTGTAACTCCTTTTAAGATCTTGATAAACCGGATCATTAGCCAACGCATCTTCTACGGTGTAGGTATCAAGTTGCTTTTTACGTAGCGCCTGTAAATCGGCTAGCTGATTGCGCGTTTCAATGACATCCGGATGCCTCTCTGTATAACGAAACAGCAGATCATCCAGTCGCTGTTGCAAAGAGTTTATTCGATCATCATAGTCCGTTTTTCCCCGCAGAACAGCGCTGTGAGCAGACTGCTCTTCCTTACGCAGTTGACGAGAAATAGATTTCGATTTGGTTATTGCCTCATTAAGTGCTAGCCGGGCACTTTCAAGGGCTGCTTTATTCTTTTCTAACTGGGCGTAATAACCAGAGTCGCTACCAGGTAAAAAACCTTGATATTTACGCTTAAAATCCGCCAGTTTCGCTTCGTCATTTTTTAACCGAGATTCATATTCAGTAATCTGCGTGGCAATGATCTGACTGGCATTATCGGTATCTATACGCTGCTCGGAAAGCGTATTTTCGACAAACACATTCAGTGCTGCTTGCACAACATTTTTCGTGTAAACAGGGTCTTCACCTTGATAACTAATGACATACAAGTTTTCTCGCCCACCAGAGCTTATATTGATATTGTTTTCTAAATTCTTGATGATAGCTTCATATTCCGCGCTATTTTTCGCCCGCACATTGGCATCCACGTTTCTGGCAATGATCTCCAAATTGGAACGACTCAACAGCGTTTTTACCATCAATTGCAGCTCTTTAGAGGGATCGACCTCTACCGCTAAACCACGAAGCAATGGTTTTAGAATTGAGCGAGTATCCGCGTACACTCGGGCCTCAGCCGTATATTGGTCTGGCATGATTGCGACAAAAATCCACCCACAAATACACACTAGCCAACTGACAATCACTATATAGCGCTTTTTCAGCCACACACCGCGAAGATACTGAATGATCTCTTCAAACATTTCCTGCATTATCCGCTACCCCAAATTAAAACCAAGATTCTGGGATAATGATGATATCCCCAGGTAACAAGTCGACATTAGCTTTGATATTTCCATCCTCAAGCAACTCGTCAATATTCAATCCATACTGCACTTGTTTCCCATTAACGACTCGAATTAAACTGGCGTTATTGCCATTGGCATACTCTGTTAAACCACCAACTTGAATCATTGCATCAAGTAAAGTCATATTCTTGGTGTAGCTAATTGCTTTCGGTTCAGAGGCTTCGCCAATCACTCGCACTTGTTCACTAAAAGGACCGACGAAACCGTCTACGATGACGGAAACAATAGGTTGACGAACATAGTTAGCGAGCTTTGCTTCAATTTCTCTAGCTAGCTGAGTTGGGGTTTTCCCTGACGCGTGTATATCTTCCACTAATGATGTGGTAATCATGCCATCAGGTCTTACTTTGTATGTCCCTGACACTTCAGAATTGCCCCACACAAATACATTCAAAGAATCACCAGGACCAATAAGATAGGAATAATCACTAATATTTTTAGTCAGTGATGGATGTACTGTTGCTGTGGGAAGATCTGGCAAAGAACTAGTACACGCAACAATAAACATCGAATAAAAAACCACGCCTAAGCGTGAAATAAAAATTAAGAACTTACCCAAGCCATTCATAGTTACACCCACCGTATGTATATCCAACCATCCCTTGTTTCAGGTATTAACTTCATTTTCATAAGTAAATATCATAGAAAATAAAGTTGAAGTAAGGCAGTTATAATTTATAACCAATTGCCAATTATAAACAGCTATCTATTTATTTATCTTGGGTAATTTACCCAAGTGGTTAATAATCAAAACAACTGTTTCAATATTGAGACAATAGTTCATTGAATTACTAACCTTCTGAACTAGACTATCGAACGGTAATAATTTAACAAAAAGGTGAAGCATGTTTATAAATATAGACTACTATCTTGACCCGGCACGTAAATTAGGACAAAGTGATAAACAAAAGATAGCGTCAAAACCGGCTTAATTTATATATAACTTTACACGGCGCAAATAAAAACACAACTATCAATAACAATAAGAACACAGCTACAAAAAATGGAATAAGGCTATGATATTTAATTGAATTATTGCATCAGCGCCTTTTAAATTTTTAGTTGATTCAGAATGAGCAGAGAATGGCATTGTATTTAATTATCTATTTATAATTAGTCAGTTATATAATGCTAGAACATGAACGAGATGCACAATAAGCATCGGTTCAGTTTATCTCTGGAGCTAGGGATAAAAAATGAACAGCACACTTTTAAATGGCATAAAAGCCAGTAGCCTAGTGGTGATCATCACTGACTATATAGCCATAGTTGGCGCGTATTTCTTGTGCTACTACATGGTGAATTATTATTTATCATCACAGATCCACATAGTGATAGTTAATCAATGGGTTCAACCGATAATATTCGCAATAACCACCTCTATTTTTATACTCTCTGTTGGATTATACAATATAAAATTAAGAGCAACATTTTCTGGCATCGTTGTTAGAATATTTGTTTGCGTATTACTAGCTTATGTTATTGATAAATTAGTTTACTTATTGACAAGATTTAACCAACCAGAACATTTTGCAGAGTATTTCGCTATCATCACATTTTGTACGTTGGTCGTTACTCGTTATTTACTGAGTAAAACCGCCTACCAGCGCTTAGGTGAACGTAATATTCTGGTGTTAGGTTCAGGTGAACGAGCAAAAGTCATTGAACAATACATGCGACGTAAAACTGACCGAATTGGGTTGAACTTTATTGGTTTTATAGTCATGCAAGGTGACTCCACTGATGGGATAAAAAACGAGCAAAAACTGGTCCTTGAGGAACCTTTAGACGTATTTGCCGTTAAAAACCGTATTGATGAAATTGTTGTTGCTTGTGATGAACGCCGTAATGTATTGCCAAATGAGAGCCTCGCCATTTGTAAACGCCAAGGCATTAATATCAAAAATATTGTCGATTTTTTCGAGCATGAAACGGGCCAAGTTGTTGTTACCCAAGTTTATCCATCATGGATCATTTATGGACCAAGCCATCGGTACAATCAATTACATAAAACCTTAGATTGGCTGTTCAACGCCTGCATTGCACTCGCTATTTTCTTTATCACTTGGCCATTTATGCTCATCGCAATCTTGGCAATAAAAGTTGAAGATGGTTTCAGTGCTCCCGTTCTCTACTCCCAAACTCGAGTGGGGTTAGACGGTAAACTATTTTCAATCTACAAGTTTCGCAGCATGAGTCTTGATGCAGAAAAAGATGGCGCGAAATGGGCTCAAGCCGCAGACCCTCGAGTGACAAAAGTAGGCAACTTCTTACGCAAATACCGAATAGATGAATTACCCCAACTCTTTAATGTCCTAAAAGGTGATATGGGGTTTGTTGGTCCAAGACCTGAACGCCCTCAATTTACGAAACAATTTGAGATAGACATCCCCTTTTATAATCAACGCTACAGTGTACGCCCAGGTTTAACTGGTTGGGCACAGCTCAAGTACCCTTATGGCAGCAGCGAAAAAGACGCTATAGAAAAGCTTAAATACGACCTGTATTACATCAAATATCGTGGTTTTTTATTCGACCTATTAATCCTACTCCGGACCACTGAAGTAGTGCTATTTGGTAAGGGTCGTTAATTTACTGTGAGTATAGAAATGCAACATGTTGATAGCGCAAGGAGCAATGACTGATGAGTCAACGATGCAGCAATGCAATGACAGTAGATGTGGAAGATTATTTTCAAGTGGCTGCATTTGAAAACCAAGTTCAGTTTGCTGACTGGGGTAAAAAATATGAAGTACGCGTCGAGCGCAATACAGAACGTTTATTGGCGCTATTTGATGAACACCAAGCTAAAGCGACTTTTTTTGTTTTAGGCTGGGTGGCCGAGCATTGCCCACAACTCGTGAGAAGAATTGTTGAACAAGGTCATGAATTGGCTAGTCATGGCTATGCACATCAGCGAGCGAATACCCAATCTAGAAAGGTATTTCACGAAGATGTCTATCGAGCTAAATCCTTTTTAGAACAAACCAGCGGGGTCGCGGTTAAAGGCTATCGGGCACCGAGTTTCTCGGTAAATGCAGATAACGAATGGGTATTTGAAGTACTGGCGGAAGTCGGATTTACCTTTAGCAGTAGTACGTATCCCGTAAAACGAGACCTCTATGGCGCGCCCGATTGGCCCCGTCTGAAATATCGTCGTCCTGAAGGCATTATTGAGATTCCCTTACCCACCAACACCAGTACGGGATTCAAACTCCCTATTGGTGGTGGTGGCTTTTTTCGACTTTATCCTTATCAGATGAGTAAGTTATTGATCAATCGCTTTATTACTCAAACCGAACAGCCTTTCTGTTTTTATTTCCATCCTTGGGAAATAGATGCCCAGCAACCACGTATGCAAGGCATACCTATCAAATCTCGGTTTCGTCACTACTTAAATCTAGGTCGTATGGAACAACGTCTTGTCCATCTATTGAATGACTTTGAATGGAATACCGTCAGTCATGCCTATCAACTCAATGGCTTATCAAATGAACAAAACAATTTTAATTAAACCTCTTGCTGAGGGTGAATATGCACGTTGGGACCAGTATGTTGACAATCATCACGAAGGTAGTTTTTTTCACTTATCGGGGTGGATTCGCATTGTTACTCAAGTATTCCATCACCGCCCACACTATTTGATGGCAATGATGGGTGACAAACTCGTTGGGGTGTTACCTCTGGTTGAACAACGAAGTCTATTGTTTGGTCATGCTTTAATATCGACGCCATTTTGCGTCTATGGAGGCGCAATTGCAGACAATGATGAAATTCGTTTTAAGTTAGAATCAGAAGCTTATCTATTAGGTTGTGAACTCAAAGTCGACTATGTAGAACTGCGAGATCGCTACGCACATGAATCCAAAGAGCTCTGGCAAGCACACTGTCACCACTCAACATTTTCTTGTCCTATTGCCGATAAGCCAGAGACCATTCTTACCTCAATTAAACGTAAACAACGTGCTGTAGTGCGTCATTCTCTCGCAAATGAACTGAGTTGGGATAACCAAGATAATCCCGATCTTTGTTATGACGTTTATGCCGAAAGCGTGCGAAACCTTGGCACTCCGGTATTTGATAAAAAACTGTTTCGCACTTTAAAAGAGACTTTCGGCGAGCGCTGTAACACCCTTATTGTCCGAGATAAACATAACCACCCCGTCTCCAGTGTGTTGAGCTTCTATTACAAAGACACCGTTTTGCCCTACTACGGCGGCGGCAAATTTGAAGCACGAGAACTGAAAAGTTATGACTATATGTACTATCAGTTGATGTGTATCGCTCGGGAAAAAGGAATAACTCAATTCGATTTTGGCCGGAGCAAGCACGACTCTGGCTCATACAGCTACAAGAAAAATTGGGGTATGCAGGAAGAACCCTTGCACTACAAAGTTGCGTTAGTAACCAGTAATTCGCTGCCGAACCTATCACCTAACAATCCTAAATATAAGCTTTTTATCAATCTATGGAAGCGCATGCCGCTGAGTGTCAGTCGTGCTATTGGCCCTAATCTATCGAAATATCTTGGGTGATCGTATGAAAGAGAAACTGCTATATCTGTGTCATCGGATTCCTTTTCCTGCCAACAAAGGCGATAAGATTACCACCTGTAATACCCTCAAATTTTTGAGCCAACATTACGATATCTACCTTGGATGTTTTATCGATGACCCTTTTGACCATCGTTATATCAGCGATGTTGAGAGTTACTGTAAAGAGACGCTGTTTATCGATCTCAATACACAGCTAGCCAAGGTGAAAGGGCTTAAAGCGTTTCTTACCGGCAACCCCATCACTTTGCCCTACTATTACCACCCAAAGATGCAGAAGTGGGTACAAGATACCGTGCGTACCCAACAAATTCATAAAGCCTTTATTTACTCAGGCTGCATGGCGCAATACGTGCTAGGCAACGAAATGAGCTCGCTGCATAAAGTGATTCAGTTCGCCGACATCGATTCAGATAAGTGGCGTCAATACGCAGAAAAAACGCGTGGAATCATGCATTGGATTTACCAACGTGAACACCGAACGCTGGCCAAGTTTGAACGTTATGTCGCTGGTAAGTTTGCTGTAAGCTGCTTTATTTCCGATAACGAAACCCAATTGTTTCGCGAGATGGTAGCGGACAAACCCGCCTTACATGATCATATTCAAACGCTGAGCAATGGCATCGACTGCGATTTTTTTTCACCTCATGCAAAAACGCAACTAGATGAAGACTACCCATTAGCACAACAAAACTACGTTATTTTTACTGGAGCGATGAACTACTGGGCCAATGCGGATGCGGTCACTTGGTTTGTTGAAACCATCTGGCCGAAGGTACATCAAGCCTTACCCGACAGTAAATTTTACATCGTTGGTTCATCACCCACCAAAGAAGTTCAAGAGTTACAACATATTCCCGGTGTCGTAGTCACAGGACGAGTAGAAGATGTGAGACCGTATTTGCATCACGCCAAAGCTGCTGTTGCCCCCATGCAAATAGCTCGAGGCATTCAAAACAAAATTTTGGAAGCGATGGCAATGGAAAAACCGGTGCTCACAACAGGGCTCGGCATTGAAGGTATCGAAGAGTATCCTGAGAAAGATGTGTTTGTCTCCGACTCTCCCCAAGAGATAGTGTCGTGGGTGACTAACAAGCTGACCGATAATATCTATCAAGCAACGCAATCACGCACTTGGTTGGAATCGACCTACAGTTGGCCTGCCAAACTTAATCCGCTGCTGGGTTATTTAGGATCTCACCATGATTAAGAAAGGGATTTTGAGGTTTGGGCTACCGTTAATGGCATGGGGAGCACTGTTTTACCCGTCATTAGCCAACATGGTGGGAGTATGGGGACAATCTAAAACCTACGAACACTGTTATCTCATTATTCCGATCTGCATTTGGCTATTGTGGCAAAAGAAAGATCAATTGCACCAAGTATCGATAACTACAGCACGACTTCCTGCCATATTGCTGATATTTCCATTAACGCTATGGGTTATTGGTAAGGCAACTAATATCGCATTTTTTGAACATGTTGCAGCTATTACCAGCCTGCAACTGATTATTTGGTCCTTGATTGGTACGCCAGCCACTAAAAACACACTTTTTGTTCTCTGCTATTTATGGTTTCTGATTCCATTTGGAGAGGAATTAGTGCCATTTTTACAACAAATCACGGCAGATATGTCGGTTTTTTTAATTAGGTTGTTTGGTGTCCCTATCTATCGTGAAGGATTCTATTTAACGGTTCCCAGAGGGCAATTTGAAGTCGCTGAAGCGTGTTCAGGCATTCGCTTTCTCATCGCCAGCTTGGCACTTGGAACGCTTTTCTCCCACGTCTTTTTTCAAAAACAGTGGAAGTTTTGGTCGTTTGTGATCTTTTCATTTATTTTCCCAATCATTGCCAATGGGTTGCGCGTGTTTGGCATTATTATGATTGGTAATTTTATTGATATGAAATACGCATCAGGCGTTGACCATCTTGTCTATGGCTGGCTCTTTTTCAGCTTCATTACCGTATGTACTTTTTTTATTGCCTATACCATGCGCGACAAGGAGTTAACCACACTGCCCCCCACTACGGTCGAGACACCCACTGCACCATCACAATCGCGCCATGTTGCACAAATGCATGGGGTCATTATTCTGTTCATCGTGATTGCCTATGGTTGGGCTAGTGTTAGTGCAAAACCTGTTGTACCAGACGCAGTTGTGGTTCCAACATTACTCCCGAATAACTTTCGCGTGATTAGTGAATCACCATGGAAAATTCATTTTCCTCATGCGGACCATACCATAATGGCCATCGCTAACAATGGCGCCAGCGAATACTTCACTGCTCAGTACTTTAAAGGAAAAGAAAATGCTGAGCTCATTAGTAGCAGTAATAAATTCTACAGTGAAGATCTCTGGACACTCAGCCAAAAACGTACAATAACGGTCAATCAGCATCCTGCTCAGCAGCTTTCCTTGGTTAATAGCCTCGGTCAGTATCGGACCATCGTTTTCTGGTATCGAATTAACCAACACTATTCAGCTAATCCACTCAAAATAAAGCTCTGGGAGCTTTACTACCGGCTAAGTCGTCGACCGGTGATCTCTGAACTAGAAGCTTTTTCGAGCGTTTACCTTAATGCGGATGATTTAAACCAATCTATTGCTCAATCTGCAATGCAACCACTGTGAATAGGGAGAATTAACCATGTGTGGAATATCAGGTATTTTCAACATTCATCAAGCTCCTCCAGTGGACAAAGCGCTGTTGCAAAGTATCAACCGTTTGCAGAGCCATCGCGGCCCCGATGATGAAGGCTATTTCTTTGATCGCAATATTGGCCTTGCTCACCGACGCCTCTCCATTATCGACCTTTCGGGTGGTCATCAGCCGGTATTTAATGAAGCCCATTCGGTCTGCGTGGTGTTTAACGGTGAAATTTATAACTTCAAATCGTTAGTGACTGAACTGGTCAATTGTGGTCACCAGTTTGCCACCTTATCGGATACCGAAGTAATTGTGCATGCGTGGGAACAGTGGGGCGTGGAATGCCTATCTCGGTTTCAAGGGATGTTCTGTTTCGCCTTATGGGATCAAATGAGCCAGCAGCTCTTTGTCGCCCGTGATCGCCTCGGTAAAAAGCCTCTCTATTATGCGCAAACCGAGCGGGGTCAATTTATCTTTGGTTCCGAACTCAAGGTGTTAGTGGGCCATCCCGATGTGGACAAAACCTTACGTCACGAAGTGGCTGAAGAGTTTTTAATGTTTGGCTACCTACCCGACCCTTACACCGCGTACCAAAACATTTTCAAATTAGAACCCGCCCATTATCTGCTGCTCTCGCCGGGAAGCGCAGTTCGTCCCGTGGAATACTGGGACCTACCCACTCCGCAGGCGATTCAAACTTGGGATGAAACCCAGCAATCGTTGATTGATCATCTCAAAGCCGCAGTAAATATCCGCATGATGGCCGATGTGCCATTAGGTGCCTTTCTCTCTGGTGGCGTTGATTCCAGCGCAGTGGTTGCCATGATGGCGCACTATCAAAATGAGCCTATCAATACCTGCGCCATCGGTTTTAATGAAAGCCAATACGATGAAAGTGATTACGCCGCGCAAATCGCCAAGCGCTATGGCACCCATCACACGTTAAAAGTGGTCTCTGGTGATGAATATGACCTGATTGATAAATTGACCGATATCTACGATGAGCCCTTTGCTGATAGCTCCGCACTGCCTACTTATCGGGTGTGTGAATTAGCTCGTCAATCGGTGAAAGTGGCCTTAACGGGTGATGGCGGTGATGAAGTGTTTGCTGGATATCGTCGTTATCGCTTGCAGCTTGCCGAGCAACAATTGCGCGGCTCGCTGCCTTATGCGGTACGTAAACCGATCTTTGGTTTGCTGGGGAAAGTCTACCCGAAAGCCGACTGGGCACCGCAGTTTCTGCGCGCCAAAACCACCTTTCAATCTCTGGCAATGAATCCGATTGAAGCTTATGGCAACACCATGTCGCGGCTGCGTCACGATCAAAGAAAGGCGCTGTTTAGTACGCAATATACAAAGTCGCTTAATGGCTATTCGGGGCTTGAAATCATTAAACATCACGCACAAAAATCGCCTACGGACGACCCTTTAAAACGCATTCAATATCTGGATATCAAAACTTGGTTAGCCGGTGACATTCTTACCAAAATTGACCGAGCCAGCATGGCAAACTCGTTAGAAACCCGAGCGCCGCTGCTGGATCACAAGCTGATCGAATGGGCCTATTCGATTGCCAACAGCTCGAATATCCATGGCAATCAAGGCAAATACGCCTTCAAAAAAGCCCTCGAACCTTATGTTGACGAGAACATTCTGTATCGCCCCAAAATGGGCTTTAGTATTCCGATGGCGCAATGGTTTCGCGGACCACTACAAGAAAAGTTACGCCACACCGTGCTCTCAGAACGCATGTTCGATAGCGGTTATTTCAAACCAGAAGCGCTGAAACAGCTAGTGAGCAGCCATATCAGTGGGCGAAGTGATCATAGCGATGCGCTATGGTGTCTTTTGATGTTCGGTCAATTTTTAAATCGGCAGGCTTAGTGATGAAAATCCTCACAGTCACGACTCTTTTTCCCCATGTTAACAACCCCAAACATGGTGTTTTTATTGAAACGCGCTTAAGGCAGTTACGCCGTCAGTATCCCGATGTGGAGATCAAAGTGATCGCCCCGATCCCTTATTTTCCGTTCAAACACCCTCTGTTTGGTGATTATGCTCAGTACGCCAACGCGCCAGATTGTGAAGTGCGATTTGGTATGGAAGTGTATCATCCACGCTACTTTGTGGTACCTAAAATAGGCATGACACTCACACCGCAAACGCTGGCTTATACGGTATTACGCCAAGCCAAACGCTTGCTGGCAGAAGGCTTCAATTTCGATCTTATTGATGGTCACTATTTTTACCCTGATGGAGTGGCAATAGCCAAAGTCGCCAAAAAGTTGAACAAACCTTTTACCGTGACAGCCCGAGGAACGGACATCAATTTGATTCCCGAATTTACCAAACCAAGACGGCAGATGCAGCAAGTGTTCAAGCAGGCAAACCACACCATGGCGGTGTGTGAAGCACTGCGTCAAAGCATGATCAATTTAGGTGCCGAGCCGACTCATGTGTCGACTTTACGCAATGGGGTCGATCTCAATTTGTTTGCCTTTCAAGATGAGCACCAACAAAAGCTGCTACGACAAAAGCTTGCACTGCCTGAGCATTCTCCGGTCATCATATCAACTGGTCATTTGATCGAAAGAAAAGGTCACTATTTGGTGATTGACGCCGTGCAATCTCTCACCGATGTCACCTTACTCATCGCTGGAAGTGGCCCAGATGGTAAAACGTTGGAGCGTCAAGCACACAAAGCTGGCATAACCGAGCGCGTGCGGTTTTTGGGCAGTTTAAGCCAAACTGAATTAGCAGAATATTATGGCGCAGCGGATCTTTCCGTGCTTGCTTCAAGTCGCGAAGGTTGGGCTAACGTGCTCTTAGAATCCATGTCTTGTGGCACGCCTGTGGTGGCAACCAATATTTGGGGAACCCCCGAAGTGGTGCAAACGCTCGAGGCTGGCCGACTGGTTAAACGCACGGCCAATGATTTGCGCCAAGGCATTATTGACCTGTTGGACACCCTGCCAGTACGAAGCCAAACCCGAGCCTATGCCGAGCAATTTACTTGGCAAAGCACATCGAAGGCGCAGTATCGCATCTTCAATGCCATTGTGAACCATCAACCCATTCCCGTATTAACCGCTGAGACTGTGCAATGAAAATACTCTATCACCACCGCATCGCCTCTAAAGATGGACAGTATGTCCACGTGGAAGAGGTCATTAATGCTCTGACTCGTCAAGGACATGAGGTCATTTTGGTCGCACCTCAAATAGCGCAAACCGCCGATTTTGGTAGCGACGGCGGTTGGATGTCGAAACTGCGCGCCATGTTGCCGAAAGGATTGTCTGAACTAATGGAGTTTGGCTACGCGTTTTTGGCGTTTTTTAAGCTCTGCATGGCGATCAAACGCTATCAACCCGATGCGATTTATGAACGGTATAACCTATTTTTGCCCGCTGGGATTTGGGCGAAGACCCTGTTTCGCTTGCCTCTGTTACTGGAAGTGAACTCACCGCTGTACGATGAACGCAAGAAATATGGCGGCATCGCGCTCGAGAAATTTGCTAAGTGGACCGAGTATTATGCTTGGCGTCACGCCGACCACGTTTTGCCCGTTACAGAAGTGTTGGCTCACTATATTGAGCAAGCTGGTGTGCCGCGCGAGCGCATTACCGTGGTGCCTAATGGCATCGACCTAACTCGCTTTAGCACTCACTCATCTATCCCTCGTGATGCCAAGTTTGCCAACAAACGGGTGGTGGGTTTTGTTGGCTTTTGTCGTGAATGGCACCATCTTGACCAAGTGCTGGAGCTGATTGCTCAGCAAAATAATCCAGACCTCATGTTACTTATCATTGGCGACGGCCCCGTCATCAACGCACTTAAACAGCAAGCTAAGCAGCTCAATATGGAAGATAATTTCCACAGCACCGGACTGGTTGAACGCGATGCCATGCCCTATTGGTTGGCGCAATTTGATATTGCCCTACAACCCGCCGTTACCCCGTGGGCCTCGCCACTTAAGGTGCTGGAATATATGGTCAGCGGCAAAGCCATTATCGCCCCCAATACGCCCAATATTCGTGAACTGCTGAGCGACCAACACAACGCGCTACTGTTTGACGACCAGTACCCAGAAGCCTCCCTACTCGCCTGTTTAGAAACGCTCATCCAATCACCGCAGTTAATGCAACAGCTAGGTAATGCTGCGCAAAAAACTATTCAACAGCGCCAGTTAACCTGGGATGCCAACGCCGCAACCATAGTGCATGTACTTCGCGCACAAGCAGAGAGATCATCATATGCTCACTAAACTGGCTTATCGTTTAGCACAAACGATAAAATGTGAAGTAGAACTCGTAAAATACCATGCTCAACCCACCATTCCAGTTCGCTACTTTAGCGATGTGAAAAACTGGGGAGACTTACTTAACATTGATGTCATTGAATACATGACTCAAAAAAAGGTTATTCACTGTGCCATGGGACACCGCCTTCATATTTTAGGAATAGGTAGCGTGCTTGCTGCAGCCAATAGCAAAAGCGTGGTTTGGGGATCGGGATTTATTTCTGAGCAACAACAATTACAACAAAAACCGCATAGAATTTGCTCGGTGAGAGGTCCTCTTACTCGAGCCAAGCTGCTAGAGCAAGGGGTTCATTGTCCAAAGGTTTTTGGTGACCCTGCCCTTTTGTTGCCCGAGATTTATCCTTTAAAACCGCCCGCCAAAACAAAATACCGTTTAGGTCTTATTCCACATTACGAACACGCCACCCATCCATGGATAACCAGTGCACTGAATAATGAGGGAGTCACACTGATCGACATTCAACAATCTGACTCACCCACTTTTATTAGACAACTGCTGGAGTGCGATTGCATAGCATCTTCATCGCTACATGGACTGATTGCATCCGACGCATATAACATCCCAAATTGCCGACTCATTTTTAATGAAATGCGTTCATTTAAGTTTGATGATTACTATGCTGGCGTCGGTATTACTGACTACCCGTCTATTCACATGGATAACGATTCGCAATTGAGCGTAGAGGAACTTATCAAAACCTGCACCGTAAAACAGCTCGACTTTGATGTAACAAAACTAAAAGACGCCTTTCCAAGAGAACTTTTTAGTTAAGCCTGATTGTTGATAACACACGGCTTGGTTTTGGACCGATTCTGTCACGGACAAGAACAATTTAAATTCGGCTCGAATGCGAAAATCTATGCTGAAACTATATCCTTGAGGTTAATTCCGATAAATTACTACACCAGAGTCTATTCACTACTTTAATGCAAAATTATGTAGAGCTTCTCCGGTTAAGCGATAAATTCGCCACTCAGATTGCTCTTCTGCACCAATGTGATGATAGAAATCTATAGCTGGCTGATTCCAATATAAAACAGACCATTCAAAGCGACCGCATCCTTTTTGAATAGCTTTATTAGCTAGTGTTTTCATTAGTAATTTCCCCGCACCAGAAGAACGGTAGGACGGAGTCACGTACAAATCTTCGAGATAAAGGCCGTTTTTCCCCAACCAAGTGGAATAATTATAAAAATAGACTGCGTAGCCTACGGGGCTGTTATCAACCTCACAGATAATGGCCTTTGCCGTAGAATGCTCACTAAACAAGCTTGAAACAATATCTTCTTCAGTTGCGTTAACGCAATGTAGCGCTTCTTCGTATTCAGCTAACTCTTTAATAAAATGTAAAATAACGCTTGCATCTGTTTGTTTTGCTGGTCGGATATTCATCATATTTTAGGGCCTTATATACTGTAATGTTCGCAGTATACTGATTGACTTGATATGATTTAAGTGCATTGTTTGCATCATTAACCTGTATTATATTCATGATGAAATTTGAAAATATCGACCTTAATCTAATGAAGGTCTTCTACTACATCTATAAAACACAATCTGTTCACCAAGCAGCAGACAAACTTAGCCTAAGCCAATCTGCATGCAGCCATAGTCTTTCTCGATTGAGAGAGCGTCTCAATGACGAACTATTTATTCGCATTAGTGGCAGAATGATACCGACTAAACAAGCAGAACTGCTCGCAGAATCCATTCTTCCAGCAATTGACTTATTATATTCAGGGCTCAAAAGTGCCATTCCTTTTAATCCAAGTGTTGGTCAGCATCACTTCGTGATTTCCGGTTATGACTTTAGCGCCTGGTGTTTAATGCCCAAGTTAACCGCTCATCTCGCTAAATCGTTTCCTAATATCAGCGTTCGATTTGTACAAAGTGGAGAGCAAATACCAGCTAAGCAACTCGAATCAGGAGAAATTGATATCTCGCTTGGTTTTGATCATGAGACTGAACAATCAAGTCATATAGGAAATGCAACCTGGTTGTGCGGGAAATATAGTATTGCGATGGACAACCAACACGAAGTGTTGAGAAACAATGTCTCGCTTGGGCTAAAAGCGTTTCTGAATTATCCGCATATCCTCGTAACCCCCTGGAACGAACAACGCGGTATTGTTGACTGTACTCTTGGTAAGTTAAACAAGAAAAGAAATGTCGCCATTACATTACCAAGTGTTCTTAGTGCTCCCTACTTACTCAAAAATACAGATTATTTTCTCGCGATTCCTAAAATATATATAAAAACATTAGCGGATACTTTGCAATTAGCCTATGTAGATCCCCCATTCCCAATACCGGATTACCAAATAAAATTCTATTGGCATAAGGTCAGGGAGACAGAGCCTAAAGTAAACTGGTTGATTAAACTATTACTTAGCCTATCGTGCGCTTGATTTTTAAACTAGCGATATCAATAAGATAGATTGTAAGCGCACCACAAACCCCACATTCTAAACAGGCTTTGCCCACTCTATGATCACATCTCCAATCCAAAGGAGATGTGACATGAATAAACGACGCACCGACCAAGAATGGCTTTCGCTGATTGAGCAATGCCAAGCCAGTTCGCTCACACAACAAGCTTTTTGCCAAAAACACGACATTAGCGTATCGACGTTTTACGCTAAGCGGCAGCAGTTGAGTGTTAACCCATCCCCAACTCAGAGTGGCTTCGTTAAGGCCGAAATTATTGAAAAAACCACCTGTCGCAAGGTGACCCAGACGTGGGTAGCCAACATGACTTTGATGGTAAATAACGTCGAATTGAGTATTCCTCAAGGCACGCCACCACACTATCTTGCAGAGTTGATTGGAGCCTTGTCATGAAACGCATGATGACCGCGCCAGTGGTGTATTTATACCGTGAGTTTGTCGATTTCAGAAAATCTATCAATGGTCTGGCGCTGTTGATTGAATCTGAAACCGACCTCGAATTGGGCTCAGGGGCTTTGTTCCTCTTCACCAATAAACAACGCGATAAAATCAAAGTTCTGTATTGGGACCAAACGGGTTATGCGCTCTGGTATAAACGCCTCGAAAAAGCCAAGTTTAAGTGGCCAACACAAGAGAAAAACACGGTGTTTACCTTAACGCAATTTGACCTCGACAGGCTGCTTTCTGGCTTCACAATAATCGGCCATAAACCGGTAAAAATCGACAGTTTTACAATGGGTTAATGGCAAAAAAAGTCAGATAAACCAAGCCTTTTTTATCGGTATAAAGTACAATAACCACCATGAAAAAGACGACCCCCGACATCAATCCAGACAGCCAAAACATCGCGGAACTTCAAGCGATGGTGAAGGCGTTGATGTCTGAGCAAGCCGCTTGGCAGCAAAAAGAATCGCAGTGGCAACAAGAGCGCCAATCCTTAATTGAGCAGTTCAAACTGGCACTTGACCGTCAGTTCGCCAAACGCTCTGAAGCGTTAAAACCGTATAACGAAGCTCAGGGCGACTTCTTTAATGAAGTGGAATGCGAAGCGGAGAACGTCGAGGAAGAAGTGGTGACCACGACGACCACAACAAAGCGCCGTGGTAAACGCAAGTCATTACCGAAAGACTTACCTCGCGAAACCGTGGTGCTTGACCTGGATGAGCACGATAAAAATTGTCCTTGCTGCCAGCATTCTCTGCATCAAATCGGGGAAGACCGTAGCGAGAAACTGGAGTTCACGCCTGCAGTCCTCAAAGTTATCGAATACGTTCGTCCTAAATACGCGTGCCGTCATTGTGAGCAACACAGTGAGACTAACCCAGTTCACCAACAGCCAGCACCCGAGAGCATTATCCCGAAAAGCTTCGCCACAGAAAGCTTGCTGGCCAATATCATCTTGGGTAAATACCAGTACGCATTGCCGCTTTATCGACAAGAAACCTTGTTCACGCAATCGGGTATCGATTTATCAAGAACCACTATGGCTCGCTGGGTTATCCAAGTCAGTGAGAAGTTCCAACCCTTGTACCAAGCCTTAAAAACGCACTTACTTGAGCAAGTGGTGGTTCATGCCGATGAAACCCCGTTGAATGTTCTTCAAGAAGAGAAGCGCAGTTACATGTGGCTTTACTGCTCAGGAGCTGACTCTCCGCAAGCTGGTTTACCGGATATGAAAAACATCGTCTTGTACGACTATCAAAACAGTCGCGCGAGAGCGTGCCCAATGGACTTCTTGGGAGATTACTCGGGTTACCTGCAAACTGATGGTTATGCGGCGTACGATGGTCTCACTCAAGTGACGAATGTTGGTTGCTTCGCTCATGCTCGCCGTAAGTTCATGGAGGCAAAAAAGATTCAGGGAAAAGGCAAGACTGGGAAAGTGGATATCGCGCTAGCAAAAATCCAAAAACTCTATGCGCTTGAAGCTCGCTTAAAACAGTCGTCAGCTGAAGAGCGTTGGTCAGAAAGACAAACACACGCCAAACCAATATTGGACGACCTGTATCAATGGCTCACGACACAGAAAGTGTTCGAATCCAGCCCACTGGGTAAAGCGATTAAATACACCTTGGGTCAATGGCCAAAGTTGGTGCGTTATGTGGATGATGGGCACTTATCCATCGACAACAATCGAGCAGAACGTGCGATAAAATCAATGGTCATTGGCCGAAAAAATTGGCTCTTCGCCAACACATCAAAAGGTGCTGATGCTAGCGCATTACTCTATAGCATCATCGAGACGGCTAAAGCCAATGGGCTCATTCTCTACGATTACATGGTCAAGTGCATGAAAGAGCTGGCGAAAGCAGAGCCCGACATTGACTCACTTCTTCCGTGGAACTTCTCACATTAAAACGCCCCGTGTGTTCATGGGGCGCTTACGATAGATTCACTATAATGAGAAAAACAATCCGAATATCAGCGTAAAAAAGCTGTGTTAATTTTATTGTATAAAAAGATTAGGAACACAAACGTGTCATTCGTGATCGTGCTAGCACGGCTCTAGACGGAAACGTTTAGGACTGATGCTCTAAAGCGTTTCTGTCGATTAGGAAAAGTACCTTGAAACTTTAAGTGTTTGTCAGATTTGTGATTTCCACATCTTTAGATAATAACTTTCCGCGCCATTATCCACCGTTTCAGCCATTGTAAAACTCCGAGATAAATAGAACTCAGTGGCATTGTCATTTTGACTAAGGCACTTGAGATTTAAGCTTGCACACCTTGTTTGGCGAGCTCTAGTCGTTTTAACCCCGCACCGCCACTTAAGTTACGAGGACTCACAAACAGATAGTGGTATTTAATGGTGCGCTTCCTAGCTAATATGCATTAAGGCGCTTAATAATGAAGTCGTCGAATATTATGCTGACCCATAATCAATATGCGTCCTTTTTTTTATAAAACTTTCGTTTACTACTCACATCTCTCCAAAGTATCGGAATGATAATAAGCGACAAAACCAAATTCGATAGTGGCACACTTAACCAAATCCCATCAATTCCAAACCAGTTAGGTAGAAAATATAGGAAAGGCAGCTGAATCATCATGTTACAAACAGATATTGCCAATGCTTTTCCACCTTGATCTACTGAAACAAAATAGACCGATGCAACAAAGATAAAGCCATCTAACGCTAAACCAAGTAGATGTATTTTCATGCCATGAACGGCAGCCTCTAGAAGATTTGGGTCGCCTTGGCTAAAGAATCCAACAATGAAATCCGGAAACATATACAACACTATCACTACTACAATACCTAAGGTCACAACGGATTTTATTGCTATGGTTAATACTGAAATTACTTTATCCCCTTGCGTTGAGCCGAAGAAGTAACTCGCTAGTGGTTGCATACCATTCGCAATACCCTCTGCGGTAAGGTAGTAAATCACACCAATGTACACAATTACTGCAAATGCACCGACATGGACAGGAGTACCGTAGTGCAATAGCAGCTTGTTGTGAATAGCCGAAATAAAACTGAAATAGAAGAACATCAGCAGGCTTGATGAACCAAGAGTGATGCTTCGTATCGCCACTTTGCAATCGAAGTAGCAACCACTCAGTTTAAGACGTGTTTGAGCATACTTAGAAAAAAAATATTTCAAGGCAATGATTATCACAATGGATTGAGAAAGCAATGTCGCAATCGCGGCACCTTTAAGCTCTAGTCCCCAAACTCCTATAAATAGGTAGTCCAATGCAATGTTGATTAATGCTCCTATCGCCATTATTGCCGTCGCAGTGTTCGGGCTATTGTCATTACGAATAAGCATTGGCAATGCGGCTGAGACCACTGTAAATATCGCCCCCCAGGAAAATACCGACACATACTCAGCCCCAAGGCGAAGCACCTCGTTTTCAGCCCCTTGCAACTGCAACACATCTACGCCAAAAAAGTACACTATTATGGATATCAAGATTCCTAGAAAAACAGATAACCATAGACTGGTAGAAACGGTTAAGCGAGATTTCTCATAATTAGCTTCTCCGCGGGAGATCGATATTAAGCTCCCTCCGCCCATACCAATCATCATGCCCATTCCCGCGATAATACCTATCAATGGCCAAGCAAGGTTGACTCCTGCCAATCCTTGATAGCCAATATAGTGACCAACAAACATACCATCAACAATCTGATATAAGCCGTTGACAACCATCGCGGTGACAGAAGGTATCGCAAAACGCCAAAATACTTTAGCTATCGGCTCATTTGACATGATATTTTGTTCGCTGTTGTTCATTTTCTGCCTCAATGTATATTAACTAGAGGCATATTATGCTTGCTGGCAGGATTGGTGAAAGCTAATATCTATCCGATAATCGGATAGGTGAATAGAATGAATTGGACGCTAGATCAATTAGCTGCTTTTGTAACCTCAGCAAAAGCTGGCTCTTTTTCTGCCGCAGCTAGACGGCTTGGAAAGGCTCAATCACGCATTAGTACAGCAATTGCTAACTTAGAAGCGGATCTTGATATTGAACTTTTTGATCGTTCATCAAAACTACCCACGCTGACACCAGCCGGTAAAGAGATGTATAAGGAAGCGGAAGCTATATTACTTCAGTGTCAACGGCTAGATGCTCGTGCTTTTAGAGCCAGCAGTAGACAGGAGATATCTCTGACAATTGCAATGGATGAAGCTGTACCTATCGGTATATTTGAATGTTTTTTCGAGCAGTTTGCTAACAAGTTTCCTCTACTAAAGTTGACCATTATCAATGGTTCTCAAGAAGATATCGCCCAGTGGGTCGATGAAAAAAGAGCAGACTTAGGTATTCTGTTTCATGTTAATACCCTTCCTGACAGCCTTGACTTTGTCTCAATTGGGCAGTTCCAGCATTCACTTATCGTAAGTAAAAATCACCCACTTGCAGAATGCCCAGAACCGAGCCTGTCTGAACTTAATCAATATAAGCAGTTGGTAATTTGCGACCGTATGGGGAATTCCAAAGGTCAAACCATTTGCCCTGACCACTGGTTTATAGATAGTTATTATTATATCACTGCGCTAGTGATGAGAAACATTGGTTGGGCACTGGTGCCAGAGCACTTAGCCAAATATGAATTCTACTGTGATGATATCGTTGAACTAAGCACAAAATATATCCCCTTACCGCTACTTGTAGAAATGGGAGTGGTCAAACGAGTCGATAGAGGTGATAGTGACGTGATCAATTGGATTTATGAAAATATCTCAAACAAAAAATTACAACAATTTGCTAGTGACTTTGCTAAATTAACTACTCATGAATAACCACAAGTAAAGAAAACCCCTTAATTCAGAAGCCAATTTTTGCAGTAAGGGGCGATTTTTCTATATGAACTTATTCTATATGAACTTAGATTCTTGATAGTTTGATTAAAATAGTTATGAGTAATGGGATAAGTCGAGTAAAACCGGAAGAGTGCTTCACTATGCAAACTCGGACAATTTCAAGAAATCCAGCAATAAGAAGATAGAACCAAGGCATAATTAACATCATGATAATGCTAAATTATTAAGCAATGATGCTAGCTCTTTTCTTTCCTGCCCCTCTAATGCTCTAAGTGGTAAAGGCAAGCAAGGAGGCTTAACTAAGTTCTGAATCTCTGCCGCCGTAGCCACAACACGAAGGCTTCCTCCATTACGTTGGAACAGTTCCCACATCGGAGCTAAGCGTTTTGATAGACGCAAAGCTTCTTCTGCATCCCCTTTTTGCGCTGCTGCTGTGAGTGATTGAGCCACTTTAGGAAATAAGCCACCAATGACTGAATACCAAACGTCACATCCTGCGTTCAATCCAGTTGCAGCACAAGAATCGCCGCTAATACCTATGGATACATGCTTCGGAATTAAAGCACGAAGGCGGTTTACCCGGTCTAAAGCGGCTTGCGATTCCATTGGTACCCCAGGAATTTTTATTGACCTGACATTGGGTAACTGAGCGATACGCCCGTGCAGTTCATCACTGAAGTTAAAATGTGTCGTGCCCGGGTTATCGTAGACACACAGAGGCACCGATAACTTAGAAGTGACCACTTCATACAACTTATACACTTCATTTTCTGTCAACTTTTGATACGACATTGGCGCTAATAAAACCGCACTCGCACCAGCTGTTTGAGCATCTTCGGCGTTTAGAAGTACATCTCTTAGGCTTAAAGCGCTAATACCAACCATGACAGGTATTTTTTCAGCGTGTTGAACCGCTATCTGCGCGACTCTTTTTCGCTCTTCTCTTGCGAGGTAGGCATAGTTGCCAGTCGACCCCAATACCCCAATAGAATCCACCTCAGCATTAACCAAGCGCTGAATAAGACCTATAAACGCTTTTTCATCGACAGAATCATCGTACATTGGTGTTAATGGAAATGCAGAGAGTCCAAAAAACATAAAATTTACCTTTTGAAATAAAATGAGCTGCATGGAATAAAGTATTAGCGCGACGTTCTATATATATTGACTTATCAAGGTAAGGTAATACCGCTCATAACAAACGTTCAAGAAATTAACATACTTTTCCTAATCTGACTGAAACGCTATAGCGCATCAGTACTAAACGTTTCTGTCCAAAAACGTGCTAGGTTGACTTCGCCTAGCAAGAAGCAGCCCCATTGTTACCTGGGGCTAGTACTAAGCTTGTTAGGTATCTTCCATCGTATAACGCCAGAGATCATTAACGACACTAGTCATAGCTTCAACAATTTCAAGGACATACACTTGTGTAACTTCAAGGTGAACTCTAGCAAATTGATGCGAATTTAAATTGAGGTTTTTAGCAACAATTCTAAGTTGTTTACTATGTAGTTCTTCATCTAAATGCCCTGCATTGTGCACGATGACATTCCTAATATCTCTCGCTTCAATGACTTTGCTCCAAGAGAAAGTGCCAGTAGGGACTTCAATTTTAGCAACTTTACGCAAGTAGTTTTTTGCTCGCTCTAGACCTGAACCACTGTAGTCTTTTAAAGTACAACTCAAACCCTTTTCGAAATGAAAACTGTGGCACAACTGGTTAAGGTAGTCTTCAAAAAACGATACCAACATGAGCAAAAAGGATTGTTTCTGATATTGAGGAAAAACTTCATGGAAGTGCGCGCTTAAATCATTTCGATACTTGTACCTATCCCAGCAAATGAACTCATTCGTTTCTAAATCAGATTCGTTGTACTTGATTAATTCTTCAGACCAGTGGCGTTCTGATAGTTCGACAAAGATCCGAAACTTCTCTAAGTCAGACAGAAAATATAAAGAAACTTGATCAGTTTTCTGCATCTTACCTCCTGATTACTAACGTTTTTCACATGGCGCACAGCCACGCTTTATACATAGATAATGCGGTACTCACTTCGAAGGTTCAACATAAAATCAATAGATTAAAAAATCTAATGGGTTAGATCGCTTTATGTAGCATAACTTCTAGGTTTGCTGAACTTGGATAACTTTTAATAGGGAAAGATATGAATTAAGCAACAATCGGTCATACCTGCTGTAGCTCATTCGCCTGCCACTTCATGTCCTTGTCAGTTATCATCAAACTAAATCGCTAACTGATATTTCTTTACCAAAATGTTGAATCACGTGCCGACTAAAGTATTGCTTCTGCTCAATAGTAAAGGCTCCGGTGGCTTCAGTAACAACATACGTGTTATAACCTAAGTCATGTGCTTGTCGAAGTGTAGACTCGACACAAACGTGAGTAGCAAAGCCTATCAGTACAACATTATCTATCCCATTATTTCGTAGAAATATATCAAGATTACTCCCCGAAAATGCACTAGAACCGACGCTTTCGTTAATCAAGTGTTCGTTAGAAAGCGGTACAAAATCGGGATGTATTTCTCCCTGAAAGCCTAACCACGTTTTCTTTTCTGGAATGACATGCCGCATACCATACTTAGCTTTACCAAAAGCGAGATAGTTCATATCTGGTTGTAATGTCACATGAATAATGAAGAATCCCTTTTCTCGAGCTAATGAGAGTACAGTTTTTGAATGCAAAATAGCGTCTTCAAATTGTGCCAGATCCACAACCATATTATTACGTAAATACCCTTGTTTACTCACCCATTCATTTTGGTATTCAATCAACACCAAGGCTGTCTTTTCCGGGAATAAGTGGAATTCATCCATGTCTACGTTCCTTACTCAATTATTTTGAGGAAGAGAGTAAGACAGCGCGAAATGTAATTCCTTATCAAATGTTAAGAACGGGGCTTCAGACGAGAATAGGTTACCGGACTCATGCCCAGATAACTGGCTATGTGGTAATCGTTAATCCTGTTTATTACTTGTGGCTCATTGTCAATAATGTTACGTATCAACTGATTTTTATTGAGCGTAAGGAATCGATGTTCCCGCCGAATTTTTGTATCTACCAACCATTCAAGGTAGGTTAAATAAAAAGGTTGCCAAATATTCATAGCCACCAAATACTGTTTAAACTCAGTAAAAGGCATATGCAATACCAATGATGACTCGCAAGTAATAATCCCAAACAGACTAGACTGATTACGTGCAACCGGAGCGACTGGAAATACGATATTATCTTCAAAAAAGAACAACTTATTACTTTCTTCACCTTCAGGCGTTAAATAATAGCAACGAACTGCTCCCTGCTTAACAATCAGCACCTTGTCAAATTGGTCACCAATATTCAATATAGTTTGATCTTTATCTAACGTACTAGGACGAAAGCAGGAAACAAGATGATTAAGCTGAGCAGCGGTCATTCCTAAATCGGTTAACACTACTCTATATTTGGGATACCCCATAACTAACCTTTAAGAGAGGAACACAAAATTGGACATAAGATAAAATAACACATGATCTCATTTCAAAAATGTCATGAGCAAGAATTCTAACTCGTTTCGGGGCAGCTTCGAGCTAGGCGACGTCAATCTGGTACGCCCATGGTCACAAACGAGTCGAAACCAATTATATTCAGTTCTGTTACGACATTTCGACTTATGGTTCTGAAGCTACTACGCGTTCATTCTTTCTTATGTACGTTAAATGATTAGAGTAAAACTCATGTTCTCCACAACCATGTTGCAGTGCTTTCTTATATATAGAAGCTACAAAGATATCTGCTAGACTGAAATCGGCACCCACTGCATAACCAGACTGTTTACATAAGCTAGAACTTAAAGTATCAAGGCTCTTTATTATCCAATCACCACGGAGTCTTTGCTTTTCAACCTCATCAAGTTGTGGACGTAGAAACTTAAGTACTTTTCTATTTTGAGGAGAATGAATACTCGAATTAACATATTCACAAATACACCTAATGCGGGTCTTTTCGTTTAGATTTCTACTTAGTAACGGACATCTATCAAATCGTTCATCTAAGTATTCAGCAATAGCCATCGACTCAGAAAAAATAAAACCGTCAACTGATATAGACGGTACGTAACCAAATGGGTTTATAGCGAGGTAAGTTGTAGATAATTCATCTGAACTGACCTCAACTCTTTGGTATGGAATAGATTTGAAATTGAGCACCCATTCCACTCTTTCTGAGCTGTTTGAACCTTTGGCGCTGTAAAGAAAAATTTCCATATTTTCTCCTACTAATAAAAGATGTAGATATTTTATCTCATACTTAATGCATTAAATTCAGAGAATCGTTTAACATGCGAGATCTAGCAAGGTTTGGGGCATTTTCGTGCCAGCTAAGATCAATCTGACACGTTGATGGACAGAAACGCTTTAGGTCAATTGCTCTAATTAGTATCTGTCGATTAGGAAAAGTATGTTGAGGCCTTAGGCGTTTGTAAAGTTTCCGTTTGCTGAACGAACTCCTAAAATACGATTTAGGACGTCCTCGATCGTGTTTTAGGTCTCGTAATATCTAGCCTTGACGCATATTAGCTCCACTAACTTCAATTGGAGCTAACCCCATGAAATGGGCAAATTTATTGTTTACATCCTTACTTTTTCTTTCTAGTAATGCCATCGCCTCTGGTGTCGGGTTCACTCAAATCACCTTAACAGACGATCCTAAACGACCTCTAAATACTGCTATTTGGTATCCCACTCAAGAGGTTTCAAATACAACCTTGATTGGTGATAACCCTGCCTTCGTCGGTACGAAAATTATCAAAGACGCTCAGATCCAATCTAGCACTTTCCCTGTGGTGCTGTTATCGCATGGCTACCGAGGAAATTGGCGGAATCAAAACTGGTTAGCGACCGAAATTGCTAAGCGTGGCTATATAGTGGCGGCTGCTGACCACCCTGGAACCACCACCTTCGACCACTCTCTAAAACAAGCAGCAAAGTGGTGGGAACGACCTCGCGATATGTCGCGAATTCTCGATCACTTGTTAACCTCAGCGCGATGGAAGCAGCATGTGAATGCCGACAATGTCACCGCGATTGGTCATTCATTAGGTGGCTGGACTGTGATGCAATTGGCCGGAGCTAAAGTTGACAGGCAAACCTTCAAATCTCGTTGTTTGATATACCCGAACCCACGAACTTGTGGTCTTGCTGAAGAGTTAGGGCTAGCGAAAGTGCAAGCTCATGAACCAAGCAGCAAAGATCTTTCAGATCCGAGAATCAAACGTGTGGTTACTCTTGATTTGGGGCTTGCTGGTAGCTTTTCAATTAACAGCTTAAATGACATCACAGTGCCGACTCTAATTCTAGCTGCAGGAATTGATATAGGGGATCTACCACAAGCATTAGAATCTGGTTACATTGCCGAACACATACCTCTTTATTCAAGACGGTACAAGGTCTATGAAAACGCAACACATTTTAGCTTCATTCAAGACTGTAAACAGGGAGCCGAAGTAATACTTGAAGATGAAGTGCCGGGTGATGGTATTATTTGTAAAGATGGTGTAGGCACATCACGCGAAGAACTGCATCAACTGATATTAAATGATATTGTCAGTTTTCTAAATCGATAAATGGGAAGATATTACACTCAATCTAACACTGGCGGCGAACTTCGAAACTCACTCGGAGTTTGCCCCGTTACCCTTGAAAATTCGCGATTGAAATTAGACTTAGTGTGAAAACCTGAACTAAGGAAGACTTCTGTTATCGACTCGTCATTTTGCTTAAGTAAGGTCTTAGCGTGCTCAATTCGATACGTATTGATCACCTTAGAAATATTCTGATTGTAAGCTTGATTAACCGCTGACGATATTTTACGAGCCGGAATACCTAACTTTCTCGCCAGTTTGTTAAGATATAAATCTGGGTCCCTGAATATTTGCTTTTCTCTCATTAAGTTATCGAACTTAGTAATGATTTGCGTTACTTCTTCCACTTGATCTTCATCTAAGCCACCCGCTAATTTAATTGGCCTATCGACGTCGTCAAGATAGTAACCTGACGTTGAAGATACAACCTGCGCTTTAGAGTGCTTTTCGTTGGGAGGTGTACTTATACTTACCACCATCACAGAGACCACAATTGCAGGAATAAAGACAAGGTATCCCATCGACAATATCAGGTTGCTATGCTGGGCGTCTAACAACAAGATATCGTAAGAGAGCACACTATCAACTAAAGCGGAAAACAGAAGAAATCCACCTGCAAGTCGTTCAGCAACGATCACCCTCGGTACATCGGTTAACCGGACTTTTTCTGGCGTACTAAACGATGACTTCAATAACAAACTACCGTAGGCGAAATATAATGAGTTGACCAGTATATCAACGAGTCCAACCCAGATATGCCCATACAATAATGAGCCAATCAGAACAGTGATAGGACCAAACCAATGTAATTTTAAGTTTGGTTTATTCTTATGTTCCCCCGAAAAGCAGAGCCAAGCCACCACTGGTACACTCGCACCGAGAATAGGCTGCAGGAAACGAAACAACGCAATATCTAGTGTCCACCGTAACCCCACTATAGTGATCATTAATGCACACAGAATGGTAAACCAAAATGACTTCTGACTAGTTTGTGGATATTTGTATCGAAGTAACACTCCAGTCATCAATAACAACAATGCAGCGATAAATGGTAAAGGAATGGCGAGCATCAAAAATCCGTATAAATTCGATCAAAGACCAATAAAATAAATTACTTAATTATAAAATTCACTGAACAATCTACATGAAAAATGTTGAATATCAATCTAGATAAAATAACTTTTTATAGGTCTATATGTACATTAACTGAGTATGGATAGCTTTTACTTCAGCTAAATATGGGACAACACTGAGCTAACTGTACTAGTTAGCTCAATGATACCGATGCTAAATATTTCTTTTTTAGCACCTATATATTTAAATGCTTTCGGCAAATCCAGATTGCTTCGTCTTAGCTATATCAGTGATAGCACCAAGCTCCATTGCATCTTTAAACTCAGCTTGCTTGCGTAATGCTTTGGTTTCATTGAAGTCCTGTGCTACTGCAGTTTCAATGAATTCAGCATCATCAATATCGAAATTTATAACAGCTTGTTTGATATCAGAAAGGTCTACTTGGAAAAACTCTTTACGACGGTTCACCATGTTCAGGCGGTTACTATCGAATACTCGATGCAACTCTTTCTCAAGAGAAGGCGCGTCATTGGTGTGAATCATGGCATGAACATCAAAACTGAATGGTACTGAAGCGTCACCCAATTCCCTCACACGATCCATTGGTTCGAGTCTGCGGGTCATACCAATCTTATAAACGTTTTCTCCAAACGAGCCAATATTGCTAATAACGTAAACGTGACCTTGCTTGGTTTGCTCTGCCATACTTTGTACTCTTTGATGTTTTTGCTCCGCTACTTCAAGGTCAGCCTGTAGCTGTGCAATCTGCTCTTCCAGGTTACTACGGGCTTCATCATTCGCTGACTCAAGCTGTTTTCGGGCGGTTACAAGAGCTTTAGAGAATCGGGCTTCTTCTTTGATAGCTTCTTGTTCTGCTTTCTTGATCTCGGCTTCAACCTTGGCTTCTTCACGCATTTGAGCCTTAATTTCAGCCTGCTCTTCTTTCTCTCGTTGTTTCTTCTCTTTGTACTCGTGAGTCAGGCGAAGTTCCTCAATTTTAAATTGAAGATACTTATTTGAAATGATAATCATGTTGGACTCGTTAAGTTTATTAATTGCTTCAAAGGCCTTATTGATTCTGGCTTCCATCTTGGTGGCATTTTTCCATGTACAGTTTGCGATGGCGGCTTCACATTCATTGTTGAACGCGCGAGCTGTAAGTCTAATGCCTCGATCAGTCATCTTCTTACCTTCGACTTTTGAGTTACCTACCGTCCACTCAGTAGTGCAGTAAATAGCTCCTGAGGTATTCTTCAGACGAAGAAGGCCTTTTTGACGTTCCTTACACTCGCGGATTTTCTCTTTAAATTGCTCTGAAGTGTCAAAGTCAAAGTGCGATTCATAGAAGCCTAGCTCTAGCAACTCAATGTCATCATCATAAATGCCAATATGATGGATGAGTGAGTCATATATGCCTTTCTTCTCTCTATAACTCGCTTGGATCTGCTCAATATCATTTGTGATCTTGAGAAAAACTGCATTAGCTTCATCTTGGCGTAATTTGGATGCTTGGTTTCGAGCATTGATCTCTTCATCTAGGTTAATGATTCCAGAGTATTTCTTCTCGTAATCAGAAAGTGCTTGAGAAGTTTTTGCGGTTTCTTGTTTGGAATCTTCGAGTTCTCGCTTTATGGATTTCAGTCGAGCAATAAAGATAAAAAGCAGCACAACTAATAGTGCAGAGCTCACTATAAATGGTAGCGTTGGTAAATTATCGAATGCAGATTGAGGCATTATTACTCCTTTTTAATAAAATTTATGGCGTAATGTCGCAGGGTAATTCGGAGGTGTTATCTCTCTTTACACAATTGTATTTTTAATGGTTAGAAAACAAGAGATAAGGCAATAAGGTTATATCTTGCGTATTACCACTCATTACTTTTTTGTATGTCAAAAATCGATGCCTATCTAAAGCGCCCTTAAAACTGAAACAAATTTCGGAACACAAACAATCCCTCCACCCCATACCAACCAACCAAAATCTTCAACCTTAATCTCTTCACTTAAACTAACTTTCCCGCTTACCTTCCCTTCGAATTGATCGTGCAGCAATTAAATCAAACAGCACGTTTGAGCTGAGCCAGCGGATAGATAACGTATCGATTTGCGAAGCGTATTTAGGCATAACGCTAAGACCATCGCGTTTTAACTTCGGCACAATGCTGCTTTGCTGCATGTGGCGTTTTGAGTAACGAACTCGGCGGCGCAAGTAGAGTTTGATGTCCTGCCAGTGCCATGGGTTGAGCGGTTCGTAGTTAAATACGGCGTCGGTACACACGCCAATATTCTCTAATGGTGTATCTTTGCCACTGCACAAATCGGTGGCGGTAAGAAAGCCCAACATGCTGTCATCCCCTATTAGCCCCGTAGGTAAACGAACATTGTTCGCCACAATTCGCTGAATATAGGTCGGAGAAAGCAGGTAGAGATTGCCGGTAAATTGATGCTCACGCAGCAGCGTACTGCGCCACGCTTGCGCGCTACGCCCTTTAAGACAAGGGAAACTAGACACCGCCAAAAAGTGCGGATTGTTTAAGTGGTAATCCACCAGTTGAGCGATAGCCAATTCGGCAAAAGTCAGGTCGCCATCGGCAAACACCGCAATTGACTCGCCATCATAATATTGATGAACGAAGGTGTTCCACGCGTTGGATTTATCCCCCAGAGTAATTTCAATCGGATAAACATTGAGGTATCGCTTGGCAAATTCACTAACAACGCTAAGGGTGTGATCACGACAGCCATTGATCATCACATAAACCTGCACGGGATACTCGCCGCAACAGGTCAATAAACTGTTGAGCGAATCGGCAATGGTCGACTGCAAATTGTACGCAAATACACAAATTTGAATATTAGGCTTCATGATGCCCCCCCATTAGCCACTAACACCGATTGATTCTTTGCTCGGGGGGATTTTTTCTCATTGGCAACGCTTCGCTTCATTACTTGGTCAAGGCACACCACCATCGCCAAAATCGCGTAAAACATTTCCAAGTAAGCAAGAGAAAGCGCAGCTCCCGATACACAGTAAGCCATGAGTGAGATTTTTGTCATACCCGCCAGTAAGCAAGGCCAACTTTCTTTACCCTCATGCCTTCGAAAATAACGTTCAATGGATGAGAGACGGATAAATGTCAAAGAGATAAAAAGCAAAAACCAAAATAGCCCCAGAAATCCTTGGTCACCTAACACTTGGAAGTAGATACTATGAGCGGCCCACCCCTTATCACCCGGCGGAGGGGTAGGAATAAAATCGAACTTATCAATATCCACGGCCAATATCCGCCACATGTAACTCACCTGTGGGCCTTTAAATCCCCCGCCAATGAGCGGACGCTCAAGGGCCATTAAGGTATGAATTTTCCACGAATTGATTCGAGTGGTAAACGAGGCACTTGCCATGGCATTGTCGATGGATGCCATTCGGTTGTACCAACTCTGTGGCAAAAAGCTATATGCTAGAATCGCAGCAAAAACGAGAATAAAGACAGTGCGGAGTTTATGACGACTTTTGAGCCAGAAGTACCCCAAAATAATGATTAGCCCAATCAAGCCGCCACGAGAGAAAGTGCCCGTTACCGCAAGGATACACATGATCAACATCAGGCGGAGACCAAACTTAATGAGCTTCTCTTTGGTTTCCCCAATGAGATAAATAATAAATGGGATGGTCATACACATGGCCACCGCCATATGGTTGTTATCAGATAGAATATTACCAGAAGGACCTTTAATTCTATGTCCACCAGCAGAGGCAATAAATTTTAAGCCTTCGACAAACCCCATAAAACCTATCGAAAGAACAATCATCCACAAGAATAAACGAAAGTGGTGCCTATCTCTTAATATTAAACTAATAAATACAAACAGTAGAATTGCCTTAAAAAATTCCGACAAATCTGTTTTAACCATAACATCCGGTGCCATTGCAAAGATGCTTGTTATACAAGTATGAATAAAAAACAAGATAACAAATATAAAAATGGGATTGACTTTAAATTTAGACTTATGAGTAGAAAAGATAAACCCAATAATGGTTACTGCAGCAAACACACTGTTATAACTAATATGTGAGGCAAAACCATATAACCAGTGTACTGGCACAAATAATCCGCTCCACAGCCATAAACAAACCGCAATATAGGGCCGGCGTAAAGCAAACACGAGCAATATCAGAAAAGCGGAGAAAAAAACCAGATCACGCATTTATTCGCCCTTGCTCTGCTTATCAACATCAAGTGACTGTTTGACAATATAAATAAGCAGGCCCAAACACCCCGTAAAAAGTAACCCTTCAATCACTGTGCTTGCCTCTCTAGGTATAGGGCTTGGTATGCCGCTACCATATCGCGCTGGCTAAAGTTCTGCTCGATTTGCTGACGCGCTTTTTGCCCCATGGTTTCACGTAGCTGTTGAGAGCTGTACAGCTTGATCAGCCCGTTCACGTAGCCGTCATGATCACCACTGGCGACCGCTAGTCCCGTCTCATTGTCTATAATCACTTCACCAATCCCCCCTACTTTGGTCACCAAATGGGGAATCGACATCGACATTGATTCGATCAAAGTCATCGGGATACCTTCCGCAAAGGATGACATAAGAAAAACATCAAACTCTTTATAATAATCAATTACTTCTGTTTTAGAACCGGTAAAAAACACTCGTTCTTTCAACCAGTAATCACCACGAACAAAGCCCTCTAACTGCGTTTTGTCTGGTCCATCCCCCACAATCAACAAGACACTATCCTGAGCAAAATCTCTGTTTTTTTCACACGCATCGCGAAATGCTTCGAGCAAAAAGGGTTGGTTTTTTATCTGATGTAACCGCGCCACATGCCCAAACACACATTTGTTGTGGCAAAAGGGTAAATGATGTTGGGCATCGCTCGTAGATTTCACGTAATGCTGGGTATCTACCCCATTGATAATCAGTGACACTTTGTTCTGCGGAACCCCTACCTCATCGATCAGCCATTGGTGCAAATCGGCAGACACTGCCACCATATGATGAATAACATGACTGGAAAGGCGTCTTAACCAACGGTATTTTTTCACTGTACCATTTGGGTCATAGCTATCACGGCCATGCTCTGCATGAATTCGCTGTGGCACTCGAGCTAACCAAGCCACCCACTGGTATTCAATTGTGCCTAAATTATACGTATGGATCACATCTGGATGTAATTTATTAAGTAATTTGTAAAGTTTAAAATAGACAGCAATATCATTCCCTTCTTTTTTATTTAAAGAAAAACACTCTATTGGAATATCTATCTCAGAATAAAAATCACCTATTTTTGTCAATGAGACAATTACATGACAAAAATTATCACTTTTGAGATTATTTATACAATTTACGATAATCCTTTCCAAGCCACCCACATCGAAACTATATACTAGATGGCAAATACATATTTTTTTCTTAGCCATAGTGTGATTATAAAATTAACAATAAGAACCTTATCAAAATAAGGTTTGAATAAGATTACTTTAATTCAATTATCTCTATAGTAGAAATGAAATTTGTATTTTTTCAATCGAATAAAATAATTTTTCAATAGACTGTGAAAAAGGTGTGTCAATATGATTGTTAGATCGCGATCTCCTCTACGTCTTGGATTGGCTGGCGGCGGAACCGACATTTCGCCTTATTGTGATACCTATGGTGGCTCTGTATTAAACGCAACCATAGATATGTACGCCAACTGCACCATTGAGCTGGTTCCTGAACACGACGGAATTACCTTTATCGCGCAAGATATCCATCAGCAATATCACACACCTTTAGCGGCACGCATTCCACTGTCTGGGGAATTACTACTGCATAAAGCCGTCTATAACCGAATCGTACGAGACTTTAACGACAATCAACCGATTGCCATGAAACTTTACACGTTTTCTGATGCACCTCCCGGCTGTGGCTTAGGTTCATCGTCAACCATGGTGGTCACTATTCTTAGTGCCTTTAAAGAGTTACTGAAACTTCCTCTCAGTGAATATGATGTAGCGAAAATGGCGTATGACATTGAAAGAATTGATTGCGGCTTTTCAGGCGGTAAGCAAGACCAATACGCGACCACCTTTGGCGGTTTCAATTATATGGAGTTTTATGAATGTGACCGCGTTATTGTCAACCCACTTCGAATTCGAGATAGCATCATCAATGAATTAGAAAGTCAGATGGTTTTATATTTCACTGGTGTTTCTCGCTCTTCTGCGAAGATCATTGATGAACAAATTAAAGAGACTCAATCTCCCCACAGCGCTTCGCTAGAAGCAATGCACCAAGTAAAGCACCTATCGTATGCGATGAAAGAGTGTTTATTGAAATCGGATATTGATGGTATGTCATCACTTTTCAAAGAAGCATGGCTAGCAAAAAAAGGCATGTCGAGCTCCATCTCAACAGCCAGTATTGATGAAATAGAAGACCGCGTACTAACAGCTGGCGCAAAATCAATGAAGATCACAGGGGCTGGTGGTGGTGGCTTTATGATGCTGTTTGTTGACCCGATTCATCGCCTTGAAGTTGAGCACACCCTGAAAACATTAGATGGTCGAATTCAGCCATTCCATTTCACTCAGCAAGGCACACAATCATGGACGGTGTAATCCACTCAGTTGTTCAATGGGTTAACCATTTAACGGGAGGCGTTTAATGGTTTCATCACATACTGCCACAGCCATTATTTTGTGTGGCGGCATGGGAACTCGCCTGCACGCCATCACCAAAGATCAAACCGCTAAACCTATGGTCGAAGTGGCTGGCAGGCCGTTTTTGCAATATTTACTCGATTATTTAATTCAGCAAGGGATATCTCAGGTCGTTCTTGCCGTAGGACATCACAAATACATCATCATGGATTACTTTGGTGAACGATACGAGTCTCTTACCATTCGCTATTCAATCGAAACCAACCCTTTAGGTACGGGCGGCGCCTTAAAACAAGCTATGCAAAATCCAGCAGTGCAGCAGTCTGAATTGGCATTAGTGCTAAATGGCGATAGTTTTATTGGTTTCGATTTGCAAGATATGATTAAACAACTGACGCAACATAATGCTGATTTAGTAATGGCACTCCGGGAGATGGACAATACAGGTCGGTATGGCCGTGTCACCGTAGACCGTAATAGCAAACTCACCGCTTTTGAAGAAAAAAAAGGTGGCCAACCGGGTACTATCAATAGTGGTGTGTATCTTATGCGCACTTCTCTACGCGAACGCTTTCCCGTTCAACCTAGTTTCTCATTTGAAACCGACTTTCTCGAAGTTCAAATCAGGAAAGCCGCTTTTTATGGATACCTTAGTGGCAGCTATTTTATTGATATAGGAACACCAAGCGATTATAAACAAGCTCAAACCGACTTTGTGAACAAGATAAACACGCAGCAAACATGCCCCACGCTCACTTAGTCACACTTGAAAAAAAGCTCTCATAACAATCGGTCACACGCCCGAGATTACTTTTAAACACAGCATCTGTGCTAAGTTGTGGCTTGCCATGTTTGATGATTTTCTTCAGTTGTAAACGCACGTTTTTTTCTTTTACACTCGTAATAAGACGTTTGCTTATACGATGATCTGAAGATGGCCACAAGCTCATCAACTTCGTTGGTTGGTATTCAAGGCCAATGGTACTGCACCAATCATTCCATTTAAACGTATTGATCTTTTCTGCACTGCTCACCGCAATCCAAGGAATGCGCAGCGCGTCTGCAACAATAGCACCATGCATCGCTTCTACCATTACCCACTGGCAGGAGAGTAAATCGTCCATCACTTCTTGGTATGACCGTCGTGGGTCAATGTACTTAAGTCCTAAATCTTGGCACACACGCTCCCAAAGCCGGTTAGCAACCCCATGATGCGGCACATACCCCACTCTGCCTTCAGTCACGTTATAAATGTTGTCTTTATTCGCAAGAAGAATCGCGGGATCGGTCATCACCTGATGACTCTCTAACCCTAGCTTTTTAGCCGTTAAATGCCCTCGAACGAATTTGACATCCCATTTTTCATTGATCAACGCAGGTTGCCCATACCCATACCCCGCGCCCAATACGATTTTTTTCCCTCGCGCAGGAACGAGCTCGTTCAAAATGGTACCAATGGCAACCACAAGGGTGTCGTTCTCACTAACGTCATATTGTCTATCAACATTGAGAAAAACATTGCCCTGAAATTGGTTTCCGAGACGATGTTGAATCAAGACTTCATTTAAATCATCTCCGAAATTCCCCGGAGACACTCGATATATTTTGACCATGCTAAATACCTATTCTGCCAAGACAATCATGGTTGGTTAAGACTGCACGCGATGCTGAAACGCTATCAACATCGGGCGAATGAACGTTTTATATAAGAAGTCATACTCATCACTAAATGGCTTAACATAATAGATGAGCAGCAAAGTCGAGCCACAATACACCAGCGCTCCTCCCACAATATTGATAGCCAAATTAACTAACACAATAGAGCTGATAGTGAATGATTGGGCTAGAGACAAAACCAGCAGCATGCAAGATGAACTCAATAAAATCGGCGTCAATAACAGCACCGTTTTAAACAAGGAAAGCGCCATGATACGGTTCAATACCCAAAATAAGATGAGTAGCATTAAATAGGCAATGTACATACGGTAGAAGGCAAAATCGTAAAGATTGACCGACGATATCGCGACAATAATAATGAGAAAAACAATGGACGTAACTGCTTCATAGTAAAACTGCTTTTTCACTTCGCCCAACAAAGTAAACACATCGGTGAGTACCCCAACTAACATCCCAGAAAAGGTCATAACCAAAAAGGCTTGAAATAGAGGAATGGCCTCAACCCATTGTGGACCAAATACCGCGGGAACAATACTATCCGCTAGGTAGCTTCCACCAAATACGATTGGCAGATAAAGAGAGCACAACACCACTATCGATTTATAAACCTTATCTAACAGTTGCTTCCTATCATGCACATAACCAGAAAGACTGGGATAAAGCACCTTGTTGATTGGTGTGATAACAAACTGTTGCGCCGTTACTGAGGCTTCATTCGCAAAGTTATATAACCCCAGCTCTGCCACTGAATAGAACTTCGCGATGATGATTTTATCAAAGGCCACTTTGATATAATTGATCACCCCTTTTAACAGCACCCATTTGGAAAATTGCCACTGCTCGCCCATGTTGCTCAGAACAAAGGTTAGCTTTCTTCGAACAATGAATTGGCTACCAAGGGAATACAACCCATTGTAAACCAGCGTGCCTATCACCACCGCCCAGTAAGTCTGAAAAACAAGCGCAATAACCACCGATGTTGTACTCGATATTGACTTAGTGACGATTTCTAAAATGGAAAGCTGACCATAATCCAGATTTTTCACCTTAAGATTGATAGCAGGACTCTGTAAACCAATAAAAATGACGCCTAACGACATAACCTTTAACACTAACGCCATTTCTGGTATCTGCATGTAGTCTGCCGCGATACCTGAAAACAGAAAAATCAAAATGGCAATGGCGAGGCGTGAGAGAAAGTTAATGGTCCAAGCAGCATTAATATCATGCTCGGAAATGTCACTTTTACGAATTAAATATTGATTACTTCCAACATTCGCCAGAACATTAAAGAAGCCTTGCACAATATAGCAGCCAGCCAAAATACCAAAGTCATACTTGCTCAAGTTACGCGCCAAAATAATGATACTGACCGCGGACAGAAAGCGAGAGTACCAAGAAACCAAAAGCAGCAAGAGCGATGCCTTTAATATTTTCTGTGTTATTCCAGCCATTCTCGTTTTAAATCCCTTTAACATCAGAGAGCTGCACAAAGCTCTCCTTGCCAAGCAATATCCTTAAATGCTTTTTAAGTAACGTATAGAGCGACTTATCCTGTGGGGTAAAATCGCGCCAAGGCGTGAGCGCTAAGTATTCAAAATACTTGCGTTGATAAGGATGATTACAAGAGTAAAACCAAGGTCTAGCCAAACCATTAAAATGGACAATTTTCGCTTCGTGGCGAATACGAACCAACTCATCGTGCCCCAATTGTTGATACTCTGAACGGCGAAAATACGGCGTTATCACATTATAGGTCGAGTCTAAAGTCATGCGATTTTGATAGAGCACCCCATTAAGAGCGTCCTGATCAGGGTTTGTTGCAATCTCCTTATTTTCAATAAGAAAATTCAAAATATCATCACGGCAGTGCTCTTTCCGCCAGCGAGGTATATTGAAGAGCAACACACCGGAATTAAAATAACCATACTCAAGTGGTAAATGACATCGATGGTGGCAATCAGCAAAGGGAATATCGACGGCACCAATCACAAAATCATCAAAGTTACGGTTGAATAATTCATCAATGGTATCGACCACGAGCGTATCCACATCCAGATAAAGCACCCGTTCAACATCTTCAGCAACAAATTCATCAACCCAAAGGCGCAGATAGATGTTTTTTCGATACGCACCAATTTGAGGGAACGGTTCAAGCTTTTTCTCGTCAAAATCGACTAATTTCAGTGTGCCGTTAGGAAAGTTAAGCACGCATTGCTCAAGCTTTTCTCTCGCTTGCTGACTCAACCCCATCACAGCCACAGTGATTTCAAATTCCGTTTGAGGGTTGTTTTTCAGCAAAGAAACAATACAAACACCGCAATGCTGAGCAAAGTTTTCATCGGTCGTTAATAAGATATGATTCATTGTGCTCCCTTCTTCTCTCTATTGCTGTCGCCGATATTTATTTACGCCAAACCGTCTGACACCAAATTTTTAGCATGCCTGCAGAAAGCTTCCATCCAAGTGATTGTTTTGCCATACGATATGCCAACGCATAATTCTCCTGATTCATCGCCCATTCAGCGATACGCCCAGCAGCATAGCTACCATGAGTGGTAGCAAATTGGAGGAGCCGTGGATCGCGGTTTTCTATCAACATCTTGTCGAAGATATAGAGCCGCGACAGTTGTTTGTGGCAATCACTCATTTGGGTTGTCACGTTTTCTTCAAGGCATGGATTGGGAATATGATGACGACTAACGACTCGGTCGTAATACATCAAGTTATCAACATGCCCAATGAAACGATGAAACAGTTCGAAATCTTCTTCGTAATCCAATCCTTGACAAAATCCACCAACCCGTTGGATTAGCTTGGTTTGATAAAGCGTGATATTAAGATGGGGAAAACCACCATGCTCATAGAAATACTGCGGCATAACGTTATAAAAGTGCTCGGTATCGAGCGGTTTTGCCTTGGCAAGCAGTTGCGCTCGGGTAAACCAATGCTCACTTTGTAGTGAACCATCAGCACGCATTGCCTGTTGATCAGCAAATAATATTGCTGGTTGGCATTGGCTCAACACCGTACTTATCGCGGATAAATAATGCTCATCCGTCCACTCATCATCATCATCGCAAAAAGTGACATAGTCACCTTTCGCGTAAGCAAGACCAATATTGCGCGCTACAGAAGGCCCAACACCGACAGAGTGTTGTGAACACAAGTCTACATAATCGATACGATGTTCAATAGAACTAAACAGTTCTTTATAACGAGCTTGGTTTTTAAGCGAAGAACCATTATTCACAACAATCATCTGCGTTGCTTCAAGCGATTGTTCTAAAACTCGACAGACGGCTCGATAGGCTAAATCAGGTCGATTACACGTCGCGATAATGACCGAAATCACCAGTGATTTTGACGATATTTGCGCCGGCCTAACGGTCGGTTTCTGCATCACTTGTTCCACCGTATATCCCCCTTGAACGTCGTTCTCCTTGAGAACTTAGTTCTTTATTCTCTTCGAACTCAACCGCGCGAATCAGACGTTATCAACATCGACGGTAAAACCGTCTTGCCACAAAATTCACTGGTAAACATGACCAAATAGGTTTCAATTGTCTGGACAAACCGAGCAACATCTTCATCTGATCGAGTGTATGGTGTTAAGCCCTGTTTCGTTGTTGGTGAATGAAAGGACATAATAAAATCCTGCTGCCCTACCGCCAATTGAGCCTGAGTTAGCTGTGCCATTTGTTTGGCGGTAAACCCTTCAGGTGACAAGCGATAACGCTTCACCCGCAGAAACTTACTGGCCAGACGAAACCAACGGTGTTGTTGAATCCAAGTGAATGTCTCTGGCCGACGATTAAGGTAATCACGTAGCGGCGGCAGCACAGCCAATATCGAGCTGGTGTGCGGTAAATAGGTGAGCTCATTTTGTTCAAAACGACGATTAGAGTAACGGCTAAAATCAGGCCCTTGCTGATGGCGAAAATCACAGTAAGCGCTGATACTGAGGTCCACTTGATACCCTAACGCTTTGATGATCTTTGGCGTATTTGGCCCTACCCCATAGCGCCCCGCTAAATAGGTTTTAGGTCGCACACCTGAGACTTGTTCAATCGTTTCAGTCAGCACCTTGAGTTTTTCATATTCAATGTCATAGCTAAGGTTGCCAGGATAAGAAGCCTCGTTGGCCACTTCATCTCGGCCATCTTCAAAGGGAGGGTTAACCCAAGGATGTAAATGCGTGGCAAATTCAATGCTCTGCCCATGCTGGGCGCGGTAGCGATTTACGACCTTTTGTCCGCCCATACTGGTAATAAAGGGATAATCCATTGCTAACGTAATTTTACCGCCCAGTTCAATAATACGGTCCATTACGCTTATCAAATGGTCAGCGTGAGTAACATCCATATTTGAACGATAGAATCCTCCATCCCAATCAAACTCTTCCTCTGCGTGAATCACAATCACTAATTGGCGGCTCATGAGTGTACTGCTCCTTTGTAGACTTTAAGTAACCCTGAAACCGAGTTAGATATTTCTGTATAACATTCAACGACCCCCTCCATTCCTCGTCCATAAGGATCATCAATGGTAGAAGCGTGAGGAAATTGATCATCCAGTAAGTCAGCGGCACAGAAGGCGTGGTTCACTTGATAATAGGCTCTAAGCTTGCCTCGGTTTTGCTGATCAAAATAGATAACGATGTCTGTCTCGTTTAGGTCGTACTGACTTAACCACTTAGACTGATGATGAGAAAGATCTTCTCCAAGCTCTAACGCCGCTTGAAAAGCCGAATCGGGGCAAGCACGCTGCTCAATAAGATGGAATCCAAAAGAATCCCAAGCTAAGGGAATATCTTGCTGCGTAGCTGACTCTTGAAAGCAAACTGCAGCAAAGGGACTACGCATAATATTGCCATAACAAACAAACAGAATTCGTCGCTTAGGGTTGTGTTTAAATAACCGAGTTAGAACTCTGTTGGTGCGCCAGCGGCGCAGTTGAATGAACCAAGGTAACTTAGCTAACTTCGATAGAAAAAAGGCGTTGAACAAACCCAACATTTCAGCATAAAAAGGGCCTAAGTCATTGAGCATAAATGTATCAATTGTTTCTCTAGGTGTAAGGCTGTTCACTAATTGAAATAAGCGTTTGATTAGATGCTTTCTTGCAGACCAAGACGATGAAGTCGCATTTAGCTGCTCATACTCCCTTTTCATTTCATAGATGTCTGCAGTTAAGGCACGGGCTAAAACTGGTCGATAATGGTTATATTTTTTCTCTGGCTTTTGGCGAGTCACCAAATAATCTGCGTACAGGCGAGGAAAATCGACATGAGCATAAATCGCTAACGGGAGTGATCCCCAAAAGCGAGCATTGACTTCGACTAAGATCCATTGTTCTTTCTCACCGCGGCGAAATTCAAACATCGCCACTCCGGTTAAGTTCGTCGCTCTACATATACGCTGCGTTGCAGCCAATAACTCTTCGTCTAAAGGAATGCTTTGTCGATAAGAGCTTCCCCCGCCAGAACTGGGTTCTGCAACTCGGATATGGGCAAATGCAGCATAAACGTCTCCTTCTATCGCAAATACCGAAAGCCCTTCGCCTCTACCGGAAAAAAAAGCCTCAATCAAAAACTCACGCTGGTTATCCACCCCCAAGCAATAATCATTAAACTCGCTTTCATTGTGAATAATCGCCACTTTTTGTCTTTGACTCAGTTTAGTTTCTTCAAACGACTGTAAAGGCTTAATCACAAATGGGAGACCATAGAGCTGGTGTAAATGAGTAAAGCTTGCCTGTTCAAGGCATTCGGTATGACCCTGGGCAACAGAGACATCGCAATTGATCGCAACTTGTTTGGTCTTCCATTTGTCAAACAGGCAATCCAAGGCCTCTTGATTAGCGATAGCCAACTGAGTATGAGCAGGCAGACGACTTTTCGCTGACCACAAAGGGTAAATAGCTCGCTCATCACAAGGAATAATGAGATCAAATTGATAACGTTCAATCAAGGCCAATACGCTGCTTAGCCAATCTTCCGCCGTGAGCGCTTGATAGTTATAGTACTTGGCCGTTGTCACATACTTACTTGCCAGTGCAGGACTGGTTTGATCGTAGCAAACCACATGAACTTCATAACCTGCACGGCCTAGCGACCGAACAACCGACAGAAAACTGCGAGTATCTTCTCCTAATACCAAAGCGGATACTCGATTTTCTGTGATACTTTGCTGCATACTAATCACTCGCTTCTCATTTTAAAATTGAACATTAGCGGTAAAAACAACCATCACATAAAACCTATTGCGCCCCCCACCGGTGACGTAAAACAGCACTGGTTATTAAACCCAACAAATAATCGTATTCAGGCACCTTCTTCCTAGCTAAAGCCATCAGCCCTCCCATAAAAGAGGCAAAAACCAATACACCAACCACGACCAACACCAACAAATTAATCACCGGTATTGATGCAAGCATTGGTTTTATTTCAGAAAGAACCGCACACATAATGGCGCTAGGAATCACAGGTAATAACATCACAGGTATCACTCTGCTAAGCGGTACGCATAACACTCTTTTGTAAACAAGCAACAATAAACCTATAAACAACACCATGAGCACAGTCCGCATTAAGGTGTAGGTTGCTAGTAAAGTGATATGTTGTTGATAGAGGATGAAAAAACTGCTGGCTATTGCCACAATCATCACCACATCCATCCATACCAAATAACGCAGTTTGTCTAAGTGAGTCAGTAAATTTTGCAGTGCTATGTTTAACGGCATAGAGAGCATGAGAAAGCTCAGTAACCCCAATACAGGGGCTGCCGCCATCCACCTCTCTCCCATAACCACAAGCACAATATTGTCCTGCAGTGCATAGATACCAAACATAGAGGGCACCACCAATAAATAGGCTAACGCCAAATAACGAGTGAGTTGATCCGTTAGCGCCGGTTTGTTATCGATCAGTTGGGTGAGTCCGGCATAGAATGAACGGGTTGCTGGCGCAATCATTTCTGAAAATGGCAGCCAAGCAAACTCTTGACTCACTCGAAATAAACCGACCGAATTCACAGGTAAAAAACGACCAAGCAAAAACGCATCCACTCTTGAACGCAAATAGCCTGTTGTGGTTGATAGAAGCATCCACTTGGAAAAATTCCACTGTTTTGACCACTGTTGTCTCGACCACCGAGGCCGGTATGGGTGAATCCAATATGAGCCGATAACCGAAATCATCTCACTAAGCAATACGCCAATCATCAGTGCCCAGTAGTTCTTCAATACAATAGCCAAACCGATAGTGATAGGAAATACGATCAATTTCACTAACACTGACAGTTTCGTTAATGGGCGATAGTTTAATTCACGTTCAAAATGAACGATGCCTATATTTTTAAACGCTCCAATAAAAGGAATAACGCTACACGCTAATAATACATTTCTTAATATAGGTTCATGCATAAAATCAGCGATATAAGATGATAATATTGCAATAATAACGCCACAAAAAAACTTGAGAGTAATATTCAAAGACCAAGCACTATTGAGTAGTTCATCGGTGCAATTTTGAGACTTTATGACATATTTATCTGACCCAACCTCAGATAACATCACAAATAAGGCCATAACAATATTTGCTAAAGTGGCCACACCAAAATCGACTGGACTCAATATTCGGATTAATATCAAGGTACTGATCACACCAATAAAGCGTGTAATCCATTTCGATACCAAATTCCATAAGTATCCAATGGCTATTTTTCTATTGACACTTTCAATCATCATCTTCGACCATCAGAACCAGAGCACCATTATTTAAAATCGATGTTTCATTTTTCTAGCAAAGCTTTCCATGCTTAAAAAGATATTTGGGTTACTGTAATGAGAAACCACTAAGTTGCCTTCTTGATTGGAGAACGTCGACTTGTATCGCGCTTTCCCCCCCATAAAGTCATAAGCACAAGCACCATCATCCATGGCCTGATTTATCAACAAATAGTGAGAAACTAAGCCAGGTTTAAAATGCGTGCTTTTATGGCAATAGTTCAGCGCGCCTAAATAGAAATAGACCACGCCACGGTAATAGAAGTTATAAATAATACCGATTGTCTCAGCACCCGCAGTGATGTGATAGAGCTCTATCTCTCCAGTTGCCATCCCTTTTTGGATCAGCTTTTCATGAAATGCTAAAAATAGAGGATTAGCCATGCCGCTACCATTGGCACCACTTCCCCACCGTGCAATGTGGAGCGGTTTAGCCATCTTCAATAACGCTAACCCTTCATCCAACGTTTGGGCTTTTCTCACCACAACATCGCCTATCTTTTGGTATTCTCGCAAACTGCGCGTTATGCTGTAACGAGCATTACGTGACAAATACTGAGATAGTGTCAGTTTGCTTTCTCTTAACTCATTCAAATTGAGAAAATAATTATTGGTTTCCCATACCGTTCTTTCTGTTAAGCCTAAGGTACTTAATGTGTGAAATTTGTCCGCAAGACTGGCACCGACAATGAACACATCATGAATGTCAATCCAACTGAGAACGCTTGCGCACATGGCCTCTCGAATTGCATTATGTTCTTGGTCAGCTATCAAAAAATCATTGTATTCAATCCATATTTGGTCTTCTTGCTGCGACCCCGTGCGATGCAAAAAGTGCTGTTTGCGCCACCACCGGCTCGACAACATGTGACGTTTGGTAACCACAATACCCAAACCGACTGTTTGACCATCTAGCTTGGCTTCAATGAGCGTGAACTCTTTCACAAAGCAGTCAAGCCAAGTGCCAATCCATAGCCAACTTAAGAAAAAATTAGCCGAAGAACGACTTTCCAAATCGAGCCACGCACGAGCCAACCACGCTCTATCCGGATTTTTGTACCACTCAACTTGTACACCAAAGCGATCACTAAGGAGCATGACTTATCCTTTCGTTATTACCCGCCACGCTCCATCTCATTGCCGAGAGGTTTGACGCACGCTTCACCGTCTCACCAATGAGATAATGAAAAAATAATCCCTAATGGGTGACGATATCAATACTATATACCCAAATATCGAAACAATAACAGCGTAAGTATTTAAAGTGGTTGAATAATTAAAAAAATATCAGAAATATCAATCTTTGAAATCCTTTATAATAAATACCATAGAAATAATTGATTTATCTTCTCAAAAATAAGACATGGTTTAATAAAAACATTACAGCACTGAAATTTTAACCGAGTTATTATGGTATATCTGTGAAATTTATATCGATAAAAATAATATTAAACAAATGCATTATCTTCATTTTTAACGATAAAAATTCATACTTTTAGAACACAGTTAAATACATTTTTGGTTTTTATTGTTTTTTGACTTATTACCTAAAGAGCGTAAAACTGACTATCACCGCCAAAGATGTTATGGATATTCACTTAAAAGCAGGGAATTGTATGTTCCAGCATAAGCCTAACATGATTAGAGCCTTACTTCGCTCTAGTCTCGCATCATCTTTTCTGTTGCTTGCGGGTATAAGCTACGCAGACGACTACATCAATAGTGCCCAAATTTATCTCAGCAAAAACGACTTCAATTCTGCGACGATTGAACTGAAAAATGCGATTCAGTCGTCCCCTAAAGATGCCACTCCACGCTTGATGCTCGGCAAATTGTATCTGCAACACGGCAACTTTCCCGCCGCTGAGCAGGAATTATCGCGCTCATTACAATTGGGTGCCTCGAAAGCACAAGTGCTTCCCCTACTCGCTAGAACACTGGTAGCAATGGGCCGTAATGACGATGCCGCCGAACTAGTTAGTGAATCAACAGTATCAGAACCGAGTGCCAAAGCGGATTTAATCGGCTTACAGGCGATTGCTGAGTTAAATTTGCGCCGCGAAGAGAATGCCAACAAGTTGATAGCCGATGCCAGAAAATCCGTCGACAGTAAGATATTAAATCAATCGGTCTATTTTAATTTGGCCCAAGTACGTCAATTGAATGCCCAAAACAAAACAATTGAAGCGCAAACACTGCTCGACCACACCCTAAAAATCGACGAAAACAACAGTGACATATGGCTCCTTAAAGGTCATATGGCTCTGGCTCAGAAAGAGTTTGAACAAGCCACTCAGGATTATAAAAAGGCTTACTCAATATCGCCTTCCGCCAATTTTTATTCTATTTTTGTTGCCAACGCGCTCGTGCTTTCTAAACAGTTTGAGGAAGCAACCCCGTATGTAGACAGAATCTTAAAAGCCATTCCTAATTATCCCGTTGCCAACGAGCTGAAAGCCACGATTCTCTACTCCGAAAAAAATTATGAAGGGGCAAAAGATGCAGCAGAAAAAGCCATCAATAATGGTTCGAACAACGCAGCAACCCTATTGATTTCAGCCGTATCGTCCTATCAACTCAAACTTTATGAACAGGCGAACCGCCGCCTAAAACAAGTGTTACCCAGATTACCGGCTAACCACTTTGCAAATCGCCTTTATATCGTGACCTTGATGAAACTGGGCTACATCAACCAAGCGGTTGAGAAGATGGAGAGCATGGATACGGCCAGTGAAGAAAACAGTAACTTCTTATCCCAAATGGGTTTGACGTTATCCAAATTGGGACGCAACGATGATGCCCTCTCCTTGGCGACCAAGGCCTACGACAGTACTAAAAGTGCCAGCAACGAGTTGATGCTCGGCATGGTTAAGCTAGCCGATAACGATGAAAGTGGTTTAAAAGAGTTACAATCCGCCATTGCCGAACAGCCCGATCAGCGCAAAGCCGCAATCGGCGCTGCCTATTACTATCTGCAACTGGGCAAATTGGACGATGCTAAAGCCGTTGCTGATAAATGGTTAACCAAAGACGCCAAAGATGTCGATGCGCTTGGTTTACTAGGTCAAATCTCTATGGTTAAAAAAGAGTACCCTGAAGCTGAAAAGACTTTTCGTACCATTCTTTCTATTTCTCCTGATCTTCCCAGAGTGCAAGAGTTACTTGCTCGCACGTTGTTTTTACAGAAGAAATATCAAGGCGCTTATGATCTCGCCTATAAAGTGAAGCAAAACATCCCAAACAGTATCCCAGCCATTCAAATTCTGTTTGCCAGTGCGCAAAAACTTAACAAGATGGACGATGTGCTTGGCCTTATCGAAAAGCAAATCAACGCCAATCCAACGGATATAGCACTCCTCCATCAGAAAGCTTTTGCACTGATCACTGAAGGGAAAAATGAGTCTGCGTTAACACTATTGGAAAACATTCCGAATGAATCCAAAACAGGCGAAACATGGTCGTTGATTGGTAACTTGTACGCTCTAAAACGCTCGTGGATTGATGCCGATCGTGCTTATCAACATTGGTTGAAGCTTTCTCCTAATAACGTCAATGCTTACCTTCGCTCTTTGCAAGTGTATGAAGAGTGGAAAAAATACCCAAGGGGTGTGACGCTGGCAGAAAAAGCTCTAAGTCAATTTCCTGAAGATACTCGTTTTGTGATCATCAAGGCTAACATGCAGCTCAAATCAGGTGACTCAAAGTTAGCGCAACAAACTCTCGATACGTTGCCTGAAGCAGCAAAAAATTCAGTGTACGCGCTGACCTTACAAGAATCGATTTACGCGGCTAACCGTGATTTGAAACGTGCCCTACCACTGCAAGAAAAAATTCATCAGATGGTTCCGGGACTGACCACGGCGCGTGAACTCGCCTCATTGTATGAAGCAGCAGGTCAGCGGGATAAAGCGATAAAATTCTTGGAACAAGAGATAGCAACACATTCGAAGAAAGCACGTCCACTCCAAATTCTTCTGGCTGACATTCAAAGTAGAGCTAATCCGGATAAGGCCATTGATGAATACTTACAGATCATTAAGCGTGAACCATCAAACGTCATTGCGTTAAACAACATTACTTGGCTTTACCTTGATAAAGGCGATTTTGGCCAAGCATGTAAGTTTTCAGGTCAGGCTTATAAGATTGCGCAGCAAGAGCCCGTCATTGCTGATACACATGGTTACTGCTTGTTGAAATCTGGTGACGTCACCAACGCGCTGCCAATTTTGTCTCAAGCCTATGAAGCAACCAAAACACGCAATAATGCCGAAATTGCTCTGCATTACGCAGAGGGCCTAATTAAAAGTAAACAAAAATCACAAGCACAAACTCTGTTAAACACTATTCAAATCCCCGCTAACAGCAAACTGGCTGCAGATAAAAGCAACTTAGTTCAACTGGTTAAGAGTATTTGATAAGTAGCGAAAGTCAGTAAGTTCTTTCGAGTTTACTGACTTCCATTCCCAGAACAGGTTATACAAAAGTAAACATGGAGCGTTCAACCTATGGGAAATCCAACGATAAAATCTCTGTTCAAAGCATTGTTATCGTGCGGCCTACTGTGGTTATGCTGGGCTCACTTTAGCTATGCCTCTCTTCCCGATACGATTGATAAAGTTCGCCCCTCGATTGTGGGCGTGGGCACGTATAGTCGTTTATCTGACCAACACTCTCGCTACCTTGGCACCGGATTTATCATTCAGGACGGTCGCTATGTGGTTACCAATGCCCATGTCATTCCTGAGCTGCTCAATAAGGAGATTAAAGAGCGGCTTGTGGTCTACATTGGCCGAGGTTCTCATCCTCACATGCGAAATGCCGTGGTGATCGCCATTGATCCCATATACGATATTGCGATTTTAAAAATTCCCGGCCCAGCGCTGCCAGCATTGACGCTCTCAGAACATAACGTGCGTGAAGGTGAAGATATCGCCTTTACCGGTTATCCTATCGGCGCAGTGTTAGGGCTCTACCCTGTCACACACCACGGCATACTATCGTGCATTACTCCGGTTGTCGTGCCAGCGAGAACCACTAAAGAACTGACGGTTAAGCAGATAAAACAGCTGAGAAACCCCTACATGGTGTATCAGCTTGATGCCACAGCCTATCCTGGAAACAGTGGCAGCCCGGTTTATCTTCCTGAAACCGGCGAAGTAATTGCTATCGTCAACAAGGTGCTAGTCAAGGCGACTAAGGAAGCGGCGTTAACCAACCCAAGTGCGATTACCTATGCCATCCCGATTCAACACCTCAAGAATTTGTTAAGTGAAGTACGCAACAAATAGCAAGGATGACTGAAATGCAACAAAGGGTTAAAAAGGTCGCGTTAGTCGGTTATACCGCTTTGATTGGCTATGTTTCTCTCGCAAAGGATTCATCACCAGACCGTGTGCTTCCCGATCTCAATAGCTATGGCGTAACGGATCTCGACAAAATGGCCCACCTTGGGGCGTATACCCTATTTGCAGTGATTGCTATTTTGGCGTTGGGCTTGAAGTCGCTAAAATCCATCGCCATATGCGCGGCTATCATCGCTGTATACAGTGGCGTACTGGAGGGGCTGCAAACATTCGTGCCATTACGAGAAACCTCTTGGCTCGATTTCTTTGCTAATAACATTGGGATTATATTGGGGTCACTACTTATGCAGTGGTGGCTTTATTCCCCAAAGGCAGAACGAAATAAATGGCGTAATTGAAAAATTTACCCATGCTCAAACACACGCGGTGAGGTATTCAACCTCACCGCGCTTCATTTAAACAGCTTTTATTCATATCGCTAGTCACGTCATATCGTCAGTCTTATGCGATGCTATTGAGTAATGCTCTTGAGCAAAGCCGCCTTTTGGTCGGAGAATTTGCGCGCAGCTAAGAAGCGTTTTAAACGTTGCAATGGACCTCGGTTCCCCCAATGCAATTTGCCTTTACGATACAGACACCGATAAGAATCGAACTGCATGAAATAGGGGGCGGCCATCGGCTGGCGTTTATTAAGCAGAATGATCAGAACCTCTGAAGTCAGAAGGCCTGTGGCAATATTACAAGCGCAGGCCAGTGATGGACCAGCATGGTCGGAGGAATCGACTTTACTGGTGTCCATATACCGCCAATGTGTTCCGCGTGGCGCAACGCCGACAGTAAAAGCAATCAACTGCTCGAACAGATCCATATCGTCATTGATATCAAAATATTCATCAAAACTCATGCTATCTGGTGTAAACACATTCATAGTGCCAGAAAATCCTAATGGAGCTGCGAATACCACCGGTTTACCTAGTCTACGGGCGGTACGATAAAGCATACGCCTTGCTGACATCGAAAAAAAATCGATCGCATCAACAATCACATCCGCGTTAGCGACGAAGTCCTCAACATTATCTTGAGTGATTCCTTGAGCAAACATTTTGATATCAACGCTGGGATGAATGTCTTTCGCCATTTCCGCCATCACCTCCACTTTAGGGCGGTCAGCCGTAGAGGACATAGCTCCGATTTGCCGATTCACATTTTTAATACTAAATTCATCAAAATCAGCCAGATTGAACGCTCCAATCCCCATACGTACTAGGTCAATGAATTCTCGACCACCTAAACCACCACACCCTGCAACTGCAACTCTCGAATGTTGTAACTTATCTTGTTCTTGCTCTGTCACCAAACCAATGTTCCGTGTCACTGCCAATCTGTAATATTCTTGACTATCCATTCTTTTTACCTTTTCACTATGTCATACGTACTGCCTGAAGTCTGTTCAACTATCTGGTCAGCCTAAAAAGGAAATTCTTGATCTAACCTTTGGTATTCATCACGAAGAAGTGACAAGTCTTTCTCATCTAGAGAACGAATGTAGTCTGTGCGCTCTGCAAGAAAGTACTGCAACAGTTCAGAGGAGAGCGGCCGCCCTTCGCCTTTTTTACGGTTGTAGTTTTCCGTAAAAAAGAAGCGGTGCAGGTCTGCATCAAACTCACGTCCGGAATAAAATTCTTCTGCTTTACTATTCGCTTGAGCAATATTTAAACGGTGACCTTGCACTCTACGCTTGTAGGCTGCGGAATACGGGACTAGCTCACCCAACGGTTCAAATAGGCAAATCTTCTGGTAAAAACGACAGTGCCGTTCAGCCACTGAACAACATAAATCGGTGACTCCTTTTAATTCAGCAAATTGAAATAATAATTTGAACAGGTGAAGGAATACTTTGTATTTGGTGTAATTAGGGTTAAGTGCAAAGGCTGTTACTTCAGCCACTTTGCCGCCTTCTTCTCTAATATTGTTGATTTGATCACCACAAAATTCTTCCATTGGAAGTCCCATGGGACTATCAAAAATAATCGAAACGGTCCCTACCACATTAGTGGATTCCTTAAAGTGACTTGGTGTTCCCATCTCCAATTCATCGTGGAAATTGGCAATAAAGATCCTAGTGTCAGGTAGTAAGTGATATTTGGTAAACCTAATTCCTTGTTGGTTATCTTTTTGCAATCCAGCTTCAACGTAGTTGTCCCACACCAAAGTAAATGCTCGTTCAATTTCTTCTTTATCCACCGCTATTTTATAGGTCACCGCCCTTGAACTTTGATCGATATCGCTACCCTCTTTTGCGATACGCACTTCCTTACGCCTCTCCACAGGCACTGTTCTGCCATTCAATTTAGTGAGTGGGGCCTTTTCTATGATCGCCATGTGTTCGCCTCCGATCTAGCATGAGTGCCAAGTGACTTGAGTTTGGTGATTATTCGAGTTTTCGCATACAAAATGCACAGAAACTCGTCTCCAATATGAACGGTAGCGTATATTTTTTGAAATAACGGCTTAAAAATAGAAAAGAATAAAAATAATTTACTTAAGTTTTAAATAAAAGAAATATTACATCATATCGCTTTAAAAACTGCTAAAAAGAATTATATAAAATCAAGTAAAACCCTTACTAGCTCAATTAACCCAACGTTGAATTTATGAAAAATCACAATGTTAAAATCTAGATATCGATATTTTTTACAAAAATAAAAAACATTAATAATAAAAAAGATATTATAAATAACTGTTTTTATTGATTTTCAACCACACAAACAAATTTCTAAATACAAAAGTTAATTTTTCATCAAGCCATATGTCAGTCTATTTTACACTTTTGCAAAATCAGTATTCTATATAACATATCACGCAAACTAATTATTTGAAAAACAATAGTATTATTTTTAAAAAGACAAACACAATATTAATGTCGACGTAGCGATTATTAAATAACGACCCTGTATACCCAACACCTACTCCGACTCGCCAAAATCTAAAGTACCCCCTTTTATTTATGTTACGCAAAGTCAATAAAAACACGTCTATTTTATTTACATTAACTCTATAGTTATATTACTTTCAATTAGTTATATAACTAGATTAGTAATTTACCGCATTAGTGTCAGATTGTTTTACAACGTAACACATAGCGTATTAGATTATTTAATCTATATATTTCATACACTTGTAGTGACAAACATAACATATTAATCATTCTGTTATTTTAAGTGACTAAATTTATTACAATATCAGGCTGCACACATATACACCAGATGACACCAATTTATACACCTAAATGCTCGCACGTCATTTATCATCATATAAGTCAATATAAGCAATTAAATTACCTAGCAAAATAAAGTTGGCATTATCAATGCTTTATAAGTCTTGGTAACAAACCTTAACGGACAAAGGTAAATAAAATGAAACTATTTAAAAAGCTAGGTCAATTGCTGATGCTCTGTTTATTTATCGGGGTATCAACTCAGGCTTATTCGTCTACACTCGACCTCACCAACATGGTATGGGGTATTGACTATGATCACGATGGCAACCCCGACAACACGACGACTTATACGAACGACCTTATGGGGTTCTTTGGGTACACTCTAGTTGAGTTTGATAGTCCATCCACTGCAGGAACTCTCAGTGACGGAGATACGTTCACAGACTACAACTACCTAAAAGATACCACCTCAGGAAGTGGTATTTACACTACAAATACCATGACAGGTAAACTGGCTGACACGACTGGTACTAGCATTGTTTATAGTACCGCTGAATTTGATGCTGGTTCCACAATGACTTGGTACGACGCCAATAATAGTAATGCGAGCATTTTGACTTTAGATGTTTATGAGGGCAGTTCAACACTAAAGTTGGATGATGGCATATTAACCATTGATCAAATTAAATTACTGTTATCAGTAACATCTGTTGCAGAAGATTATTTCTATGTAAAAGTTAATGATAAGTGGGTAGATTTATACGATATCCTTAATGGCGATAGTTACAGCGAAATTTATCTTTACGTTTTAGTCTCTTCTGACGTTCCCTCCTCAATTGAAGATGCGGATACCCTTACTGATTATGTTAATGATCAAACAGGAAGTGATTTAGACAATTTGGATGGCTATCTAACGGATACAGCAGAAACCACAGAGGTAGATTTGTCACAAGCTGCAGAAAATAACGGCAATGGCGGCTATAGCTATATGATAGTTAACAACGGTACTTCAATTGTTAGAAAACGTGTACCAGAACCAGGCATGCTCTCTCTAATGGGTCTGGCATTCTTAGGTTTAGCTGGCTTACAACGCCGTCGTAAAATGCAAAGTGGCACAAATACTAAGCTTAACTAAGTTATTATCTTCGTCCTAGATGGCGACTTCCTATACAGCAATGCCTTGTGTAGGAAGTCACCTCTAATAGGCGCTTCTGTTACCTTCTCTGGTTATCAATTCCATCACTCCGTGTTTTATCGTCAATCCCGATTCTTACTTTTTAGATCAACAGCAAATCGAACATTTAGCGCGATACTCTTTACAGAAACTGCTCAATAATAGAGTTAAACTTTGCTGCATAAAATGACGAGCATTAGGGAATTATGTCGAATTTATTATTGAATGCCACTGGCTATGGCATTGTGGCTCTTGGTTTTCTCTTTCTATTTATTCTGTTACTCGCAGCCAAACAAAAAACACTCCAACGCAGCCTATTACTGATTGCGTCCTTGACCAGTGCCATTTGGGCGTGCGTGGCCGCGTTAGCGATACATCCCGTTGTTGAGCTAGTGTTATTACCTATCGAAACTCTACGTAATATCAGTTGGTTGCTGCTTATTATGGGTACGCTGACCGTGCAAACCCAATGGCATCATTTCCTCCGTGACGACCCTATGGTCAAACGCACTTTAGCCGCACTGTCATTCGTGCTGATCATTGAGCTATCGAGTACGCTGCTTTTTTGGCTTCCTTTTCGTTATTTATTACTGATTCATCTTGGCGAATCGGCAGTCGGTTTGTGGTTTATCGAACAACTTTATCGCCGCACTGATAAACAAGATCGTTGGACCATAAAGCCTATCACGCTTGGCTTGGGTATGACTTTCGCCTACGATTTTGCGCTGTATGCAAACGGGGCACTGACCAACAGCATCGATAATGGTTTTCTGCTGGCTCGAGGATGGATCACTATCGTCACAATCCCACTAATTGCCATGACCGCAAGACGTATAAAAAATTGGTCCACTCGGATATACGTTTCAAGGGATGTTGTTTACAGCAGCACATTGCTAACGATTGCTGGTGGTTATTTGCTTTTGATGGCTGTGGCAGGATATTACATTCGCTATTTAGGAGAGAATTGGGGGAGCGTAGCCCAATACGTGTTTTTTGCCCTTAGCGCACTACTTCTTGCTAGTCTATTTACTTCCGAATCACTCCGACGCAAATTAAAAGTTTTTATCATCAAGCACTTTTATGCCAATAAATACGAGTATCGTGAAGAGTGGATGAAATTTGCCGCCATTTTGGAACAAAACGTCCATGAGCCTTACCAGATCGCGCTAGACGCCATTATTCAGCCGTTTGATTGTGAAGCAGGACTTTTAGTGAGGGTAAATGGCGATAAGTTCACTAACAAAACCAGTTATAACCTCAAAGCAGGCTACCCAGAGAAGGATGAAGTTCTGTTACCTTTGGCTAAAGCTGCTATAGAGCATCAATGGATCATTGATATTAAGCAGCTTACTAATCACGATACGAATACCCCTTTTACTTATGACCACCAGCAAGTTTCGACCATCCGCACTTTTGATTATATAGTGCCGATCATTAACCACAGTGGTGACAGCCATGTCTGCTTCATTTCAAAACCTCACGCGACGGAGTCGATCAATTGGGAAGACCGCGACCTTATGTTTGCAATCAGTAAACAGCTTGCCGTATATCTCAACTTGTATCATACCAATCAAATTTTGGCGGAAAACCAACAGTTTGATGCATTTAATCGCATGTCGGCATTTCTCGCTCATGACTTAAAAAATGTACTGGCACAATTACAGCTTCTTGCCAAAAATGCCCAAAAACATAAACATAATCCCGAATTTATTGAGGACGCATTTGATACTGTAGATTCTGCGGTCGAAAGACTGAGCAAAGTAGTTAATCACCTGAAAAAAAAGGAGATGACATCCCATACTGGCGAAACATTTGCTGTCGATACCTTAGTAAAGATGAGCTGCCATGAACGAGAAAATACGTTGCCTCCTCCTCAGTTTAACGGTTCTAGCACGCAAACATTTACAATGAATACGGATAAAGAACGTTTTCGCAATATGATATTGCACCTCATTCAAAATGCCCAAGATGCAACCGATGACGATGGTGTAGTCCAAGTCACTACATCAATAAAAGACAACTACTACACCATTGAGATTAAGGACAATGGATGCGGCATGACTGATCACTTTATTGAAACACGTTTATTTAAGCCCTTTGATACAACCAAAGGTAACTCTGGAATGGGGATTGGCGCTTATGACGCTCGTAAATTCATCGAGCAGTTGGGTGGCTTTATTGATGTAAAATCAAAAGAAGGACAAGGCTCTCGCTTCATTTTATATATTCCACTAAGTTTGCAATGTTCATCGTCTTAAATTTAAGAACAATGACATAAAATCTAGCGCACTCCTACCACAAGCTTCTCTTTTTAAAGTCAGCGTTATAGCCTATTACAATCAAGAAATTAGTGGTTTATTTATCAAAAAAATATATTTTTCAATGTGACGATGTTCTTTTTTAATCATTAATAAAAACATGTTACACCACCATTGATACTATAATCACACGATACAAAAGGAAAGTTAGCTTAAATTACAACAGGTCAAAGGTAATTATTTGTTCAGTGATATGGGTAAGAACCATTCCAATTAAAAATTTCAATATACCCAAATGACTTACCGCTCTGATTCCCACTGACTTTGCTAACGATGGAAAATAGGATCCCAGCGGATGAGTCTGTGTTCAGTATTTGCCCAAAAGACTCAAGTTTAAAACTGTTATTTAACATTGGTAGCAAAATAAAAATAGCTAATATTTCAAACGTTATTATTGATAGGTGACTTCATTACAATGTATTGCGTTATACCCAAATGACCTCAAGATGCAGACTTCAGAGCTTCATCAACGAGCACAGGTCAAGCTCAATGACGGCAGGAATGGTCATTCCCTTTCAACGTCATTGGGCGCAGAAATGGGCTTGTTGATGAGCTCCCAAGGGGCGAGTTGTATTCGCTCCTATGCTGCGTTACCGATTTTCTACGTAGATTACTAGGTATTCAAATCGGTGCCTTGCCTATAAGCGAATACATTCTCGCTGAAACCGCATCTTGAGGTTACTTGGGTATATCTTTGCGACCTATTAAAACTAACAAAAACCAATTATACAAAAGCAGATTAGCCGGATGCCTCCCCAAAACATGTAATAGGCCATCACTGCTCACTGTAAACAAAAAGGCACCATTCTTAATGGAAACACTACTTATTATTGAAGATGATCGTGGTATCCAGAATCAACTAAAATGGGCATTTGATGACTACACTGTAATTCCAGCCCACGACAGAGACTCGGCATTAATTGCCTTGCGTCGCTATGAGCCTAAGGTCGTTGCTTTAGATTTAGGTCTTCCTCCAGATCCGGACAATAGCAGTGAGGGATTTAAGATCTTGCAGGAGATTCTATCCATAGCGCCAAAAACTAAAATTATTGTCATGACAGGTAACGATGAAAAAGACTCGGCTCACCAAGCGATAAAAATGGGTGCTATTGATTTTCATCACAAACCTCTCAATGAGTCCGATCTATCCGTCATCATCAATCGGGCTATGTTTATTGCTAATTTAGAGATAGAAAATGAAACACTGAAAAAACACTCGCTCGAACATAACGGCTTTATCGGTCACAGTCCAAAGATTCAGCGTGTTTGCGAATTGATTGAACGCATCGCGCCGACTGATGTTAGCACGCTTTTACTGGGCGAAAGCGGCACGGGTAAAGAAGTACTTGCTCGTTCAATACATGAATCAAGCGATCGTAAAGACCAACCATTTATCGCGATTAACTGTGCCTCAATACCCGAGAACTTACTCGAAAGTGAACTGTTTGGTTACGAACGGGGCGCTTTTACTGGTGCAGTAAAGATGACGAAAGGTAAAGTAGAATGCGCCGAAGGTGGCACTCTATTTTTGGACGAAATTGGCGATATGCCCTTAGCATTGCAAGCCAAAATCTTACGTTTTTTACAAGAAAAAGTTATTACCCGTATTGGCGGTCGACAAGAGATCTCCGTTAACGTTCGCATTGTCTGCGCAACCCACCAAAATTTGCCAGAGATGGTGACTGAAAAATCATTTCGTGAAGACTTGTTTTATCGTATCAGTGAAATGACTATCAATATTCCACCGCTGCGAGAACGTGATGAAGACATCATCTTAATTGCACGTGCTGCGCTACAAAAAAACTGTGAACAAATGGGTAAGCAGATCAATGGCTTTACTGAAGATGCAATCCAAGCACTGATGCAATATCCATGGCCTGGTAATGTCCGCGAACTACAAAACCGAGTAAAAAGTGCCTGTATTATGGCCGATGGAAAAAACATTACTGTGCAAGATTTGGCGCTACCCATCACACAAGACACACCAACATTAGACATTAATTTAAAACATGTTCGCGAAGCAGCAGAGAAACAAGCGATCTGTCGAGCGCTATCAATGAGTGATGGCAACATGTCTAATACTGCTGGACTGCTAGGCATCACTCGGCCCACTTTATATGCGCTACTGGATAAATTCTCTCTTCGTAAAAAGAGTGAGTAGTAAGAGGTGAATAGCTACCAATAATAGTAAGTCAATCGACAAGCACAATGATGATAGGAATGGCAAAGTGGAGCCCCATGGATTGGTTTATGTGGCTCTGTATTCAGCATTTACCTAAATGAATGACTTACATTTAGGCACAACTAGTTAGCGATTTTTTCTGACGATTATTAGGGTAAACGGAGGAAATGATGCATCAACACGATAAAGGACGGCTATTGCGGCCTGATGTTTGGTTACAGCGCCTAGTGTCTACACCGCTCATTTCTCTTGGTGTGATTGGCTTGTTGATCATCATTGCTTCCATTGGCATTAAAGATTTGCAGTTTCGAGGCGATTACAACATCTTCTTCGATAAAGGTAACGAGCAACTGCTCTCCTTTGAACGCATTCAAGCGGAATTTGCAAAAACCGATAATTTAGCGATTTTGGTGGCACCCGATAATGGCAATGTATTTACTCCCAAGATCCTGACTCTCATTCAAGACCTTACTGAAGCCGCATGGCAAACGCCCTACTCTAGCCGAGTCGACTCACTGACCAACTACCAACACACTCAAGCAAATGCCGACGATATTGTTGTGCATGATTTAGTGGAAAGAGGAATACCTTTCACTGCCAAGACAATTGAAAATATTCGTCAAGTTGCCCTTAATGCACCAGAAACACGCAACGCCATTGTGTCACAAAATGGCGATATCGCTGTAGTTAACATCACAGTACAACTGCCTGAAAAAAATAAAACAGCAGAGATCGCCGAGGTATATCAATTTGTCACTCAAACGATTTCTCAGTTAAAAGCGAACTATCCGGACGTGCAGTTTTATCGCGCGGGTTTAGTTGCAATGAATTACGCCTTGATGCAATCGGCACAACAAGACATTACTCATTTGGTGCCAGGAATGTTTTTGGTGATTTTAGCTGTATTAGTCATTCTGCTGCGATCTGCTCTGAGTGTGTTTGCCACTCTGATTTGTATCATTGCTGCAGTCACTTCCACAGTGGGGCTTGCGGGTTGGTTAGGACAGTCCATCAATGTCGCGACAGTCAATATTCCCACGCTGATCTTAACCTTATCGGTGGCCGACTGCGTCCATATTATCGCGACGATGCGTCATCAGATGCAATTAGGGCAAGGTAAGTCTGCAGCCATTGTGCATAGCATGAAGATGGATGTGATGCCTGTTATCATTACATCGGTCACAACCGCAGTTGGCTTTTTTATGATGAATATGTCCGACTCTCCGGTCCTGAGAACTTTCGGTAATCTTGCCGCAATTGGCGTACTGATCGCTTGTTTATTTTCGCTTACATTATTACCAGTGTTACTCCAATTGCTGCCGATTAAAATTGGCTCAAGAACCACTTCACAAAGCACGCTCTTTATCGACAAAATTGCCGACGTCGTTGTGAAATATAAACTTATGCTCCTTATCGCATCCTCAATGGCAATTGTTGGAGGCGCATTCTTGATCCCTTCTAACACCATCAATGATGATTCAGTTAAATATTTTAATAAAGGCAATGACTTTCGCCAAGTCGCTGACTTTATGCAGGAACATATTAGTGGAATGGGAACGATTAGTGTCGTGGTCAACTCAGGACAAGACCAAGGTATTGTTGACCCTGAGTTTCTCAATACGGTTGACGATTTCACAGCATGGTTGAGACAACAACCAGAGGTCGACCATGTCGCTTCGCTAACTGATATTTTAAAACGCTTGAACAAAAACATGCATGGTGATGATGCCAACTATTATCGCTTACCAACAAACCGAGAACTTTCCGCACAATATTTGTTGATGTATGAGATGTCGTTACCTTACGGCTTGGATTTAAATAACCAGATCAACGTGGCGAAATCGGCGATTAAAGTACAAGTGACCACGGAAAATTTAGGTAGTCAGCAATTCATTGACTTAGAAAAACGCATCAATCTTTGGTTTGAACAACACAATCCTAACAACAAAATACACAACATTGCTCAATCAAGCCCTTCACTTATGTTCGCTCATATTGGTGCAAAAAATATGCGTAGCATGCTGATTTCATTACCCATTAGCTTAATTATGATCTCTGGATTGCTGGTGTTAGCTCTGCGCTCATTCAAACTTGGTTTGTACAGTATCATTCCAAATATGGCTCCGGCACTGATTGGCTTTGGTCTATGGGCTTTAATATCAGGCGAGATTAATTTGGCTTTGTCTGTGGTCGCCTCCCTGACTCTGGGGATTGTGGTAGATGACTGCGTTCATTTCCTCACCAAGTACCAGTTGGCTCGTAAACAAGGTCAGTCGGCAGAAGACGCAGTCCGCTTTGCATTCCATAATGTCGGGCGGGCACTTTGGATTACGAGCGTCGTATTGATCGCTGGATTTTATGTTCTCACTCTGTCGACATTCCGTCTTAATTCAGACATGGGGATATTAAGTACCCTAATCATCTTTTTAGCTCTGGTGATCGATTTTGTTTTTCTCCCCAGTTGCCTCATGTTTTTTGATAAGAAACCAACGACGAATACTGTTCATGTTGTCAAACCCATACAGAAATAACGGCGCGATACCAGTGACTAAGGAGTCTTAAAATGAAACCTGTGGACACACCATACTCCACTGCGATTTGGCCTAACAAAGGTTGGGTTACGGCCATTCTATGCACGCTTGCTTTCTTCAACAGTGTTTGCAATTTCGCTTATGCGTCCAACTCAGATAGAGGGATCGCAATTGCCACCGAACGTAAGGCGCGCGACAAGGGATGGCAAGACAGTACTGCCGATGTCGAAATGATTCTGAAGAATGCTCAAGGAGATCAAAGCATTCGAATCATGCGCACAAAGACACTAGAGGTCAACAATGATGGAGATAAAGGATTAACCATCTTTGATGAACCTAGAGATGTAAAAGGCACCGTATTTCTCTCCCATTCCCACATAAAAGGGAGTGATGACCAATGGCTCTATCTGCCCGCTTTAAAACGAGTTAAACGGATCGCATCACAAAACAAATCAGGTCCATTTATGGGCAGCGAATTCTCTTATGAAGATTTAAGTTCTTTTGAAATTGGGAAATACACCTTTACCTATCTGCGCGATGAATCTGTTAATGGTACGCCTTGCTTTGTCGTCGAACAGATTCCGATTGATCGTCAATCCGGCTACACCAAAATCATTGCCTGGATAGATAAAATCGAATATCGCCCAATGAAAACTGAATACTATGATAGAAAAAAGGCGTTATTAAAAACATTAACCCTATCCAACTACCAGATGTACTTAGATAAGTACTGGCGCGCTTTAACCCTTGAAATGGTGAATCACCAAACCGGTAAGAGCACCCAACTCATTACTCACAATATTCAATTTAAAACGGGGTTAGCTGCACGAGACTTTAATCAAAATATTATGACTCGGATGAGATGAAAGCTATGCAACACTGTAAGCTCACATCCGCTATAAAAACCGCTCTCTTAAGCAGTTCACTTTTTTTTCTCTATCAACCGGTATGGGTTATGGCCACCCCATTACTTCATCCTGATATGAGAGGACAAACTGCCTTAGAATATCGGCAATTTTTTCAAACGGGTGTCGATGGGCAACGTAATGGCCAGATCTCGATAGCGATTGAGCCGCAGTTTTACTGGGATATTGGTGATACGCAGTCGAGCATCACTTTTACCCCATTTTATCGTTACGATGAAATGGATAGTGAACGAACTCATGGTGATATTCGGGAACTGTTTTATCTCAACTATTGGGGTGATTATGAAATTAGAGCTGGCATCAACAAAGTGTTCTGGGGGGTGACAGAGGCGGAGCATTTGGTGGATGTGATAAACCAAATTGATTCCGTTGAAGCAATCGATGGAGAAGACAAACTAGGACAACCTATGTTGCAGCTCACCTCGATTAAAGATTGGGGGGTTACCGAACTCTATTTGTTACCTTATTTTCGCGAACGGACCTTTGCAGGCCATAATGGACGACTAAGAACGGTAGTCCCCATAGATACAGACCACGCTCAATTTGAATCCTCTGCTAAGCAGAATCATGTAGATGTTGCCGCGCGTTACACCAATACTTTTGGCGATTGGGACCTAGGATTAAGCTATTTACAAGGAACAGATAGAGAGCCCTATTTAATTCCTGCAGGTACAAAAATTATTCCCTATTACGCCCAGATGAAACACGCAGGTCTTAGTGTACAAGGCACGAAAGGAAACTGGCTATGGAAACTGGAAGCCAGCTATAAAGATAGCTACCAAACCTATACTGCAACCGATATAGGCTTTGAATACACCCTATTTGGTATAGGCGGTTCGAATTATGACTTGGGCCTGTTAAGTGAATATCTCTATGATTCCAGAGGCCCTGCAACTCTAGCCGTTGGACAAAATGACCTGTTTTCGGCTGTACGTTTATCACTTAATGACGAGGCAAGTACTCAAGTGCTCTTGGGAGTAACCCAAGATTTAGACGATAGTGACATCCGTTTATTAAAAATCGAAGCCTCGAAACGTTTAAATAATGCTTTGAAACTTAATCTAGATGCCTGGGTAAGTCATAACCACACTCCGACGGACTCGCTCTACTCCATCCGCCGAGACGACTTCGTTAAACTAACGCTTGAATACTACTTTTAAATCTTTCATATGCTGCTTCTCTAAGTGAGCAGAGCGACTACTTCGTTGGATAAAAACACCCCGAACTATTTTGAAAAGCCCCAACAAACTTCTGCTTATGCGCAATATCGTCACCACAAAAATCTGCAACTTTTTCATTATCCTGTAATGGATAAGGAGTGGCACCTTTAGAGAGGTCGATCGCCTGATCAACATAGGTAAAGTTGCCCGTTTCTGGAGAAACAAACAGATTATTTAGCGCTTCCTTGTTGGTAAAAAAGCCTCGTGGATAAATTCTATTCCCTGATTGGGAAATGATTTTGGCATCGTCTCGCACCCGTAAGTGACCACTAAAAATATTATTGACTATCATCGCACTGCTTTCAGCGAAACGCAGATCGACACCAGTGGTGTTATACAATGTGTTGTTGTTGATAAGCGTATCTCTTCCTGCATTTAAGTAGATTCCAACATCGCTGCAATGAAAGACAATATTATTACGAATAATGAGCCTATTGGTTTGATAAGTCACACCATCGCGGCTATTTACCATTCCCCCGCCACCCGCGGAAATACCGATTGACGAGCCTGCATAGTGCCGTTGCGAAGTATTACACATCACCAAGTTGTCTTCGATGATGCCATTGTTAGCCCCCCCTTTCATAAAAACACCGTAACTTACCTTATTTCCTCCATTCTTAATAAAATCTCGAATGATATTATGAGAAACAAGCCAACTATTGGCATGGTCAATATTAATTGGGGTTACTGAGTATTTTGTTTCGCGAGGCTTTGTAGAATAAAAGTGGTTATATAAAACTTTTCCATGATCGGGATACATCCCTGAATTACCATTGACTTTTATTGCTGCATTAAAGTCAACAAACTCATTATTTACAATTTGAACATTATTCGCTTCACCTACTATATGGATAGCATGTTCACAAAAGCTATGATTCGAGCATTGACCTATAAACTTAAACCCAGTCAATGTCCAAAAAGGACGAGAAATATAAAAACCTTCAAGTGATGTCATGAGTAACCTAACTTTACCCGGATGCTCTGCCTTTAATACAATAGGATTGTATTTTGTTGGTTCATCATTGCTGGTTTCAAATCGTTTGCCTTGCAGAACGTAATCTCCATCAGCAACCACAATTGTGGTCCCTGGTTTAGCAAAGCGAACTGCATCAATTAATTCATTAGAATTAACGACATAAAAGCTTTTTTTGGGTTCTACACCAACACTTGGTGGTGATGCATAGTCTGGTCCTACCGTTGGCCATTGTTGTCGGTCAAAGGGCTTCCAGTAATAAACCGGGGTATCTAACATATTGCCAATAGACATAAAAACATCGCCCACAGAACGTGTCGATGTGTGAGCCGTCAATTTACCCGCAACTTTAAAAAAGACTCCGGGAACAGTTTGGCCGTCAAAAAGCGCATGACTAAAAGAATAAACTGAGTACAGAAGCCCAACATTTAATACTAAACCGCAAAAAATAAAATACCGTTTGAAGAACTTCAACAGCATAACTTCTATCCTTATAATCACCCTTTAAGGGAAAAATAACTGTCTGGCTATATACCTATACCCAAGTAACCTCAAGATGCAGAACAACAGTTTGAGGTTACTTGGGTATAATATTTATAATACATAGCTGAGATTGCTTTTCCTGACTATTTTCACAAATCTTTCGTAAAATGAATTCAATTCTCTAAAATAAGAAACAACGCTATTTGAAGTGTTCACATCCCCCCGAGTAACCTCAATATATCCCCAAGTGACCTCAATATAGCGAGTTGGCTGTTCCCCATTACGCTCCAATTCTGTAAATCAGGCAGATGAAGATAAGCAAACCATAAGTGAGTACGTCTCTAACCATTAAAGCCTCTAGATCCGTTGCTAAGTGTTGGCTGCAGTGGTCTAATAGCGGGGAATCATAGATAATTTTGGTAATTAAACATGCAACAGCAACACCAGCCTACTTTCTTTTTCTTTGACTATGAGACTTGGGGTACTAGCCCAGCCAAAGACAGGCCAAGTCAGTTTGCTGGCATTCGTACCGATGCAGACTTCAATATCATCGGGGATCCTTTGGTCATGTACTGTCGATTACCAAGCGATTATCTACCAGGACCAGAAGCTGCCTTGATAACTGGCATCACACCACAAAAAGCCATGAGCCAAGGGGTGTCTGAGCCGGAATTCATTGGTCGAATTTATGAAGAATTGTCACGTCCTAACACCACCAACCTAGGCTATAACAGTATTCGTTTTGATGACGAAGTCACTCGTTATACCTGTTATCGTAACTTCTTTGATCCATACGAATGGAGTTGGAAAAACGGTAATTCTCGTTGGGATCTACTCGATGTATTACGTGCCTGCCACGCTCTCCGTCCCGAAGGGATTGAATGGCCAGAAAATGATGAAGGGTTCCCTAGTTTTAAGCTAGAACACCTCTCAAAAGCCAACGGTATTGAACACGATAACGCGCACGATGCCTTAGCCGATGTGATAGCGACCATTGAAATGGCGAAAAAGGTCAAAGCGGCGCAACCTAAATTGTTCGACTATTTCTTCAGCATGCGTAATAAACGCAAATTAACGGATCTGGTCGATATCGTTAATATGACGCCGCTAATGCACGTCTCTGGCATGCTCGGTCGTGAGTGCCAATACACCAGTTGGATTGTGCCTGTCGCATGGCACCCAACCAATCAAAATGCTGTGATTACGGTGGATCTGGCCAAAGACCCAACGCCGTTACTGGAACTCTCCGCTGAAGAATTGCAGACTCGTCTCTATACTCGTAAAGACGATCTTGCCGATGATGAACTGCCCGTTCCGGTCAAACTCGTGCATTTAAACAAATGCCCTATTTTAGCACCAGCGAAAACATTAACTGCAGAAAACGCCAAAGTGATTGGCATCGATCGTGAGCAATGCTTGGCGAATTTGGCGACCTTGCGTGAACATCCAGCTATTCGAGAAAAGCTCATCAATCTGTTTAGTCAAGAACGTGAGTTTGCGAAAGATGAAGATGTGGATACGCAGTTATATCAGGGATTCTTCTCACCTGCCGATAAGGCCGCCATGGAAATCATCCGTGAAACAAATCCAGATCAATTGGCCTCATTAGAATTGGAATATAGTGATAAGCGCATTGAACCTTTGCTGTTTCGATACCGTGCTCGTCATTATCCTTGGACACTCAATGAAGCAGAACAACGTCGCTGGGCAAATCACTGCCGCGAATATTTTGAAAGCCACATTGAGTCTTACATGCTCAATTTGGAAAATTTAGTCCATGAACATGAAAGCGATACTCAGAAAATCGCAATATTAAAAGCCGTTTATCGGTACGTAGAACAACTCGCCTCTTAATTTGGTTTGTCTTTCTTTTGATGTGACATTTTATGATAAACACACTTCTAAAATATGTTGTTTCCTTCGCTTTAATCTTTATCTGTTTAGCGATCGGAAACTGGATACAGCAAATGCTGGGCGTTGCAATTCCTGGCAGTATCTTCGGTATGCTCCTATTGTTTACGCTCCTTGCCAGCGGTTTCGCACCCGTTGACTGGGTTCGTCCAGGTGCTCATCTTTTTATCCGCTACATGATGTTGTTATTCGTACCAATCAGTGTTGGCTTAATGAACCACTTCGACATGCTATTAACCAATGCATGGGCAATTCTCGCCAGCGCAATCGGTGGCAGTGCAATTGTTATGGTATCTCTTGGCCTCATATTGGATCGTTTTTTAAACGCAGATAAAAAGCGCATTGACGTAAAAAAGAACATAAAAACAGACGCTAACGGCGTTAAGGGGAAAGCATAATGTGGCTGGTTCTCACTTTGGTGGTCTTTTTTATTTGTCGCTGGCTTGCCACTAAAATTCATTCGCCGGTCGCCAACCCACTGCTCATGAGTATCGTGGCCTTGATTGTTATTTTGATGGTATTTGGCATCGACTTTGATACCTATTATGCCGACAACATCTACATCAGCGATTTACTTGCCCCCGCAGTGGTCGCGTTAGCATTCCCACTGTATGAACAGTTACCACAAATTCGTGCGAACTGGCGCATCATTATGCTGGCTTGTAGTATCGGCAGCTTAATGTCCATGGTGACTGCAAGCATCATTGCGGTGGTCATGGGCACCAATTTAACCCTTATCGCATCACTTATGGCAAAATCGGTCACCACGCCTATTGCGATGGAAGTGGCGCGAAACTTAGGGGGAGAACCCTCTATCGCCGCGATTGTCGTCGTATTAGTTGGCTTATTTGGCGCAATTTTAGGTTACCCGATTTTCAAATTGCTCAATATTACTCACCCTATCGCACGTGGCCTGACAATGGGGTCGGTATCGCACGCCCTAGGCACCGCAACCTGTGCCGAACGTGATGCCCAAGAAGGTGCATTTAGCTCACTGGCATTAGTTTTATGTGGGATTATTACATCGATCTTGGCGCCTATTGTATTTACGGCAGTAGTATGGCTTCACCACATTATCGCAGGATAACTTGGGGTTCACGGATGAAGAGAAATACTGTTTAAGATCAATAGTAGAGGTTTAGTCGGTATACAGGCGCAATTTGCACCCAAGTAAAGAAGCGGGTTGCTGAAAAGCTAATCCGCTTTATTTTATCAGTTGCATTGATGTAATCGATAACAAGTGTGATCTCACTCTCCTTATGTAACATAATTAAATCGTTTCATTTTAAATGTGATATTGATCACATCGTTATTTTGAGCGTCTCTTACACTACTATTCCATAAACAAACAAGGACAGCTTATGAAAGGCCGTATTCAAGAGGCACTGAACAGCTTACCAACGCAGATCGCTGAGTATCTGACGCCTATCGTGTTAGCTCAAGACTTTGACGCAACTATCTCTGCAGAACAATTCAGCCAACTTATTGACATAACGGGTTATCAAGACGCTGATTTGCGAGTCTGTTTACTGCCATTAGCCGCGGCTTACGCCTATGTTCCTATTTCTAATTTTTATGTAGGGGCTTTGGTTCGTGGTTTAAGTGGTCGCCTCTACTTTGGTGCGAACATGGAATTCTATGGCGCTCAACTCGGTCAAACGATTCATGCAGAGCAAGCAGGTATTAGCCATGCATGGATGAAAGGTGAAGTGGGCATTATCGATGTAACAGTTAACCACACCCCTTGTGGTCATTGTCGTCAATTTATGAATGAGCTGACCACCGCGAAGACCATGAAAATCCAATTGCCTGCTCGTGTTGGCCAATCTTTGCAACACTATTTGCCAGAGTCATTTGGCCCAAGTGATCTTGATATCACAACTCTACTAATGGGAACGATCGACCATAGTTACAGTAGTGACAGCGACAACGAGTTAGTTCAGTTGGGTGTACAAGCCCTCAATCGCAGCCACGCGCCTTACACCCAAAATTTCAGTGGTGTTAGCCTAGCGACCAGCACAGGCCATCGCTACAGCGGTGCATATGCAGAAAACGCGGCGTTTAACCCTAGCCTACCGCCACTGCAAGTCGCCCTAGTACAGCTACGCATGGGAGGCGATGAATTTTCGTCGATTACCCAAGCAGCGCTTGCCGAAATGGCCACTGCATCAATCAGTCATTTGGCCTGCACACAATCCACTCTCGATGCCATTAACCCTGATATCGAGTTAGATTACGCAGCGCTTTCGTCATAACATCCCCAAATAACCTCAAGATGTTGAATTCTGCATCTTGAGGTTATTTGGATACAATTAGCGGCAACAGTGTGTTTGAGACACTATTGTCGCTGTTCAAAACCTCTTATCGACTATTCGCTTGATTTATCGTTAAGTTCTCTTTTTTTCTTATCACTTCACCGCATAATAGTTGTGCGATACGTTATGGTTCAATGACATAAAGGCGTCATTTATCCAGCGTAAAGTCATCGGCATTATTTCCATAGTAGCGGCACGCAAACGTTTGCTTTTCTGTTTTTTTTGCGTATCATTGCCGCAACTTCACAAAGTGATACAAACGTAATAAGGATTTCCGTATGTTGGGGACTGCTACCCGAGCAAATGCTACTCGTGTTTTACTTCTTGGTTCTGGTGAGCTAGGCAAAGAAGTGGCGATTGAATGTCAACGCCTAGGCCTAGAAGTGATTGCCTGTGACCGATACGCTGATGCGCCCGCGATGCAAGTGGCACATCGCAGCTATGTGTTCAATATGCTTGATGGCGAAGAGCTACAAAAAGTCATTGAAGCAGAAAAACCACATTTTGTGGTCCCTGAAGTTGAAGCTATCGCAACCGCTAAATTGGTTGAATTGGAACAGCAAGGTCTTAACGTGGTGCCTACAGCGAATGCAACCCGTTTGACCATGAACCGTGAAGGCATTCGTCGCCTAGCAGCAGAAGAACTGTCTCTACCAACATCACCTTACCGTTTCGCTGATAGCTACGAAGACTTTGCAGCCGCTGTTGCAGAAGTCGGCATCCCTTGTGTGTGTAAACCTGTCATGAGTTCATCGGGTAAAGGCCAAAGCGTTATCAAAACCGAAGCAGATGTTGATAAAGCTTGGCAATACGCGCAAGAAGGTGGCCGTACCGGTGCAGGCCGAGTGATCGTTGAAGGCTTTATTGATTTTGATTACGAAATTACCCTACTAACAGTTCGTGCAGTTGATGGCGTGCATTTCTGCGCTCCTATCGGCCACCGCCAAGAAGATGGTGATTATCGTGAATCTTGGCAGCCGCAAGTGATGTCTGAAAACGCCTTAAAAGCCGCAGAATATGTTGCAGAGCAAGTAGTTAATGCCCTAGGTGGTTACGGAATCTTTGGTGTAGAGCTGTTTGTTAAAGGCGACAAAGTTATTTTCAACGAAGTATCTCCTCGCCCGCACGACACTGGCTTAGTTACTCTTGTTTCTCAAGACATGTCGGAATTTGCGCTGCATGTTCGTGCCTTTACAGGCATGCCAATAGGCAAGATCACGCAATACGGCGCTTGTGCATCCGCAGCAATTCTCGGTCAAGGCACTTCACAGAATCTTGCGTTTTGTGGTTTAGAAGACGCTCTATCGCTCCCACAAACGCAAATTCGTTTGTTTGCTAAACCAGAAATCAACGGCCGCCGTCGCCTAGGCGTAGCGCTTGCTCGCGGTAAAGATACCCAACAAGCGGTTGATAAAGCCATTGATTGCGCAAAAGCGGTAAAAATCGAATACTAAAACTCGATACATATGTTTTCATAAAAGTAAAAAGCACGTGAATCACGTGCTTTTTTTTTACGAACTAACTCTCGATCAACCAAACTGTTTCAGCAAATCTTGAAAGGCCTTTTTTGGCTCTTTGTGGTCCTTTTGCTGATTCCTCATTGCAATCAAGTAAAGTCACTTTTAAACCATCAAATAGTTCACAGATTTCCTGCTCAGCGACACTAAATGGTGGCCCAGCCAACTCCTCTTGTGGGTAATCTAAAGATACAAGCAACATCCGGCCGCCAGGCTTGAGTAATAGCTTAATACGTTCGGCATAAGCAACACGCATCTCTGGCGGTAAAGCAACTAATGCGGCGCGATCATAAATTAAATCCACTTTGTCGACTGGAGCAGTAAAAAAGTCTCCGGTATACAGTGAAAGCTCATCAAACTGATAGAGCTCATGATGATTCCCTAATTGAGTCACTAACGGTGTATAAAAGTGTTCCGCGAAAAAAGCGCGCACCGCTATTTGGCTAAGCTCTACTCCAACGACCTCATTATGGCGCTCTGCGAGCCATACTAAGTCCTCACTTTTACCGCACAAAGGTACCAGTACACTCTCTTCACGTTGAGGTTCTAGAACCGACCAGAACTGAGTTAATAGCGGATTAACATCATGGAGGTGGAAGCCAATTTTATTGCTGGCCCATTTGTTGTGCCAAAATTCAGGGTCATTCATTGTGTTTCTCTCGCACGTCTTTGGAGGGCTCAGACTACCTGATTCCATTTTGTAAAGGTAGCCATTTTGTATCAAGCTTTGACACTTTTCGTTACATTCTCACTTGGGAACCAATTAGCTACGTAACAGTCTGATTAAATGTAGCTTTTAATATTGCTCACGCCAATAGACTGTCAGATATAGGTCAAGAGGATTGTAATCGATTTAGTGAGCCCCATATCTTAAGAGCAACATACTCGAACTCCGAACGCCTTGGTGTCATAGAAACTTTTTGTTCCCATTCTGACCCAATAGCGTAAGCTAAGGAGAGTAAATGAGCCTATTATTACGCACCACCGCGATCATGCTGTTATTGTTCAGCCGTGCGCCTGCATTTGCAGCCACCTCTGTCGATACCAGCGCCAAGGAAGATCGTAGCGAATCGCAAAATGAAATTAGCTCAAGTGTCTTTCGTCATAGTTTGAGTGGTCTTTACGGTATTCAAAGCAACAACACTCGAGTGATTCAACCCTATAACGACTTTACTGTGCTCTATAGTAAAGCTCACCAAGCACAACATGAATTGGAAAGTTTGTGTAAAAGTGCTGCTATGCAAACCACCACATCCGTGCATTTCTCCGGCGTGAAATCAGAGCAACGAGCTTTAGATAAAATTGATTCCGAGTTTAATGGTCAAGCAGAACGTATCACCGACCTTGCTCGCGCAACGATTGTTGCTGACGATGTACCAAGCCTTGTGCGCGCCTACGAAGTTCTTAATCGACAAGCGACTATTGTAAAAGTAAAAAACCGCTTCAAACACCCAGCACCATCAGGTTACCGAGATTTGAACGTGTTAGTTCGTTTGCCAAAAACACAAATCATTGCAGAAGTCCAGTTGCACTTGAAAGACATCGCAGAAGTAAAGAATGGAGCAGAGCATAGCATCTACGAACAAATTCAACAGATTGAACGCAAAGCATTAAACGAGGATAGAGCGCTCAGTTCTATGGAAATGGCGCAAATAGCGAGAGTGAGAAAACAATCCCAGCAGCTTTATCAGCAAGCCTGGCAACCTTATATTACTACTCAGCTGCAGGCCGCTTAACCTGAAATTCCCTATCAGAATAAAGCATATAGACCATGTCTTAAAACATGGTCTTATGCTCGGTCCTTATTTTTTGACGTCTTTTAAGTTCTCGACACGGGCTTTCAGTTTTTGCCCTGGGCGGAACGTTACGACACGTCGTGCGGAGATAGGAATATCTTCCCCTGTTTTCGGATTACGACCTGGACGTTGATTCTTATCACGCAGATCGAAGTTACCGAAACCAGAGAGTTTTACCTGTTCGCCGCCTTCGAGTGCTCGACGAATTTCTTCGAAAAACACCTCAACCGTTTCCTTGGCATCGCGTTTGCTGAAACCTAATTTTTCAAACAGGCTTTCTGCCAAATCGGCCTTTGTGAGCGCCATAAAACTTCCCTCAAAGCTTAAGTTAATCTTGCTGTCTTGAAGACAGCGCCTTTGCAGCATTTTGCTACTTTTTTGCCTAGCCGAATCAACAACATATCGGCCGCACCTGAAAAGTGTATGCCAAGCTCATGATTTTCGCCAACTTTTTTCAACGATGAAAATCGCACTCTGACAAAAACTAGACGCATATAATTTGAAAAAGACCAAAATTTGACGTCAAAACAGAGCTCATACGGTGCATTAACTAGATTATAATACTTAAAAATTAATATTTTATAGTATTTTATATCATTTAATGGAAATGTAAAAATTTTCCCACCCAGATCAAATTTTTAAATTCTCTAAAAAATCATGATGTTAGTTTACCTCATTCTAACAAAAAGCGACTAGAAAGCGGCAAACTTGGCAAAAAAAAGAGGCTTCCATAGGAAGCCTCTTTTGCAAATTTGCGGTATAGCTAACAAATTTAGTCGCGTAGAGTTGCGCCAAATTGTTCGCCAATTGCGGCAACGATAGCATCAACAGAAGTAGAAATATCTGCTTCTTCGAGTGTGCGTTCTGTTGACTGTAGGATAAGAGCGATAGCAAGGCTCTTCTTACCTTCTTCAATACCTTTACCTACATAAACATCAAACAGGTCCGCTTCTTTAAGTAGCTCACCACCAGCTTGTTCACAGGCTTTAACAATCACATCCGCAGCCACTGCTTCATCCACCACTACCGCGATATCACGACGGTTTGCAGGGAACTTAGACAAAGAAACCGCTTCAGGAATCACGCGAGTCGCGATCGCATTCCATTCAATTTCAAATACGATAGTGCGACCATTCAAGCCGAATTTGCGCTCTAGCTCTGGGTGAACAGTGCCAATGACACCAACTTGCTTGCCATCAACAATGATTGCTGCAGATTGGCCAGGGTGCAATGCTGGATGTTTCACAGCAGCAAAACTGTAAGCACGACCGTTAGCCGTTAGGTCTAGAATGGCTTCTAGATCACCTTTAAGGTCAAAAAAGTCAACGGTTGTGGTAGTCAGGTTCCAGTGCTCATCGTTTACCGTACCAGAGATCACGCCTGCTAGCATTGGTTCTTGGCGCATGCCGTTTTCTGCTGCTTGATCAGGAGTGAAACGCAGACCATACTCAAACAGACGTACACGTGGTTGTTGACGTTTTTGGTTACGAACCACTGTATTTAGCAGACCTTGAATTAGGCTCAAACGCATCGCTGACATGTCAGCCGAAATTGGGTTTGGTAACACTAGAGGTTCAACATCTGGCACAATCAGTTTTTGTTGCTCAGGTTCAACGAAGCTGTAAGTAATTGCTTCGTGGTAACCACGGTCAACAAGCAAGTCACGTACACGTTTAAGCGGCATGTTTGCCTCTTTGTGTAGGTTCATACTCAAACCAGCAACTGGCGCTTGATTTGGAATATTGTCGTAACCGTAGATACGACCTACTTCTTCAATCAAATCTTGTTCGATTGCGATATCGAAACGCCAGCTAGGAGCTTTTGCAGTCCAACCTGACTCTGTCGATTCTACAGTCATACCCAGACGCTCAAGAATTTCTACCACTTCTGCATCTTCAATATGGTGACCAAGTAGATCGTCCAATTTAGTGCGACGTAGAGAAACCACGTTTGCTTTTGGTAGGTTTGCTTCTGATTCAGCCGTCACAACAGGACCTGCTTCACCACCACAGATCTCTAGCAATAGCGCAGTTGCACGTTCGATAGCAGACGCTTGCAATTCAAAGTCCACACCACGTTCGAAACGCATTGATGAATCAGTGTGTAGACCGTATTCACGTGCGCGACCACGAATCGCAGCGGGAGTGAAGAATGCACACTCAAGTACCACGTCTTTTGTTTCAGAGCTCACACCTGAGTGTTCGCCACCGAAGATACCAGCAAGAGCCAGTGCTTTGTTGTGGTCAGCCACAACAAGAGTGCCGTCTTTAAGTTCTGCTTCAGTACCGTCAAGAAGCGTCAGTTTTTCGCCCGCTTCTGCTAGACGAACCACGATACCACCTTCAACCTGTGCAAGATCAAATGCGTGCATTGGTTGGCCTTGCTCAAGCATCACGTAGTTGGTCACGTCAACGATTGGATCGATTGAACGAATACCACAGCGGCGCAAGTTCTCTTGCATCCACATTGGTGTTGTCGCTGCAACGTTTACGTTCTTAACTACACGGCTTAAGTAACGAGGACACGCTTCTTCTGCTTTCACATCGATAGACACTTGGTCAGAGATGGTTGCAGCAACAGCTTCGCTTGCAGGAGCCGTTACGTCTGCGCGGTTTAGTACACCTACTTCACGAGCCATACCACGGATACTGAAACAGTCTGCACGGTTTGCTGTTAGGTCTACGTCTACAGTCACGTCATTCAGTTTTAGGAATTCGCGGAAATCAGTACCGATTACTGCATCTTCTGCCAACTCCATGATGCCGTCAGATTCTACATCGATACCCAGTTCAGAGAATGAACACAGCATACCGTATGAAGGTTGACCACGTAGTTTCGCTTTCTTAATTTTGAAATCGCCTGGTAGCGTTGCGCCCACAGTAGCAACCGCTACTTTAAGACCTTGGCGGCAGTTTGGTGCACCACAAACGATATCAAGCAGTTCTTCTTCGCCCACGTCTACTTTTGTAACGCGTAGCTTGTCAGCGTCTGGGTGTTGTGCACATTCGACAACTTTACCCACTTTCACGCCGTTAAATTCGCCAGCCACAGGAAGAACGTCGTCTACCTCTAGACCAGCCATAGTGATTTGATGAGTTAGCTCGTCAGTTGTTACCGCAGGGTTAACCCACTCACGAAGCCATGATTCACTGAATTTCATAGTGTTTCTTTTCCCTCTTGGGGCCCCTGATTACTTAAACTGTTTTAGGAAACGTAGATCGTTTTCGAAGAATGCACGTAGATCGTTTACGCCGTAACGCAACATAGTCAAACGCTCAACACCCATACCGAATGCGAAACCAGAGTATTTTTCAGGGTCGATACCAACGCTGCGAAGTACGTTAGGGTGAACCATGCCACAACCTAGTACTTCTAGCCATTTGCCGTTCTTACCTTTCACGTCTACTTCTGCTGAAGGCTCTGTGAATGGGAAGTAAGAAGGACGGAAACGCACTTCCAAGTCTTCTTCGAAGAAGTTGCATAGGAAATCGTGCAGAATGCCTTTTAGCTGTGCGAAGTTCACTTTTTCGTCAACCAACATACCTTCCACTTGGTGGAACATTGGGGTATGAGTTTGGTCATAGTCGTTACGGTAAACACGGCCTGGTGCGATGAAACGCAATGGTGGCTGGTTGTTCTCCATCGTACGGATCTGTACGCCAGAAGTGTGTGTACGAAGCATCAACTTAGGATTAAAGAAGAAAGTATCATGGTCAGTACGTGCTGGGTGATCCGCTGCAATGTTTAGCGCATCGAAGTTATGGAAATCATCTTCGATTTCAGGACCAGACTGAACAGTAAAGCCCAACTCACCAAAGAAGCTTTCAATACGTTCGATAGTGCGAGTGACTGGGTGAATACCACCATTCTCAATGCGACGACCTGGCAAAGTAACGTCAATCGTTTCTTCTGCTAGTTTCGCTTCAAGTTCTGCACGTTGTAGTGCTTCTTTACGAGCAAAAATGGCTTTTTGCACCACTTCTTTCGCTTTGTTGATCTCTTGACCAGCAGTACGACGCTCTTCTGGTGGTAGTTTGCCTAGGCTTTGTAGTTGAGCAGTTAACTCACCTTTTTTACCCAGATACTGAACACGCACTTCATCAAGTGCGACTAACGACTCTGAAGCCTCAATGGCAGCGGCCGCGTTAGCAATAATCTCTTCTAGATGTTGCATTGTTTCCTCGTCTGCTATGCAGCAGTTTCCTTTAGGAACTCAAAAGGAATTCCAAGGGTCCTGAATGGTTATTCATACAGGTACCCGCTAGATTGACCTTAGGGATTCTTGGGGTATTTCAAATAGCTTTACATACTACCGAAAGCCGCTGTTAAAGCCAAATGAAATGCACTGTTCAAAGCAAGTTCGCGTATTTGTTCACCAAGTTTTCTTTTGACGAATTCAAATTGCTTTGACAAAGTGGGCTCAACTAACCAAGCAACTGGTTTTACGAGGTTTTCCTATTGGAGAAAATATGCAAGCACAGATAGTACCTATTGATTCACATCACGATGAGGCAATGTGCCACATTATCAAAACCGTGGGCGCGGAATTTGGCGCAATCGGCGACGGCTTTGGCCCATCCGATGCTGAAGTTTTGCACATGAGCCAGCACTATTCCGTTTCTGATCACAGTGGCTATTTTGTTATCGAACAAAACGGGGTTGTCCTCGGTGGCGGCGGAATTGCCCCATTTGCAGGCTCAACAGAACGCTGTGAGCTGAGAAAGGTCTTCTTGTCACCTCAAGCTCGTGGCCTAGGGATGGGAAGACAGTTGGTGGCGTATTGCCTTCAGTTTGCTCGAGAAATGGGATACGCGCACTGTTACCTCGACACCTTACATACCATGTCCGGTGCGATAGCCCTCTATGAAAAACTGGGATTTGAGCATCTTCCAGCACCATACTCCGGCACTGAGCATAATGGGTGTGATGTATGGATGGAGTGCCAGCTTTAACCACGCGGCTAGGTTTAATAAAGCGTAGCAACGAAAAAGCCCCGACGGTTAAGTCAGGGCTTTTTGAATTCGTTGTGTTTTACCGCACAAATAGATGGTGCCCCGGGCCGGACTTGAACCGGCACAGCGCGAACGCCGAGGGATTTTAAATCCCTTGTGTCTACCAATTCCACCACCAGGGCAACGCAATTATGCGATGGGTAAGACACCATCTGTTCCAACACTTTCGTCGGGAACAGGTGTAATGTACCCTATTCTCTTAATAGATCAATAAAAATATTCGCAATTTCAATCAACTGAACAACAAGCCACCTTTTAGATCATTTCAGACCCAACTTGCGAACACTTTACCACCAACCAAAAAATCCCACATCCCGACATAATATTAATCGTCATCAGATGATAAGGAAAAAGTCGACACACGAGGTTCCCTTTTTATAGCCTTGGCGTGACCTCAACCTTGGCAAGGAACTCCGCCTAAATCAGCGCGGTGAATTTTGAAAGTACGCAGAAACAAAAAAGCCCTGACTGTTAAGTCAGAGCTTTCTTATTTGGAGCGACACACGAGGTTCCCTTTTTATAGCCTTGGCGTGACCTCAGCCTTGGCAAGGAACTCCGCCTAAATCAGCGCGGTGAACTTTTCATGTACGCAATAACAAAAAAGCCCCGACTGTTAAGTCAGAGCTTTCTTATTTGGAGCGACACACGAGGTTCCCTTTTTATAGCCTTGGCGTGACCTCAACCTTGGCAAGGAACTCCGCCTAAATCAGCGCGGTGAACTTTTCATGTACGCAATAACAAAAAAGCCCCGACTGTTAAGTGAGGGCTTTCTTATTTGGAGCGACACACGAGGTTCGAACTCGTGACCTCAACCTTGGCAAGGTTGCGCTCTACCAACTGAGCTAGTGTCGCATGAAATACGAAATTTTGTATTTCGAAATAGATGGTGCCCCGGGCCGGACTTGAACCGGCACAGCGCGAACGCCGAGGGATTTTAAATCCCTTGTGTCTACCAATTCCACCACCAGGGCACACAAAACTGGTTTGTGATGCCTTTACAGAAAGAGTAAAACACCATCTTGATACCGAACATGAGTTCCATATCTTAAAATTTGGAGCGACACACGAGGTTCGAACTCGTGACCTCAACCTTGGCAAGGTTGCGCTCTACCAACTGAGCTAGTGTCGCAAATGGAGGCGCGTCCCGGAGTCGAACCGAGGTCCACGGATTTGCAATCCGCTGCATGGCCACTCTGCCAACACGCCTCTGTAAGTTCAGAACCCAATCGGTTAACACCGTTGTTCCTGACTACGGGGATGCATTCTACGGATTCGATGCAGCGAGTCAACACTATTTTTTCCAATTTTGTATCGTTTGGCTATTTAACATTCAAACCGGGCTTTTTTGGCTAAATTAGATACAAAAATATCGATTTTTCCGCGAGATAAATCACACCAAACAAGAAAATGCACTAAATACTCATTTCTAGCGCCATGAAATAGAAAAAGGCAGGAGATCCCTCCTGCCTTTTCTTCGTTCGCTATTCGATGTGGCTACATGCTCTCTTCACTGAGCAAATCATCTTTTGCCGCCATCAAGTATTGCACCATCGACCAGTAAGTGAGTACGGTCGCAATGTAAATTGCTACGTAACCAACCCAAACCATCCAGTCGTCATAGTGCCAAATCAGCACCCAAAGTGAGAACATTTGAGTTAAAGTTTTAACCTTACCAATCCATGACACAGCAACACTGGCACGTTTGCCGATTTCAGCCATCCATTCACGCAATGCGGAAATGATAATTTCACGTGCGATCATGGTCACAGCGGGTATGGTAATCCAAATCGTGTGATAGTGCTCGGTGATAACAATCAATGCCGATGCTACCAGTACTTTATCGGCCACTGGGTCAATAAAAGCACCAAAACGGGAAGTTTGCCCCAGTTTGCGCGCTAACATTCCATCCAACCAATCGGTAAATCCAGCAACCCAGAAAACCATCGCGGCAGCAAATGGCGCCCAACTGAATGGAAGGTAAAATGTCACGACAAATACAGGTATTAGAAAAAGTCGTATTAAAGAAAGAATGTTTGGAATGTTAAAACGCATAATTATAAGCTCTTATCGACGGCGCGTTTATGGTGCGGCATTTTTCCTATTGTTTCAATGCCTGATAAATGTTTTCTGCCAAAGAATAACTGATTCCCGGCACTTTGGCGATTTCTTCTACAGTTGCTCGCTTAAGTTCTTGTAATCCCCCCATATATTTTAACAATGCTTGGCGACGTTTCGGCCCAACACCTTCTATTCCTTCTAAAGAACTGGTACGGCGAGTTTTACCACGCTTGGCCCTATGACCTGCAATGGCATGATTGTGGCTTTCATCACGAATATGCTGAATCAAATGCAGCGCTGGCGCATCACTTGGTAGATGCGACTCTTCTCCATCCGTTGTAATTAACGTTTCTAGCCCAGGCTTACGGGTCACCCCTTTTGCAATGCCAATTAAGCGTGGTCTTTTCGGCCAGTCACCCCAGCATTGCTGTAATATCTCATGGGCGCGATTGAGTTGCCCTTTACCACCATCAATAAAGATAATGTCAGGGATTTTATCGACATCGAGTTGTTTAGAATAACGCCGCTCTAATACCTGCCCCATCGCGGCGTAGTCATCGCCACCAGTGATGCCAGTAATGTTGTAACGACGATACTCTTGTTTTACTGGCCCTTCCTGATTAAAGACCACACACGATGCAATCGTGCTTTCACCCATGGTATGGGAAATATCGAAACATTCCATACGGAGAATCGACTCCATATCGAGCACCTCTTGCAACGCCTTAAAGCGCTGGCCAATGGTCATCTTATGGTTAATCTTGGTGGTAATCGCCGTGAGTGCATTGGTATTGGAGAGTTTTAAATACCGGCCTCGAATGCCATGAGGGTTTACATGGAAATGAATCTTACGACCTGCGACGTCTGTCAACGCGGCTTGCAATGCTTGAGTATCGTCAAACAAGCCTTCGTTCAAAATAATTCTCGTTGGAATAGTACGAGCTTCATTATGACTCAGATAGTATTGGGTCAAAAAGCTCTCAAACACCTCTTCACGGGAAGTATTGTGTGGAATTTTAGGGAAATGACTCCGACTACCTAATATTTTCCCCTGACGAATCATCAAAATATGGACACAGGCAATACCATTTTCTTGCGCAAACCCCAAAACGTCCATATCTTCCATTGAATCATCAGAAACATACTGCTGCTCTTGCACACGGCGAATTGCGTGAATTTGATCTCGAAATTTCGCCGCCTGTTCAAATTTCAGCTGTGCACTTGCCTGTTCCATTTTGTGGATCAGCGTTTCCAACACTTGCTGATCTTTACCCTGCAAGAACAAGCGAACGTAATTGACCAGCTCTGCATAATCAGCATCGGAAATAACCGATGACACACAAGGCCCGGCACAACGGCCAATTTGATACATTAAGCACGGCCGAGTACGGTTACTGTAAACCGTATCTTCACACTGACGAACAGGAAATATTTTCTGAATTAAATGTAAGGTTTCCCGCACCGCTCCTGCATCAGGGTAAGGACCAAAGTACTCCCCTTTACGCTTTTTGGCGCCCCGGTGCATAGATAATCTTGGATGCTTGTGTCCACTAACAAAGATATACGGGTAGGTCTTATCATCGCGCAATAATACATTGTATTTGGGTAGGTATTGCTTGATGTAGTTATGTTCGAGAATCAAAGCTTCCGTTTCAGTATGGGTTACTGTCACGTCTATTTTGGCGATATTGCTCACCAAAGCTTTCGTCTTCTCACTGTCTATTTTTTTACGAAAATAGCTAGAAAGACGTTTTTTTAGGTCTTTTGCTTTACCAACATAAATAACAACAGCCTCGGCGTTATACATACGATAAACGCCAGGCTGATGAGTCACAGATTTTAGAAAAGAGATGGAATCAAACTCAGGCACTACAATTTCTCTGTATCCAGCATTCCATGTCGAATAGCCAAGTGAGTCAGTTCAACGTCACCGCTGATGTCTAACTTAGCAAACAAACGGTAACGATAGCTGTTGACCGTTTTAGGACTCAGATTCAATTGTTCCGAAATATCGGTAACTTTCTGCCCTTTAGTGATCATCATCATGATCTGTAATTCACGTTCAGACAAATCAGCAAACGGATTTTCAGAGGCAGGCGAAAATTGGCTTAAAGCCATTTGCTGTGCAATCTCTGGCGAGATATAACGTTGACCGCTGTTCACCATGCGAATGGCATTCACCATTTCGTCGGGTGCAGCTCCTTTTGTCAGATAGCCTGCCGCTCCAGCTTGCATGACTTTCGTCGGGAACGGATTCTCTGTATGAACGGTTAAAACGATGATTTTAACGTCTGGATTAACTCGTAAAATTTTCTTAGTCGCTTCTAAACCACCAATGCCCGGCATGTTCATATCCATTAGAACAACGTCGGCATGGTTACTACGACACCATTTTACGGCTTCTTCACCACTATCAGCTTCCCCTGCTATATTCATTCCACGGACGTCTTCAATAATACGTCGTATCCCTGTGCGCACCAGTTCGTGATCATCTACAAGGAAAACACTTATCAAACTTGTATCTCCACGCTTATCTATCGGCTCTGCGCCACCTAGCAAGAAAGTGGTCAGCAGGATGGATGCTTAGTCAGTCATCATTATCTAATCTTGCATTCTACGAATATGTGCTTAAACGCAAACTTTCGCAAGTACTTATTGGGCTCAATTATCTTAAAGAGAGAATTGATATTAACTTCAATTAGTTACTTCTCACTTATTGAGAATTTTTTTTCAACTTTGCGGAGAGAAAAACAAGATATACAACAAATAACTCAAAGAAACACTAAGCTAACTCCATTGAATACACTAAAACGGACAAAATAACAAAGGTTACGCGATACTTTTCTTGAATATGATAGGAGAAAAGTCAAAAATGACGGCCAGTATCCATACTCAACATTTGCTATGATTGATTGAGTATTTTTAAAATGAAACCCTCTTTAGCTTCTCTATGCAATGAAACGGAATAACCATTTGACCCTTCACTCCGGATTTCTCCTCACACGCCAAGCTCGAGATCGACAAGGCCAAACCCAAATCGAACTGTGGCTAGCGACAGAGCACGGCCCGACGCAACTTTTGATCCGTGGTGAAAAACCGGTCTTTTTTATTCCTGCGGCAAAACAGCAAATAGCACAAGAATTAACAAGCCAAACATCGGGTTACATCGAGTTTCGCCCACTTGAACTCCAATCGTTTGATCAAGAGCCATTAGTAGCAGTCTACTGTGCAACTGTGCAGCATTCGTTACAAATAAAAAAACGCTTAGTGGATGCAGATATTTTAGTTTTAGAGGGAGACATAAAGCTAGCCGATCGCTATCTTATGGAGCGTTTCATTCAGGGAAGCCTTGAATTTACTGGGGATATTAAGCAATACGACCAACATATTCGAGTCGACAACGCCAAATGTCGCAAGGGTGAATATTTACCCACTTTAAAGGTCGTCTCCCTCGACTTGGAATGTTCCGAAAAAGGCATCCTATATTCAATTGGCTTAGACAGCCCGATGGACAGCCGCGTGATCATGATTGGTGAGCCACAAGATGCCGAAACACCAATCCAGTGGGTGACCGATGAAAAAGCCCTACTGGTTGCCTTGGTCGATTGGTTTAACCAATTTGACCCCGACATCATCGTCGGTTGGAACGTCATTGATTTTGACTTTCGATTACTCCATCGCCGTGCACAATGGCATCAAATGAAGTTGATGCTAGGCAGAGGAAATCAAGCCAGCTATTTTCGGAGCGCAGAGCAAACTCAGCAAGGCTTTATTACCATTCCAGGCCGGGTGGTACTCGATGGAATCGATACACTAAAAACAGCCACCTACCATTTTCGTTCTTGGTCGCTTGAATCGGTATCGCAGGAGTTACTTGGTGAAGGCAAAGCGATTCACAATGTGCATGACCGCATGGACGAAATAAACCAAATGTATCGCCATGATAAACCATCACTCGCTAAGTACAATCTACAAGACTGTGTACTGGTAAATCGCATTTTCGCCCACACACACCTGCTTGAATTCGCCATCCAGCGTTCGCTGTTAACCGGGTTAGAGCTGGATCGCATCGGTGGTTCCGTGGCAGCGTTTACCAACCTCTATCTGCCGCAGTTGCATCGTGCTGGCTATATCGCCCCTAATCTGCACTCGGAGAACTGGTTAGCAAGCCCCGGTGGCTACGTGATGGATTCAATTCCAGGCCTGTATGATTCGGTGCTCGTTTTAGATTTCAAAAGCCTTTATCCATCCATTATTCGCTCATTCTTGATCGATCCACTCGGGTTAATTGAAGGTTTGAAATTGGAAATAGGTCCGCAAGACAACCAAGCTGTGCCCGGTTTCCGCGGTGGGCAATTTCACCGTACTCGCCATTTTTTACCACAGATGATCGAACAGCTTTGGGATGCGCGCGACCAAGCAAAGCGTAATCAAGAAAAAGCGTTTTCGCAGGCGATCAAAATCATTATGAACTCATTTTATGGTGTTCTTGGCTCATCAGGTTGCCGCTTTTTCGATACGCGCTTAGCTTCAAGTATCACCATGCGCGGCCATGAAATCATGAAGCAAACCAAGCAATTAATTGAAACGCAAGGTTATCAAGTTATCTATGGCGACACCGACTCCACCTTTGTATCACTCGGTAAAGAACACACTCAAGCGCAAGCCGACCTTATCGGTAAGCAGTTAGTCGAACACATCAATCAGTGGTGGAAAGAGCATTTAGCTCACACATACCGTCTCAATTCTATCTTGGAAATTGAGTACGAAACCCACTATCGCAAATTTCTTATGCCCACTATTCGTGGCGCTGAAACAGGTTCGAAAAAACGCTATGCTGGATTGATAGGCGAAGGTGACAATGAGCAGATGGTTTTCAAGGGGCTAGAGAGTGCACGTACTGACTGGACGCCTCTCGCTCAACGTTTTCAGCAAGAGCTGTATCTTATGGTCTTTCATGGTGAAAGCCCCGATGAATATATTCGTCGCATTGTGGAGCAAACCCAAAATGGCGAACTGGATGGTGAGCTCACTTATCAAAAACGCCTAAGACGCCGTCTGAACGAATATCAAAAGAACATTCCACCACAAGTACGAGCAGCGAAAATGGCCGATGAAATCAATGAACGATTAGGTCGACCGCTGCAATATCAAAATAAAGGTACTATTGAATACGTGATTACAGTGAATGGGCCAGAGCCGAAGGAATACGCGCAAAGCCCACTGGATTATCAACACTACATTGATAAACAGTTGCGCCCGGTTGCTGATGCAATCTTACCTTTCATTGGTCTACAGTTTGACCAAATGAACGCGCCACAGCTTGGGCTGTTTTAGTACAAGCTTATTACCCGATACGAAACTCGGTCTTTTCATACTGCTTAGCCAGCCAAGGTCCAAAACTATCGATAAGACCAATTACCGAACGTTTAGGGATAAGCTTTCCTTTTAGTAAAATGCCTAAACGTTCCACTTCCACTTGTTTCTCGGGGTGATAACGTAAAAACTCAGCACCACACTTTATGGGATCGTCATACCACCGTTTATCACGATACATAACAAGTGAATAGGCTGCGCGCAAAAGCTTTTTGCCCACTTCGGTTTGAGCTCGAATCTGTTCTTCAGCTTGCTTTGCTTTGGCAATTTTTGCGCGATAATACGCCACACGGTAACCCACATCCATATTCCAATGTTTGGCGATTTCCCAGCTTGGCTCGTAATCACCAAAGCATTCACGCAAATCATCACCATAAACACAGAGACTGCAATGGCGCAGTAAAAATCCCCAAGAAAACAGGCTATCGAGCGAAGCCACCTCTTTCGCTAGAGCGGTCTTTACATTCACGTCAGTAATAAAGGCATAACTACGTTGAAAACGATACCGTATCGTATTGACTAACGTCGCTTTATTCTCTTCAAATGGTTGATGTGTCACCAAAATAATATCGACATTCGAACGACCCGGACGAGCACTACGCCGCGCTACGCTACCATAGATGTAGATACTATGTAGGTTGCTTCCCAGCCCCGCGCGAAAAAATTTCACAAGCTCCCCTACTGCGGGAGCATACTGAGATTGAAGAGGCTGTTCGGTTGATAACACACGCAATGGCATAAAAAATCGTGCTCCTGTGGATAATGCGTCTCGAAGAAAACAGCGTTATGTTCCCCTATCACGGGATATGAATCAATATGTGTTATCAGCGAAAAGGCGTTCTTTGGCAAGAATTTCTGTTCTCGCTCATTTAGCGCTCATTAAGTACCTCAGTAACCTAAGATGCAATGTTCTGCACACAAATATTTTTTTCCCTCGCGACCTTCGCTATAATGCAGCCACTTTATGTATGAAGGAATCTTTCCATGCCAAAGGCAAGTGAATTAAAAAAAGGTTTTGCAATCGTTACTGGCGGTAAAACTCTGCTTATTAAAGACATCGAAGTAACCACTCCAGGCGGTCGCGGCGGCTCAAAAATTTACAAACTACGTTGTACTGACCTAGCAACAGGTGCTCGCGTTGACGAACGTTTCAAATCTGACGATTTTCTAGATACCGTTGATATGAACAAGCGCTCTGTGTCATTCTCTTATGTTGATGGTGATGATCAAATCTTCATGGATAATGAAGACTACTCACAATTCACGTTCAAAACTGAAGAGATTCAAGAAGAACTATTGTTCATCACTGAAGACATCAAAGGCATGCAAGTTGTTCTCGTTGACGGCAAAGCAGTTGCCTTAGAACTACCAGCATCTGTTGAGATGGTAATCGAAGAAACTGACCCATCCATCAAAGGCGCTTCAGCTTCTGCACGTACGAAACCTGCACGTTTCGCAACAGGTCTTGTTGTTCAAGTTCCTGAGTACATCGCAACAGGTGAACGCGTAGTGATCAACACTACTGAACGTAAATTCATGAGCCGAGCATAAGAGACGAATGACTGATTTAATTTCTTACGACGATATTATCGAAACTGCCTATGACATCTTTTTAGAGATGGCACCTGATAACCTAGAGCCAGCAGACGTCATTCTGTTTACAGCCCAATTTGAAGATCGTGGCGCGGCAGAAGTGGTCGAAATTGGTGAAGATTGGGTGGAACATGTAGGTTTCGAAATCGACCAAGAAATTTATGCGGAAGTTCGCATAGGGCTAGTCAATGAAGAGAACGATGCGCTTGACGATGTGTTTGCGCGCCTACTTCTAAGCCGCGACCCAGATCAGAAATTCTGTCATATGCTTTGGAAGCGTGACTGATGTTCAAAAGCCAACCTCACGGTTGGCTTTTTTGTTGCGATACCTTAACTGAACTCAACGAGGGTTAACAATATGAAAAGTCAACACATACAGCTCTTCAACTCCAGGATAAATCTCATCAATTACCCGTTTTAATTCAGGTAACGTCATATTTTCTTGCTGAGCATGAAATTCCGTAAGTTGTGAGAAACCGACCGGCTTAACCGACTCAATTTCAATGGTGCAGAAATAGCGATTGTCTTCAAACGTCGCCACTCGAACTACATCACCTGTTTGGTAGTCTTTCTCGCTATCGTCACGGATGGTGATAACCTTTTTACCCGCTACAATATCCGCTTCAAATCGTTCAAAAAATGTAATGTGCTTCATGATATTCGTATGCTTATCTTTTGCTTTGAGTTGCTATGTTAACGTGTTCTTGCCGCAGGCTCATGCATTTCTTTACATGACGAAAAAATACAAGCTGGATCAGCTCTCCAGGCCGCCAACCCATATAACGTGACTATTCTTTTATTCAACAAAGAGAAAAATTGAATCATTCCATACAAAATAACTACCTACAACTAACGAATAATTAACCTAACCGTATTAATTATTAGAGATCGATAGATTTATTTCACTGGATAGACCATTTATGGCAATTTGTCGGGTATAATGCCGCACGGTTTCGATGACGTAGCGTATATTATGTTTCTAACTCCTTATTTTTCATCTCACGATGCTCAAATCCAGTTTACTCGCCAACAAGCGAGCCACTTTGCTAAAAAAGTAGCTGGTGACTTTAACCCAATTCATGACGAAGACAGCAAACGTTTCTGTGTTCCTGGTGATTTGTTGTTTGCGGTACTGCTTCAGCAGGAAGGCATCAGCCAAAAAATGCGTTTCGACTTTTCTGGTATGGTGAGCGATGGTGTACTTCTACACATCGATAATCGTAACGAGGAAGAAAGCGCTGTTGTTGACGCTGCTGGCAAAGAATATCTGCACCTAAACCGCTCTGGCGAAACCAGTCACAATGCTGATTTTATCGAACATGTTGTGACAAATTACGTACGATTTTCTGGCAAAAATTTCCCACACATCATGGTTCCTCTAATGGAAGAGAAACAAATGATGATTAACTGCCAGCGCCCACTCGTCATTTACGAAAGTATGGAAGTCGAATTCGATCGCCTAGACCTAACTCATCCAGAAGTTGAATTTACTGGTGCAACATTTGATGTTGATGGTAAACGTGGGGTGGTTACCCTAAACTTTGCCTTTAAAGAAGATGGCATTGTGATTGGCAAAGGGGTGAAACGTATGGTAGCCAGCGGCCTGAAGCCATACAACCAAGAAGATATCGATGACCTAGTGGCTCGCTTTAACGAACGTAAGAACGCTTTTCTTACAGAGCACTGTTCAGCAGTAGCGTAACAGGCAATAAAAATTTTAACAAAAAGCCCAATCTCTGATTGGGCTTTTTTGCATAGACTCTTCACTAAACAAGCTATAACCAACGTCTTACTTTAGCTTGGTAATCACGATAGACATCACCAAAATGTTGAACCAAAAAACGCTCTTCAGGTTCAATTTGAAAACGTTGTAGATACAAAACAAACAGCCAAACCACCACCAACGCCGCCACATTCTGTAAATAATAGGCAATCCCAAGCAACAAAAACGCTAAGCCTACATACATAGGGTTACGACTAAATCGAAATACTCCCCCGGTCACCATAGTGGTCGTTTTTTCTAAGCGAATCGGGTCAACCGTAGTTTTTGCGACATAGAAAGCCCACACACCGCCTAAACCGAAACCAAGCGAAAACAGCAAGCAAACACCGTATCCTATCAGAGGAAATGGCCAGAATACGGTAAGGTTTTCAAACCATTGCAACGAAAAATATTGTGCAGCGAGTGCAATCACAAACAAGATGACTGGTGGTATTTTTCGTTCTAGTGGATGATGTTGCATGCGTAAACCCCCTCGCCCGCCAAACCATCTACATTATACCCAAGCCCCAAAAAGGACAATAAAAAGCTCGACAACACGTCGAGCTTTACCTATCTGAGGCAATATATCATGAGGGTTTTACGCGCCATTAAACCAAATTCAACAGTGCCTGCAGCGGATGTTTAGGTTTGATATGCTCAAATCGTTTTACTTGACTTCTGCAGCTATAACCGGAGATCAAGCAACGATCTGTTGGTAACTTGTTGAGATTTGGTTTCCAACTTAACGCATAGATATCTTTGGACATCTGTAACTTATCCACTTCATGGCCAAAGGTCCCAGCCATGCCACAGCACCCAACTGGTACAGATTGTAGTGTGGCACCAAAGTGGTTAAAAATAGCCCCCCACTCTTTTTCTGTATTGGGCAGTTTTGTCTTTTCGGTACAGTGTGCAAAAAGATACCAAGGCGCACTATCTTGTTGCGGCGCTTTGGCGGTAAATTGCGCTAGACGTGGCATCAGCCATTCATGAACCATTAAGACATTGAACTGGCCAAGTCGGTCACCGAGTAGCTCAGCGTATTCATCTCGATAACAGAGCACTAATGCTGGATCCACCCCAACCATGGGAATACCAAGTTGAGCCACTTCATTTAAAAAAGCAGCAGCCGATTCTGCAGTAGATTTAAACTGCTTTAAGAACCCTTTAATGTGCTGTGCCTTACCATTAGGCTTAAACGGCAACAACACCGGCTTCTTACCCAGTTTGACCAACAGAGCAATAAAATCTTCGACTACATCTGCTTCGTAGTAACTGGTAAACGGATCTTGAACAATAATGGTGTAATTATCACGCTCTTGCTCTGACAAAGCAGCGAGGCGCTGCATGTCAAAGTTTTCTAGAGGATGTCGACGAATCCTTTTGGCTAATGTTGGGACCGAAAGCAGCGGTGCATCGACATACCCAACCGTCGAAGCAGTCAGGTTCTTCACCCAACCTTGTTCAAGCATGGCATTAACCACTTTGGGCACACGAGCCATTAGTGGCAGCATGGTTTCAATATTCGCCACCAAATAATCTTTCATCGGGCGCTGATAACGAGAGTGGTAAATATTAAGAAAACGAGAGCGGAAACTTGGCACATCGACCTTAATTGGGCATTGGCTAGCGCATGCTTTACACGCCAAACAACCATTCATTGCCTCATAAACTTCATGAGAAAAATCATACTCATGCCGTTTGTTGATTCGATTACGAACACGGTCAATAAGCCCTTTTATTGAGGCGTTATTCTGGTAGGTTTCTTGTTCCAAACTGAGGATATCTACCCCTTGTTCGGTTAATTGACGCAGCCATTCACGCACCAGACCAGCACGACCTTTCGGCGAATGGCGTCGATCCGCCAACACTTTCATTGAAGGACACATTGGCGAAGCAGTATCGTAGTTAAAGCACAAGCCGTTACCATTACATTCCATTGCTTGTTTAAAACTATCACGCACTTGAACGTCGATTTGACGGTCATAATGACCACGCATCACACTGGCCACTTTCACCAACTCTGCGTCGGAATCAAGAGGGGTACAAATTTTACCCGGGTTCATTTTATTGCTTGGATCAAATGCAGCTTTAACACGGCGCAGCTCTTTATATAACTCTTCACCAAAAAAAGCGGGGCTGTATTCAGAACGGTAACCTTTACCGTGCTCACCCCACATCAAGCCGCCATACTTGGCAACCAGCTTGACTACTTCATCGGAGATTTCGAGCATCATACGCTCTTGCTCTGGGTCACACATATCCAACGCTGGACGAACGTGCAACACCCCGGCATCCACGTGACCAAACATCCCGTAGGCAAGGCCTTTAGAATCAAGCAATGCGCGAAATTCGACAATGTAGTCCGCCAGATGCTCCGGTGGAACACAAGTATCTTCAGTAAATGGAATCGGTTTAGCGCGACCTTTTGCTGCACCAAGAAGCCCCACAGCTTTCTTACGCATGCCGTAAATACGATTGATACTTGGCAAGTCATCACACACTTGATAGCCGATAATACCCGCTTCGCCTTGCGCTAATGTCTCATCAAGCGATGCCACCAGCTTACTTACCAACTCATTGACTTGTGCTTGATCTTGATCTGCAAACTCAACAATGTTGATCCCCTGCATCTCTTTGCCCGGGACATCAGTAATCAACTCTTTCACACTGTGCCAAACAATATCCTGTTTAGCTAAGTTAAGTACTTTAGAGTCGACCGTTTCCACTGACAATGCGTTGGCTTGCACCATGAGAGGCGCATTGCGCAGCGCTGAATCAAAACTATCGTATTTGATGTTAACCAACGTACGGGCTTTAGGAATGCGGGTTAAATTAAGTTTGGCTTCTGTAATGAAGGCCAGTGAACCTTCTGCACCACACAAGACTCGCGTGATATCAAACCGATCACTTTCTTCATCGATCGCATTTTTTAGGTCATAGCCCGTTAAAAATCGGTTTAATGGCGGAAATTTATCCACAATTTGCTGGCGTTTGTCACGGCACACTTGCTCAGTGACATCATAAGCTTGTGCTGCATAGCCCTCAGTGGGGTGCCCCGCAGAAAGATCCGTTTCCAAAATCGAACCATCAACAAACACGGCTTGTAAAGAGAGAACATGATCAGAGGTTTTACCGTATTTCAATGAACCCTGACCCGATGCATCCGTGTTAATCATCCCACCTAATGTCGCGCGGTTACTGGTGGAAAGCTCTGGGGAGAAAAAATAGCCGTAAGGGCGAATCGCATCGTTTAACTGGTCTTTAATCACGCCAGCCTGAACACGAACCCAACCATCTTCTTCATTTATTTCAAGAACTTTGTTCATATGTCGCGACAAATCAACGACAATACCTTTAGTCAGGGATTGTCCATTTGTTCCCGTACCGCCACCACGAGGTGAAAAAGTGATCGCCGAAAAGTTCGGTTTTGAACTAATCTTTCCTATTAAGGAGACGTCCTCGGTGGTTCGCGGATGAATCACTGCCTGAGGGAGTTGTTGATATACACTATTATCAGTGGCAACCGAGAATCGACTTGAATATTGAGTCTCGATGTCACCAGTAAAGCCAGCAGCTTCCAGTTCGTGCAAATACGTATGCACGACCGGGTCAATATCAGATTGGTGGTGAAGTCTTGGTAACATGTGCTTCCTGCCCCTACATCGCTGATCCAATCAGCCGTGGGTGATGGGTTAATTTATAAATTAATCTTTGAGTTTGGTCACTTTACAACATTTAAAAAGGTGTTCAAAACAGAATCTGAATGACAGAATGAATTGAAGCGAAAATTTATGCTACAAATACGTTGTCTATTTCGTTTCTCATAACAGTTTTTTTTGACGGATTAAAATAATGAGTAAAAACAAGACCATCACTACCGAAGACATTTTGTTGAAATTGTGTCAATCGGTTTCAACCGTGCTAAGCTCAGCAACAGGTGAGAGAATCACCTATTCTGCCATGGTACAAAAAATCACCAAAACGTCGCTAAAGCCAGATTTCGGTTGTTTCGTACTCTTTGATGGCGGATTCTCAGGTCTGGTTGTCATTAACTTTACCTCTAAAGCCGCTCTTGAACTTTACTCCAGTTACATGCGTAATATGGGTATTCCTGAAGAAGAATTAGCGGTATTACACACATCCGACGAAGTGGGCGATGTGCTTGGGGAACTGATGAACCAATTGGTCGGCGATTTCACAAACAAAGTGCGTAAAGAACTGCAAACCAATATCACCCAAAACCAACCTAAGATGTTGTCTTTAAACAAACAAGTTAATTTGTCGGTTGACACCAATCTAGACCGTCCTCAAGCTCGTCGAGTTACCTTCTCAACTCAAAACAACAACATTTTCTATCTTGAGTTAGCGATGGACAAAACCGAGTTCATCCAGTTGGAAGATTTTGAAGTTCGTGAAGACGAAAGCCCTGATGCAATCTTAGAAGCCGCTCGCAAACAAATGTCACAAGACAAGCCAGCGCCAGCCGCAAGCGATGATTCAAACGATGATTTGCTCGACTCACTCGGTATTTAATTCACTTTTCTTTGGCTATCTCGCACAGAGATAGCCTCTTCCCTTTCTATTTTTTCCTAAAAACGTTAAAATAACGGACTTTTCCAAACGCCATAAATCGTTTTTTCGCATGCCTATAGATAAACAAAAAGCGCTCAAGAAAATTGCTAAATGTCTTGAACTGGGTAATTCAGCTAACGTAAACGAAGCGGCGAATGCCATAAAAATGGCACACCGTTTGATGATGAAATACGGTCTCGATAAAGACGACATCGAATTCATCAAAATGGGTAAAACGCAATCTACCCATCTACTCCCCGCCAATATTGGTTCTAACATCCTGCGCATTATTCGTGGTATCAACACGAAATTTGGTGTTGAAGCGGTGCTTCTCAACCATAAAGGACTCAAACGCGTTGAGTTTATCGGTGAAGCGGATCGTGCCATCTTCGCAGCTTTTGCCTTTGATATTATTTATCGTGAGATGAATGAGCAAACCGGTCAATTTCGTAACAGTTTTGCGGGCAGTGGCACCTCGTCGACAGAAGTTACTCGACGAGTGAACTCCTTCCTCTCCGGTTGGATTGAAGGCGCGCTTGAGAAATTACCAGAAATCGCACCCGATGAAGACTCAGCCAACAAAATCAATAGCTATATTGATAAAGAGTTTGAAAACATCGACCGTGAAACCTTTAAACAACAAATGCGTGAAGCAATAAAAAACCTCACAGAAGATTACGAAGTGGGATTAAAAAAAGGCCGCCGCGTTTCAGTTAGCCGCCCTATTGATGGTGCGCAAGCGCCTAAAATGCTTAAGTAACAAACAAGTTTTAGTGAAGGTGTTATTAAGTGGTGTGGTAATCCACACCATTTGCCTCTATTCTTTGTAGTGTCTATCCAGCAGACAAAACTCGTGGCTTATCCATGCATTGCTTTACATCAAACGTGCGTGCACAGCCCTGTAATTTGCATGTTGGCATATCGATAGACAAGATCTCATTTTCCGTTCCAGCGGTTGATTACCACCGCACGTTAGCGTGTGTAACACCCTTTTTCATCATGGATTGACGACTGTGTTGCGATTGTTTGTTCTGTTAGCTCTGTTTTTCACTCCTTTAACTCACGGTGCCGATATATCGGTGCTTCTCACTCAAGCTCAAGCCAATAGCGTTCAGGCCCAATATGCCCTAGGTTTAGCCTACCAACAGGGAAAAGACACGACTCGCAGCCTTCCCGATGCCTTTTACTGGTTTGAGAAAGCCGCAGAGCAAGGTCATAACAAAGCTATAGAACAAGTCGCGGAGGCGTATCTCTACGGTTTGGGAACAGACAAAGATCCGCAGCAGGCCGTCTATTGGCTCACTAAACTTGCCACATTGGGACAAACCACCGCGCAAGCAACATTAGGTGACTACTATCAAAAGCTCGGAGCCCAGCGTATCGACGCGCAAGATTTAGCCCAGGTTTGGTATCGCATTGCCAGCGCAAAAGATCCTCAAGCCGAGGCGAAGTATACAAAAATCCTAGAAAACAAGTTCAATCAACAGCGTGCTAAGCAAGTCGCATCGATTAAACAGCTAGAACAAGCGATTCCAACTCCCTCACAAAACGACACCGAATTATTAAACAACGCTCAACCTAGCGCATCGTCAGATGATATTCCCAATGGCAGTGGTTCTGTTGCTAGTGATTACTTACTTTTGGCGGGCCTATTAATTATTATCTTCTCCTCAATGTGGAGTATGACTTTGTGGCGACGTCGGAAACAGAAAAAAGTACAGCATCAACAAGATGAAAAGCACGCACAACAACAGCTATTCAATCAACAAAAAAAGCAACTGAAGAAGCAGAAACAGCAGTTAGAAACCCTATTTAACGAGGTTTCTCGCTTACAAAGTGACAAACAAAAGCTAACCCGATTATTAGCAAAAAAGACACAAACACCTCCCTCACCACAATCACCGCCTCAAACCAATCAAAACCTCGCCGTGGCATGCGCGCTATTTGGCTTTATGCCTAATCAGATTCCTGATGAAAAGGCGATTAAACTGCGCTACAAACAGCTCTCAAAAATCTACCATCCTGATATGAAGGGCTCTGAAGAAGAGATGAAACGCCTCAATAGTGCAGTCAAGATAGTCATGGCCCATCGCAAGCGATAATTTGAAAATAGCCCTAAAGAAGAAGTGTTTTTCCATCAAAACGTAACATAATGGCAGTACGCTTAAGCAATCAATTTCTGTTCCAGTTCTGTCACAGTTGCGAAGAACCCCTTTGGTCACTTCGCCTTTTATGAAATAATACACATAACTATTAACGCCTTAGTTCAAGGTGGGAGAGAAAAAATGATACTCAAACAACGGGTATGTGATTGGTGTAAACGCCCGGGTCAATTAACAAAACACGAATACTTTGATGGCAAAGCGTTCTACGCCTGTGAAGGATGTAATGAGCATGCGCGTTTAGACGTACGCCAATATAACTTAGAAGAACTGGCCTTTCGCCAGCAAGTGAAAAACTCACCTTCAGCCCCGACATTATAAGTACACATTTTGAAGCACTAAGCGCCTTTGATGGCGCTTTTTTGTTTTCTGCCTTTGCTCCACCAGTGGTTGAACATCATCAGTAATGAGCAGAAAATAGTGGTAACCACTGTATAAACCACGAACAAAAAACGTGCAGAAAGTCACAATCCAAACCGTTCTCTCACTCAGTAGCACAAAACCGCTATTATTTTATTTAACTATTAATTCAATTAGTTAGCTCGACAAACCTCAATCAAAAATAGCAACTTGTGTAAATTACGCACAAATAAACACTTGATCAGCTACCTGTATAGATATACTGTATACACATACAGCATGTGTAAAAGGACAGTATTATGATTCACCTAAATCGTTCTCTCCCCTCATTGGCTCAAGAGCACTTTGTTTCTTCTTTTGTTAATGCCAACACCAGCCTCAACATGATGACGCGTCTAGAACGTTTGTCTCAGCAGCAACAATGGATTCTGTTTACTGCCGAATGCCGCCGCCCTCGAGTGAATGAGCTGGCAGCCTATCGTATTCGGTGTGAAAAAATCATCCATATGAAGCCTTCTCAATCGCGTGATGAATTATCGATTGCCATTCAAGCCATTGAAAGTGGTAATGCTAGTGCGGTGGTTGTCTCGAAAGCAATCCGCGAGGCAGATCGAGAACGCTTAGTCCAACTGGGCCGACAATACCAATGCGAAGTCTTTTTTGTTGATTCACAAAGTAGTGCGCTTCACTAAATTCACTGCCCTTTGCAACACATTTACTGTAACTTTCTCTCCTACTATGCTGTAGACAACGCTCATATACGCATGAGTTTGTCGTAGGAGACTTTTTCTTCAAGCCATACACGACTCAATGGCGATTGAGACTTACATCATCCCCTCTTAAAAACTGCGCTAACGCATCAAAACAGTGAAAAAATTCATTAATTAGGCAAACGTTTGCTTTTTCTCTGGCGGCGCAGGACAGTTCTGGTATCATGCACGCAGTAAACGATATCTCTCCTGTTTGATATCTCTTCTCAACGACGTTTGAAATAAGATAGGAATGTCTAAATGAGCCTTGCAGATCAAGTCCTTGCCGTCAACGACGACCTCCCAATTCGTACACACCAACCCGTTCATAGCGGTAAAGTTCGTTCAGTCTATTGGCTAACTGAAGAAGATAGCCGCCGTCTGATCCAAGAAAAAGGATATGACGTAGCACCCGATGCCCCGCTTGCCATCATGGTGATCAGTGACCGTATCTCTGCGTTTGACTGTGTGTGGCATGCAGAAGGTGGCCTTAACGGTGTTCCAGGCAAAGGCGCAGCATTAAATGCTATCTCTAATCATTGGTTTGATCTGTTTAAACAAAATGGTTTGGCTGACAGCCACATTCTGGATATTCCACATCCATTTGTTTGGATCGTACAAAAAGCCAAACCCGTAAAAGTTGAAGCAATTTGTCGCCAGTACATCACCGGCTCAATGTGGCGTGCCTACACGAAAGGTGAACGCGAATTCTGCGGCATCCAATTACCTGAAGGCTTAGAAAAAGATTCTCGCCTGCCTAATTTGCTGATGACGCCATCAACCAAAGGCATCCTTCGCGGCATTCCTGGAGTTCCTGAAGCAGATGATGTAAACATCACTCGCCAGGATTTGGAAAACAATTTTGCGGCGTTCAACTTTAGCAAAGCAGCGGATATCGATTTGTATGAAACCCTGCTTCAACAAGGTTTCAACGTGATCAGTGATGCTCTAGCGGCAATTGATCAAATCTTCGTTGATACCAAATTTGAATTTGGTTACGTTTCAGATGCCAAAGGCGTTGAAAAACTGATCTACATGGATGAAGTTGGCACTCCGGATTCTTCTCGTATTTGGGATGAAGCGGAATACCGCAACGGTAAGATCGTGGAAAACTCAAAAGAAGGCTTCCGCCAGTTCCTACTCAACTACTTCCCAGATCCAGATATTCTGCTTAACAAAGAACGTATGCCTGAACGTGAAGCACTCGCTCGTGATAATGCACTACCGCTTGAAGCTTTGATGGATATTTCGCGCACTTACTTGGGTATTGCTGAAAAAATCATTGGTAAGCCAATTGAACTCAGTAACAACCCTAAACAAGAAATCATTGATATCTTGGATAAAGAATACGGACTAATTGCCCACTAAGCACTTAACCTTTCCAAAGATCGAGAACGGGGCTTGTGCCCCGTTTTTTTTACAAATAGATTATCTAAACAAAGAGCTCATCTGAACAAGGTTGTTCCTCAATCAAGACTCGCGCTTGAAGTAGATAGTGGTCTCAATAACGTGATTAGCCCCACTATTCTGCCGCTTCTAAATGGCTCGACACTTCCACCACAAATTCATCACTTGCGGAACAATGAATTCGCACCTTGCCTTTTTGCTCGATGATATCGATCTGCTGCTCTTCTAGTGCGTAAGGCATAATCAATTTAATTTGGTCGATCCCCTCTTGGCGAGCAAGACGGAACAAGTTAATCAAATTCGACTCATCACTACGTCGACTGGAAAGCCGATCTAATGCGATATCCCATAAACGTTCTTCTGGATCTTTTTGACTGTTAGGCACATGTTTAACCATTGCCCCAGACAATGGATACAGCGAGCCGAGCACATCGGCAAAGGTCCACTTTTTAGTGCACGACGCCCCTAAAAAGCTGGTGTAATCAAATGTTGCATTTATTTTCTTATGCTCTTCCATGTTGCCTCCGACCTAATGACGTCCGACATCATTAAATATTGAGCAATTAGGTGCTTATAGCAATGTGATATTAGAAAATGGTCTGATATGACGATTAAACCTATCTAAGAGCTATTAAAGCCACAGCTTAGCAACATCCAGTGTACAAACCCATCATAAGTGTTGGCTATTTTATTAATAAGCACACGAACGAATTCGCAATTCATTGGCAAAACAGGAATAAATAACAGAAATGACCACCATGCTTTATCCTAAGCATGCTTTAAAGGCACAACAGATAGTTGATGTAGCGCTCCATTTTAGCTCAGCAAATGGGTCATCACGCCCCCGAGGCAAATGACTTCAAGTACAATCTCAAAAATTGGCTTATTTCTCATCGATCTAACGCATAAAATACCCACTCAAATTTGCCATAATTCATTGAAAAGTGTTTAATTCTAATTAATTACGAATTGTTGAGTTAGGTGTTATGGCCACCATTAAAGATGTCGCGAAAGCGGCCGGCGTTTCAGTCGCTACCGTGTCACGCGTGATCAATAAATCTCCCAAAGCCAGTGCTTCTTCTATTGAAGCCGTTACCAAAGCAATGAGCGAACTGGGTTACCGCCCAAACGCTGCTGCGCGCGCTTTAGTTAATCAAAGCACAGAGACAATGGGAGTCTTGGTCTCAGATGTGTCTGACCCTTTTTTTGGTACCTTGGTCAAAGCCGTAGATATGGTTGCTCATCAAAATGGCAAACATGTTCTGATCGGTAATGGATACCACAACGAAGAGGGTGAACGCCAAGCGATCGAACTGTTGATCAACAACCGCTGTGATGCATTAGTCATTCACTCCAAAGCATTGAGCGATGCCGAGTTAATTGAGTTTGCCAAAGAAGCAAAAGGAATGGTGCTGATTAATCGCCATATTCCTGAAATCGCTCACCGTTATATCTCCTTAGATAACTTCAAAGGAGCCTATTTAGCGACGGAATTTTTGATTCGTAGTGGTCACAGGCATATTGCGTGTATCGCTTCAAATCATCCAATTGAGGACGTCGACCAACGTATCAATGGCTACAAAGCCGCATTAGCTGATAATGGTATTGTCCTTTCCGAAGACTATATTGATTATGGCGCACCAAGTTTAGAAGGTGGCGAAGCGGCCATGACCAATTTGTTAACTAAATCCATCCCAATCACTGGCGTGGTGGGTTATAACGATTACATGGCGGCGGGCGCACTCTCTATTTTGGATGAAAATGGCATCGCGATTCCAGATCAAATGTCCATTGTTGGTTTCGATGACGGATTAATTGCTCGTTACATGAAACCAAGGCTAACTACCGTGCGCTACCCAATTAGCATGATGGCCGAAAAAGCCGCTTTGTTAGCGTTGCAGTTATCACGAGATGAAGCGATTAACCCTGATATTTCAACTCGCTATTCTCCAACCATGGTCAAACGTGACTCCGTAAAGCCGTGCTAAAGAATTGAACAGATAAAAAAACACCGTGATATCACGGTGTTTTTTTATGCTTATTATGCGTTATCCGATAATCACAGTGCCAGATCCAACAGCGATAGTCCCGCCACAATCGACAGCATCACCAAGACGCGCAGCCGCAACACCGTTAATTTTAACTGTACCAGACCCCGCAGCGACACTGCGCCCATGAAGGCCGTGAGGTGTTTTGGGACATGGGCAAGAATGCAACTGCAGTGGGTCACCTACACGCGCTGCCGCAATACCATCGATAAAAACATCACCACTACCCGCTGTAATCGCGGTGGGAGGAAAACAGCCGTGCCCTGTATCGATATCACCAACTCTTGCTGCTCCAGGCATAGAAACTCCTAAATCCTAATCTTTATCAACCAAAGAGAAAACTATCCTCTTTATAAAGCCTTCAGCTGGCATATAAGTAGATAGCTCATCATAAGTGTTGTTTAAAGTATGCAATATACGCACCGAACAACACCTCGCTTAATATCAATAAGTTAGCATTAAACCATAAGCAATAATTTACCCAGCGAGCAAGTTGTTGCCTATCACTCCGTTTAGTGGGCAAACAATCGACATCCCCAAAAAGCAACGTTCTATTGGCTACAGGTTAGTCAAATGAAATAGATTACTCCACAAACCCACAAATAGAGAAAAATATACTGCATATTGCGATTTTATATCAAAACAAAGCAAAACATTTCTCAAGTAGGGTCGGTATAGTTTTACCTTAACCTAAGCTGGAAAATAAGGATAATCGATGAAAACGCAAGCATGGGAAAGTTTACTCTCCGTATTAAAAAAAGAAGTGGTTCCAGCATTAGGTTGCACTGAGCCTGTTTCAGTGGCGCTGGCGGCAGCAAAAGCGCGTACTTTATTGCCTAATCCCCCACGCTTTATCGATGTGTTTGTTTCTCCTAACCTAATGAAAAATGGCATGGGTGTTGGTGTTCCGGGAACCGGCACTGTGGGTTTGCCCATTGCCGCTGCAGTTGGAGCTTTAGCAGGCAATTGCGAAGCTGGATTAGAAGTTCTAAAAGCGATCACCCCTGACGATGTTAGCGCGGCTAAAGCAATGTTGGATCAAGGTGTGGTTCGCGTTCAGGTTGCTAGCGTTTCCAATATTCTCTATGCCAAAGTGGTCCTATCTGACGGTGAAAATACCGTAACCGTCACCATTGCCGACAGCCATACCCAAATTGTCTCTATCGAAGAGAATGGCATCACTACTTATCGTCAAGCGCTGGTACAACAAAGTGACACTGAACAGGTCTCCACTAACCCATTCGAGTCGCTCTCTGCACAAGACGTGTATGAGTTTGCACTCAATGTGCCACTTGAAGACATTCGCTTTATTGAACAAGCAAAAGTGCTCAACGATGCCCTGTCTCAAGAAGGTTTATCTGGTCACTATGGTCTGAGAATCGGTGCCACCTTTGCTCGTAACGTAGAGCGCGGTCTGCTGTCTGGCGGCCTATTAACCGACATTCTTGCAAGAACTTCAGCGGCATCCGATGCTCGTATGGATGGTGCGATGAAACCAGCTATGAGCAACTCTGGTTCAGGGAACCAAGGTATTGCGGCCACTATGCCCGTCGTCGTTACCGCCGATTTTCTCAAATCGAGTGAAGAAGAGACCTTACGTGCATTGGTGTTGGCAAACTTGATGGCAATTTACATCAAAAGCCACCAACACAAACTTTCAGCTTTATGCGGTGCAACAACTGCATCAATGGGCGCAGCTGCTGGCATGACCTATCTGCTAGGGGGTAATTTCGCCCAAATAGGGCAAACGATCAGCAGTATGATTGGTGACATTGCTGGGATTATTTGTGATGGAGCCAAAACCAGTTGCGCGATGAAAGTCTCTTCCTCTGCAGGTGCAGCAGTGAAAGCCTCACTCATGGCTTTAGATGGCGTGTTTGTAACGGGTAATGAAGGGATTGTAGCGAACGATGTGGATACCTCAATCCGCAATTTATCGGCCTTAGCAAATGGTTCTATGACCCAAACCGACGTGCAAATTCTGGATATTATGGTGCGTAAAACCGCTTAATTAAGTTGTACTGCTTAAATCATGACGGGAACAACAACATAGTCCCGTCATGAGCTAATCAACAGAGCAATATCATCATCTAGGCAGATAACACATGCGCTGCACACAATTTATTACCAAACGGGTCGCGTAAGTAAGCAAGATATAACTGACGTGTACCGTTTACACGCAATCCTGGTGGGTTTTCACAAGTGGTGCCGCCATTGGCGATACCTGCCGCATGCCAAGCATTTACTTGCTCTTCTGATGTCGCAGCAAAACCGATGGTCATGCCATTACCATAAGTGGCCTTTTCACCATTGATGGGTTTGGTGATCATAAAGCGTCCGCCGTTGCCACTGTAGGCAATACGTCCTTTGGCATCAATAACACCTGCTGGGTAACCTAACTCTTGCATAACCGCATCGTAAAAACGCTTTGACTGCTCAATATCATCTGAGCCCAACATAATATGGCTAAACATGTAAATCCCTTATTTTAAAAAGATATGGTCTTATGCTGCGCTTGCTACACAGCGGCTTGCTTTAGCAAATCAGGTAAGCACTTTCTCTGTGCGAATAGGCTAAAGTCCACCACCACATTAACGCGCTATATCGAATTCGTCACCTAATAAACAGGATGAACCAATAAAAAAACTGGCCCAACTGGACCAGCTTTTATTGGCATTAGATCAATTAGTTAGGCAACCAGACCTGCCCCATCCGTTGCATGACAGACGTAGATGGTTTCTTTTAGGCCAGTTTTCGCTTCATACTGAGCAGCAATCGCACCTTTTACATCATTCACCAATGCAGGTGGCACCAACGCAACCACGCAACCACCAAAACCGCCGCCTGTCATACGCACGCCACCTTGAGTACCAACAACTTCCTTAACGATATCGACTAAGGTATCAATCTCTTTTACGGTGATTTCGAAATCATCACGCATTGAAATATGAGATTGCTCCATAAGCTCAGCCATACGCTTCATATCACCTGCAGCTAAGGCTTGTGCGGCTTCTTCAGTACGGTCATTTTCGGTGATCACATGACGAGCACGTTTAGCCACAACAGGATCAAGCTCGTTTTCTTTCATCACAAACTGCTCGATGCTAACGTCGCGCAGTGCTTTAACGCCGAAGATACGCGCAGCTTCTTCACATTGCTCGCGGCGAGTGTTGTATTCACTATCCACTAAGCCACGTTTTTTGTTGGAGTTAATAATCACAACCGCCATATCTTCAGGCATAGAAACCGCCGTTGTTTCAAGACTACGACAATCAATCAATAACGAGTGATTAGCTTGCCCTTCAGCAGAAATAAGCTGATCCATGATACCGCAGTTACAACCCACAAATTGGTTTTCCGCTTGCTGACCATTCAAAGCAATTTCAGCTTGGGTGATATTCAAGCTGTAGAGTTCTTTGAATGTTTGGCCAATCACCACTTCCAACGCAGCTGAAGAACTCAAACCAGCACCTTGAGGTACGTTGCCAGAAACAGCGATATCCGCACCATTAAATTGGTAGCCGCGCTCAATCAAAAACTTCACAACGCCACGGATGTAGTTCGCCCACAGTTTGTTTTCGATAAACTCGATCGGCGCATCTAATGAAAACTCATCTTGTGCATCTTCGTAGTCACACGCGACAACACGCACGATACGATCGTCACGTTTCGCCGCAGCCACCACCGTTTGGTAGTTAATTGCACATGGTAAAACAAAACCGTCGTTATAGTCGGTATGTTCACCAATTAGGTTAACGCGGCCAGGTGCTTGAATACGATAATCAGGTTGGTACGCAAACACACGTTCAAAAGAATTGTTCACATTTTGCATAGGTTCAGACATGGTCATTTACTCTTTTTATCAAGACTCAAGACAGCGCTTAAGTCTATGGTTGTAGGGTTTATTGTTCTTTAAAGTGAATGTCGCTGACATCACGAAGGCGCGCTGCTGCTTGTTCTGCGGTTAAATCACGTTGTGATTCCGCCAACATTTCATAGCCCACCATAAATTTGCGCACCGTTGCACTACGTAACAGAGGTGGGTAGAACAGTGCATGTAGCTGCCAATGGTCGATATTGGTGCCTTCATCAAAGAAAGGCGCATAGTGCCATCCCATTGAATAAGGGAATGAGCATTGGAATAGGTTGTCGTAACGACTGGTCAGTTTTTTCAGCGCAACAGCCAGATCATCACGTTGCGCTTCGGTGAGCTCGCTCATGCGGCGCACATGAGTCTTAGGTAATAACATTGTTTCAAACGGCCATGCTGCCCAATAAGGCACTACTGCCAACCAGTGTTCGGTTTCGACTACGGTGCGTGAACCATCTTTCAGCTCCGCATTCACATAATCCACCAGCAAGTTAGAACCTTGTTGATCGAAGTAGGCTTTGAGATTTTTCTCTTTGCGTTCGATTTCATTTGGTAAGAAGCTGTTCGCCCAAACTTGACCGTGTGGGTGAGGTTGAGAACAGCCCATGGTCTCGCCCTTGTTTTCAAATACTTGAACCCAAACATACTCTTTACCTAGCTCTTCAATCTGGTCATTCCAAGTATCAATCACTTGGCGAATGGCTGGCACTGGTAGTTCTGGCAAGGTTTTGCTGTGATCAGGAGAAAAACAGATCACTCGGCTTAAGCCACGTGCACTTTGGGTACGAAACAGCGGATTGGTCGATTCAGGCGCCTCAGGTGTATCTTCGGTCAACGCAGCAAAATCGTTACCAAACACGTAGGTGCCTTGATAATCTGGGTTAGCATCACCCGACACACGCTTATTGGTTGGACATAAAAAACAGTGTTCATCGTATTTAGGCAGTACCTTGATTGCAGGTTTTTCATCTTGGCCACTCCAAGGGCGTTTAGCACGGTGTGGTGAAACCAAAATCCACTGCCCCGTTAATGGATTGTATCGACGGTGTGGATGATCAACAGGATTAAACGTAATTTCAGACATTCTCATTTCTCTCAATATTCGGTAAACAGCACAGCCTATTTTTCGTAGCCGTTAGGATTATTGGATTGCCATAACCATGTATCTGCAGTCATCTGCGCAATGGTACGTGTCGCTTTCCAGCCTAATTCGGCTTCTGCTTTTTCGGTACTTGCCCAACACTCTGCAATGTCACCCGGACGGCGTGGGCAGAGTTTGTAAGGCACATCATGACCACACGCGGTGGCAAAAGCGTGCACCATATCAAGCACACTCGACCCTTGACCTGTGCCGAGATTGTAAATATGCAAGCCAGCTTTCGAGCCTACACTGTTGAGCGCAGCAATGTGCCCATCGGCCAAATCAAGCACATGGATATAGTCACGAACGCCCGTGCCATCAGGGGTTGGGTAATCATTACCAAATACGGCTAACTCGGCGCGACGACCGACCGCCACTTGGGCAATAAATGGCATCAGATTATTAGGGATGCCTTTCGGATCTTCCCCCATGGTGCCAGATGGATGCGCGCCAACCGGGTTGAAATAACGCAGTAGTGTGATGCTCCAATCAGGCTCAGCCTGGAACAGATCACTTAAACACTGCTCAACCATGTACTTACTGCGTCCGTATGGATTGGTAGTATTGCCAGTGGGAAAAGCTTCGGTAATTGGCACAGAGGCTGGGTCGCCGTACACCGTTGCAGACGAGCTAAAGACTAAGCTTTTGACGCCCGCTTTACGCATTGCACGAGCCAACACCAATGAGCCATTAACGTTGTTATCATAATATTCAAGAGGTTTTGCGACCGATTCGCCAACCGCTTTAAGCCCAGCGAAATGAATGACTGCGTCGATCTCTTGTTCGCTAAACACGTGATCGAGAAAAGCTTCATCACGTACATCACCTTGGTAAAAAACAGGAGTTACATCCGTTAAAGCTTGAATTCGGTTTAACACTTCTTTATTGGCGTTACACAGGTTATCGACAATCACTGGCGTAATTCCAGCTTGGATCATTTGCACACATGTGTGACTACCGATATACCCCATACCACCGGTGACAAGTACGTTCACATTCCACCTCTCAATTCAGTCAGTTTAAGCACCAAAGTCCGTATGTTTGCACAATTAGGCGCTCTGAAATTGAGCTCAGTTTAGCAACCTCTTAGGCTTTCTTTCTGTGATATTTGACACATTGTGTAAACGTTACCACTAAAAATCTTATCATCACCTTAATCAACTTCTCAATAAACAAGTTAACCTATTGGTTTAAATAAAATATTTGGTTTTTTACATTAAATTAAACGTTTACATTGATTAACAGGCAGCACTCAATAATCCCTCAATCAGGTCAAGTAGCTTCTTTTTTACGTGGAACCGTTTGCGTATGAGTTTGCTTAATTAGAGAAAATTGATGTAAATCGTTATGAAAAGATTACATAAATATGATGAATAATGTCTTATTCGTTAAGGCTTTCTATTTACAATAACAAGTCTAATCCGTATCATTTTTGGGTCTTCTTTCACCCCTACTAAGGCCGAAAATGAACAACGACAAACGTCCTCTATATTTACCGTATGCTGGGGCAGCTCTAATGAGTACCCCACTACTGAACAAAGGCAGTGCGTTTACTGCTGACGAACGCGCAACATTTAACCTTGAAGGCCTTCTGCCAGAAGCAACCGAAACCATCCAAGAACAAGTCGTACGTGCTTACCAACAATATTGCAGTTTCGAAAGTGATATGGATAAACATATCTATCTTCGTAACATACAAGACACTAACGAAACTCTTTTCTACCGCCTTGTTCAAAATCACATCTCTGAAATGATGCCTATCATTTACACTCCAACAGTGGGTGCAGCATGTGAAAACTTCTCTAATATTTATCGCCGTGGACGCGGTCTTTTTGTTTCTTACGAAAACCGCGATCGTATTGATGACCTACTTAACAACGCAGCGAACCAAAACGTAAAAGTCATCGTTGTAACCGATGGTGAACGTATTCTTGGCCTAGGCGACCAAGGTATTGGTGGTATGGGGATTCCAATTGGTAAACTGTCTCTGTATACCGCTTGTGGTGGTATCAGCCCAGCTTACACTCTTCCAGTCGTTCTTGATGTAGGTACTAACAACCCGCAACGCCTAGCTGACCCAATGTACATGGGCTGGCGTCACACTCGTATCGAAGGTGCCGAATACGACGCATTCGTTGAAGAATTCATCGAAGCAGTTAAACGTCGTTGGCCAGATGCTTTGATTCAGTTTGAAGACTTCGCGCAGAAAAACGCGATGCCTCTACTACAACGCTACAAAGACCGCGTATGTTGTTTTAACGACGACATTCAAGGTACTGCGGCGATTGCAGTAGGTTCTTTGCTAGCAGCATGTAAAGCCGCTGGAACAAAACTGTCTGATCAACGTATTACCTTCTTAGGTGCAGGCTCTGCCGGTTGTGGTATCGCAGAAGCGATCATCGCGCAAATGGTGTCGGAAGGCATCAGCGACGAAAAAGCTCGCTCACAGGTTTACATGGTAGACCGTTGGGGACTACTGGAAGAAGGTATGCATAACCTTCTCGATTTCCAACAACGCCTAATGCAGAAGAAATCCAATACCGCAGATTGGACAGCTGAAGGCAATGGCTTCTCACTACTTGATGTAGTTCGTGAAGCAAAACCAACCGTGCTCATCGGCGTTTCAGGCGCTCCTGGTCTATTCAGCGAAGAAGTGATTAAGACCATGCACGCCAATTGCCCTCGTCCAATCGTGTTCCCACTGTCTAACCCAACTAGCCGTGTTGAAGCAACACCTGCTGACATTCTACGTTGGACGAATGGTGAAGCGCTTGTGGCAACCGGTAGCCCATTTGATCCAGTACAATTGGATGGTAAAACTTACCCAATTGCACAATGTAACAACAGCTACATTTTCCCAGGTATTGGCCTAGGCGTACTTGCGGTAGGTGCTCGCCGTGTTACCGATGAAATGTTGATGGTATCAAGCCGTGCATTAGCAGAAACCTCGCCATTAGCTATCAATGGCCATGGTGCACTACTGCCACCACTTGAATCTATTCACTCAGTATCGAAGAAAATTGCTTTTGCTGTCGCGAAAGTCGCAATCGAACAAGGTGTTGCACCAGCTCGTACTGATGAAGCCATTACTGAAGCGATTGAACAACATTTCTGGCAACCAGAATATCGTCGCTACAAACGTACTGCGTTTTAAGCCATACTTAAGCCCCTACTTCAGGGGCTTTTTTATTTTGTGATTATGATGACTTTATTCCATTATTTTGCGCCAGCTGGCCAGTTTATCGCACCGTACCTTTCTGATATTTCAATCGCTTTTATCGCTTGTTTGTTAGTGATGCTAGGCGGAGAAATCAATGCGGCGATTCGTCGCCTTATGCGCCAACAGCATTTTTTGGTTCGCACCCTAATTTTTATTCTTATTAACGCGTTTGGTTACGGATTAATCATCGTAAAAGCAAGCCCTTACCTAGCTCGGACACTAGCCCAGCTTGAAAGAGGCATGATGTTCCTTATCGTGGTAATCAGCTTTATTGTTATTGGCCTATGGGCACAAAGAAATCGTCAAATCTAAGTCGTCAATCGACTCAACTCTCTCGTTTCTCGCGTTTTAAACGTGCGCTGCGCCGCTGCGTATTGCTCAGTGGCGTTGCGGTCATAGCAGGCGGCGCTTGTCTTATCGGTGTTGATAGATGGATAGCTTGGCAAACCCAAAACAACATTATGACCGACATTGATGATGTCTCGCATTATCAAGTTGCCGTGGTGCTGGGCACCAGTAAATATCTCGGCAAAACCCTTAACGACTACTATATGAATCGCATTAACGCAGCGATCAAGCTTTTTCATGAGGGGAAAGTCAGTAATTTTTTGCTTAGTGGGGATAATGCTCACCGTTCTTATAACGAACCGTGGACGATGAAACGCGATTTGCTCAAAGCAGGGATTCCTGAAAGTGCTATTCATCTCGACTACGCCGGTTTTCGCACCTTAGATTCCATTGTGCGAGCCAAGCGAATTTTCGATACCAGTCACTTTCTCATTATTACTCAAGGCTTTCACTGTGAACGAGCACTCTACATCGCCCATTATCACGACATCCAAGCCTCTTGCCTTGCTGTTGCTGGTCCAACACATTTTTCCGGTATGAGCGTCCGTGTAAGAGAAGTCTTTGCGCGCGCAAAAGCCTTTGTTGACCTCTATTTATTGAATACTCAACCTAAATTCCTCGGCCCTAAACAGCCCATCACCCCACTAAATGAAGACAACAAAGAACCGTCGCTCGAAGCAAGTGAACCAGAGATGACGAATGCCAATCCGTGACCTCAAATAAACCCGTGACCACAAATAAAAAGTGCGCTAGTAAGCCTGCGCACTTTTTTACCAAAACTACTGTGCCAGCCTCTTATCTCGCACAGGCAAACCCAATGAGATAATAGTGGTCAGCAGAATAAAGGCGAAGGAGACCCATAAACACTCTGCCATACCGTAGCCTTGAAACACCCAACCAGATAACACCGTGCCAATAAGGCGTCCCATGGCATTCGCCATATAGTAAAAGCCTACATCCAACGACACCCCATCGCCTTTCGCATAACTAACAATTAAATATGAATGCAGTGATGAGTTGACCGCAAATGCCGCGCCAAACACCATTAAGCCAATCACAATAACCCATTGCGGATGCCATGCTTGACCGATGGCCAATGCAATGCCTGCCGTAATCACTGCCAGTAAACTTGCCCATTTGACTGCACTTCGACCATCGGGGATCGTATCTGAGCGACTTCCGGTTACTTTAGGTGCAACACCTTGCACAACGCCGTAGGCAATCACCCATAACGCTAGAAAGCCCCCCACCGCACTGTGATCCCAACCAAACACCGTAGCCAAATAGATAGGCAGTGCCACCACAAACCACACATCTCGTGCGCCAAACAAAAACAACCGCGCCGCAGATAGAATGTTAACTGAGCGAGACTTAGAAAACAGCTCGCCAAACTTTGGTTTGCTTTTGGCTTTACCCAAATCCCCTTTTAAGCTGACGATGCTGCCAATAAACACCAACAAGAGAACAGCCGCCATCAATAACACGGAATAACGAAAACCAAGCAGTGATAAAAGTGCCCCACCAAGGAAAAAACCAACGCCTTTGAGCGCGTTTTTTGATCCTGTCAGTAAAGCCACCCAACGAAAGAGCGCACCTTGTGCGTTCTCTGGCACTAAGGTCTTAATGGCGCTTTTCGCACTCATTTTATTGAGATCTTTCGCAATGCCTGAGAGGGCTTGCGCGAACATGACCCAAGGAATAGAGAGCATGGCAATAGGAACCGCTAGCATCAGCAAGGCAATGATTTGCATACCAAGACCGATGTTCATCGTCCGGTTAAGCCCTAAATGCGCCCCAAGCCAACCACCAATCAAATTCGTGACCACACCAAAGAATTCGTAAAACAGAAATAGCGATGCGATTTCGAGTGTTGAATACCCTAAATCATAAAAATAGAGCACCACCAACATGCGCAGTGCACCATCGGTTAAGGTGAAGTTCCAGTAATTAAACGTCACCAACATGTATTGGCGAACGTTAGCATTTAGCTGCGACAACATAGTGATTATTCAGCTCTCAGTAGTTGGTGAACATACTCAATCTGCTTGGTTTTGGTAAACGCACCGGGACGCAGAGCTTGAACTTCCGCTATCACTTTATCTACAGGCCAATCTTGCTCACCTAATAGATGAGCCGCGAGTAAACCGGTTCTTCCTGAACCTCCCATACAGTGCAGTGCTACTTTTTCGCCCAGCTTCAGAGCACGATGTAGGTTCGGAGAAGCCAAATGCCACAGGCGAGCAAATTGTGCATCAGGCACATCATCGTCTTCAATGGGTGCACTAAACCACTGTAAGCCTTGAGCCGCGACAACATTAGGTAGGTCACCGACGCCAGCTTGCTCCATTTCTATGCCACTCAAGGCGGTAACGACAACCGTCACGCCTTGCGCTTTCAGTTGCTCGATACTCTCTACTAAAGAGACCCCTTTGGTGCCCGGGCATGGGGTAAGCACAAGCCCGGCACTATTATCGAGTGGTAATAACCACGTTGGATGCTCCATTCTTTGCTCCTTTATTCACAACGCCTTAGGACAAACCGACTTGACGAACCAGCTCTGCGGTTCGAGTGGCGTAGCCCATTTCGTTGTCATACCACGCGTAGATTTTCACCATGCGTTTTCCAACAAGCATGGTCGACAATGCATCGACAACCGTTGAACGTTGATCGCCTTTGTAATCGATAGAGACCAATGGTTTTTCTTCAAAACCTAAAATACCTTTGAGCTCGCCTTCAGAGGCCTCTTTGAGCAGTTGGTTTACCTCATCAACCGTAGTATCGCGTTTTACATCAAACACAATATCGGTTAACGAAGCATTGGCGAGGGGCACTCGCACCGCATGACCATTAATCTTGCCAGCCAAATCAGGGAAAATTTCGATGATCGCGGTGGCAGAACCCGTCGTGGTGGGAATTAAGCTCATACCGCATGCACGAGCACGACGCAGATCTTTATGTGGCGCATCCAAAATAGTTTGGGTATTGGTCAAGTCATGAATGGTCGTAAATGCCGCCTGTTCAATGCCCAATTTTTCATGAATGACTTTTACAATTGGAGCAATACAGTTCGTCGTGCATGACGCCGCCGTCACAATGCGATGAATACTAGGATCGAATATACCGTCATTCACGCCAACCACAATATTCGCTACGCCTTCCGCTTTCACCGGAGCAGACACCACCACGCGTTTTACGCCCTGAGCAAGATATTGATTGAGCAGGTTAACGTCACGATGCTTACCTGTCGCTTCAATCACCACATCGCAACCAGACCAATCCACAGCATCAATGGCTTTTTGTTGTGTTGTTCGTATCGCTTTACCATCAATGATGATGGCTCCGTCCTTGGCAGACACACTGTGATGCCAACGGCCTTGAATAGAATCAAACTCAAGAAGGTGCGCCAAGGTTGCTGCATCACCTGCCACATCATTAATCTGAACAAACTCCAACTCAGGCCAATCAAAACTTGCACGCAGAGCTAAACGTCCGATACGACCAAATCCATTAATTCCTACTTTAATTGCCATGTTTTTTTCCTATGCTTGACAACAACTTGAGTGCTCACGCGCAGTGGCGTATCGCTCGATATCTTGCTGGTACTCGCGGGCTAAACATTGCGAATCGACCAGACCTTGAATCTGTTTTTTCATCCAACCCGGAAGGTCGTCACTAATAGAGTAAAACACCCACTGTCCTTGGCGACGATTGAATACAATGCCACTTGAACGCAATAAGGCTAAATGACGTGACACTTTAGGCTGGCTCTCATGCAAAGCTTCCGCCAAATCACCCACACAGATATTTGGGTAACGAGCGATCAGCAGTAAGCATCGCACTCGCGTTTCATCCGCGAGCAATTTAAAAAAGTCATGAGGTAACATTAGTACATCTCCATATATGCATATCCATATATTAATAGATAAAAAAGTGAAAACAATTGCCTAATGCCGATGTCATAAAAAATTCAAAAAGAGAGAGAAACGACAAAAGGGGCGCAAGCGCCCCTTCATCGTTAATTTTGTACTCTATTTGGTTTGAAACAGTGCCAATTGCAGACCGTCATTAACCAACAGATGGCTAGCACGCTTAACCACAGTATCCAGCGGACATAGCACGCCAACATCCGTTGCTTCACAGCCAGCTACGTTGAGATCTTGATGTGGCAGGGGTTGCTGGTTATTCAATGGTGATAGAGAGCGCCATTGGTCTAAGGTACGAGCCTCAAAGCGCACGCGGACAAACTCTTGGTCACTCCACGCTTTATGAAAGCGAGCAAAGCTAAGAGTAGCACCTGGAGGAATATCATTGGCAGGATAATTAGGCAGTTCCCACTTCATTCCTAACATCGTTTGAATTTCAGCAATATTAGTATCATGACCAAATAACATGACAAGAGGACGCTCTAAACGCTTATCTCCAGACCACTGTTTGGATAACTCAGTTCCTGACGTGATAGCCGACAGCATTTGGCGCATTAGTAACGAACCAGCATGAGATGCAAACTCTGGTGTATCCAGAGCGAGATCGTATTGCGCCGCATGCATTGCCATCAGCGCTTTAACGGCTTTCGCATCCACACCATGACCAAATGCCACATCGCTAATGGGCATGTTATCGCTATATTGCAACCGAATAGTTTCGCCTATTGTCGCTCCTAATTCGCCCGGCCCTTTTAGCTTGGGTTTACCAGTATCTTTAAATTTTACACCCCAAGGTTTATCAAGAAATTCACAACTTGGTTTATCTTGAGCGCACACTGTTTTACGTAGTAACTCTGTCGAAGCTTTGTAACGTTCGGCCGCTTGCTCTGGAGTGCCAATACGGGCCATGATCTGTTGCTTCATTATGGCTTGGTCAGGATGCGATTCATGCAAATGATACAACTCAAATAAGGGGCCATATTTAGCGTTCACACTTAATGGTGCAACACCACACCCTGGAAACATACCATCGGCCATGGCTTTGCCTGTCGCTTTAATACGCGGGGACGGGCTGGTCCACAAAAAGAACTGTTCTTGATTCGGACACTGGCTTTGAATATTGAGACCTTGCTGTTGCCATTGTGTGAACAGATAAGCCCCTTGCTGCATCATCCCTGCGTACCCATGACCGGTAAGGTTACCATCCGCCACATCAAACTTTGGCCACTCAAGCTGTGTCGCTTTATCAAGCTTTTCCGTGTTGGTCTGTGGACGAACGCCATGGCGCGTGAGGCTTACGACTTTATCCAATGTCCAAGTGCTTGCTAGCGCAGGCGAAATCGTTGCCAACAAGCTGATGAACAGACCCGCCAATTGCATTTGCGATCTTAATTTCATCTCTTTGTTCCTCTCCTTAAATCTTGTATTTAAAGCCCACTTCAAATTCCGTTTGGCGTTGTTCGGTGTGCTTGCTTACCGATTCATTCGTCAACTCAATAAACGGAGTAAACGTTTTAGAGGCTTTGTATTTCAACTCAATCGCATGCTCATAATCGGTTTCTCGATTGTTATACAGTTCGGCATTGGCGCGATAGAGAGTAAGCGTGTATCCCAAAGAAAACTGACCGATTTTACGGCTAATGCCCGCATCAAACCGGTTAACACGCTTGGTTTCTTTAAAGGCATAATCTGAAATTTCATAGCGGTAACGTGAAGACAGTTCTACATCAGGAGTTAACGCATAATCCATTGATAAAGAGGGCTTATACTTGTATTCATCTTGTTTTCTTGCCCAAGTAAAACCTGGTTCAATAGAGAGTTTTTCATTAATGTTGACACTGTAATTTACGCCTAACGCCGTTTCTTTCCAACGTTCATCATGAAAGGCAATACCCGCATCGCCGCTCTTTTCATCGTTTGGCGAAAATTTCAATTTAACCGACGCACCAATACCCGATTCAAAACCGTGGCTCAGTTTTAACTCATCTGTGTGCCCTTTTGAAACGTCTTCATATTTATGCGCATAGGAAAAACTCGTCGCATAAGCAGTCGACGTACTCGCCAGTCCCAATAATACGATGGTCAATAATTTGCTCGAATTCATTATTCAACTCCACAACAAAAATAAAATCCGTTTTCTACTCATTGAAGTGACGGAAAATTCCAAAACACCATAAACATAGGAAAACGAAATAAGGCAATATCGTATGTAGAAAAGCCGGCTCTCACAGCGGCAACTCTACTAAGTTTGCAAGTAGGTTCTTATTTAACACTCAACCACCAGCAAACGGACATGTAAAATTTTCATTTAATTTCATTAAGTTAATGTCAAACCATTACTTAACGACGAATAGAATAATAGCGAAGCATGACAACGCAGTGACAGATTTGCACATATGTGCAGACATTTTTATGACGATTTTATTTCAAACTTAAATCATGAAAGGATAATAAAACGTGGCTTTAATTGAATAATATTCAACTGAGTAAATATATAGAAAGACAATAGCTAAATAATAATGAGAGCCAGTTAAATAACTGTTCTTAAATATGAGTCATTTAAGAACAGTGAGTTAGAGAAAAAGGTAACTTGGGCATAAGTGCTCTTCAATTTTGCTCAATCAAGCAATACTGACGGGCTGAGCTATAACTTAGTAATTCGCATCCAGTTCAGGCTAAATCCTCCGGTTTGAGCATAAATACCGAAATTATAACTGCCTGCATTGAGCGTAACTTCTTGAGTGATCGTTTGCCAAGTTTGCGTGCCCCCTGTTGATCCGAGGTCAACATAGCCAACGACATTGGCGCCAGCGTTGTAATCCAAAGAGAGACGCGCTGCACTGTTGGTGCTCGCTACTCGATACTCAATTTGGTATTTACCTGACGTTGGAAGTGTAATGTTGCTGTATGCCACCCAATCCCCCGTATCAAACGAGCTAACATCAGAACCACCATCCATATCACTCGTACTTTCTGTGGTTACACCACTCATATTGGCGTAATTTTCTGCTTCCACTTGTGTTGAGAACATTGTCGAATTCGCCGTTCCCGTGTGAGTACTGGCCGTATTCGAACTGTCTTGATACACGCGGACGTAATCCACATACATTTTGGCAGGTAAAACAGAGTCATCAACGGTGAAACCTGGCCAATTGCCCCCTACGGCAAGGTTAAGTAACAGATAAAACTCTTTGTGAAACTCATCGGTATCACCCACATTATTTAAAATGCTCATTTCATGAAACAGCACTCCGTCGACATACCATTTCATCATGCTCGCATCCCACTCAACGGTGTAAACATGATATTGACTCATATCTAATGCGGTACTGGTTCCGGAATAACTGGCATGTAAATTGGCCCACCAATGTACGGTGCCATACACCACGTTTTCCGTATTAATGCGCTCCATAATGTCGATTTCACCGGAATAAGGCCAACCTACACTTCCCATGTTCGATCCTAGCATCCAAAATGCAGGCCATAACCCTGTGCCAGTGGGAAGTTTTATCCGCGCTTCAATCTTCCCGTATTTGAATGATTGACTACCCGATGTATTCATTCGAGCCGACGTATAGCTGTACCCACCTGTGGATTCCTTTTTGGCAGTAATCACCAAGTTGCCGTTTTCAACGGTAGCGTTCTCGGCCAGATAATATTCAAGTTCGTTATTCCCCCAACCTGATGAACCATTTCCGGTTTCAAACGTCCAACTTGATCCTACGCTATCAGTAAATTCATCATCCCATACCAGTTGCCAATCTGCGCTATTGGCTGAAAAAGAAGCCCCCAGCCCAGCGAGCAATATGATCGCAGCTTTATTATGTTTCATCGTTATCGACTCCTATCCTTTATTTGTCCCATGGTTTCATTCACCTTGAATCAGTAATAGCAGAGTAACCTTATAAAACTCATGGTGTTTGATTATTTATTGATCAGGACGAATAGTGAGAGGATTTAAGACAATTTATTGCCCAAACAGCCCGCCACAGAGTTAGCTTTTAACGACACCAAAGAAAAAACCAGTGAAGTCTCGCTCACTGGTTTTAGGCATGCAGAATGTATAACCGATGTTTGAATTACAGCAGCGTCACCGCACCTTTAGATAGGCCTTCACTCACGCGCACTTGAATGGACGTGGCGTTAGGTTGCAAAGTGTGTACTTTCTTGGCAATGTGGCGGGAGATGTTTTCGATGGAAGGTTCACCTTCAACCAGTTCAAGCAATGCGTTAGGCAACTGAACTTCAAAATTACCTTGGGATGCACTGTATCGAATCATTGAGCGACCAGAATCAAACATCACATCACTTTCATTAAAAAAGTGCTTACCGTTCAAGCTAGAGGCGATCAATCGATGGGTTTCAACACAAGGCTTACCATCAATGATCACTTGCAGATCCGCACTGTGGCCATGAATAATGCGCTGACAGTTTCCATCATGCAGCTTTAAGCCATGATTGTATTGAAAGCTAGGCGTTGGGTTCGGCTTAAGCTCAATCTGGAAATCAAACATTGGCATCTCAGCGCTGAATTTCTCCAGTAAGAAGCTTTTGATGTTGTCCAGATAATGCTCAGCTGTCATGGCAATTGGGCAATACATCTGGATGGGTCCCATCGAGCTAATCACTCCAGCAGACACCGGAAACTCGCCCTGGCCAATACCATCTTGCACAGAAATAAATTGTGGGTCACACACCAAACGGTGGTCGACTTCTTTATCACAAATCGCTTTGAGTCTGGGTTTGATTTTGCCGAAATCGGAGATCATACCGGAGTCGTTACGATCACCAGCTACAACAACGCAAAGCGAGACGCTGTCTCCGCGGATTTCACCACCGTGATAAACTGAAAAATCAATTGCAGTAAGATCGTCAATGTACATCGCAGTTTTCACGACACTACCTCTTCAATAAATGAGCCTATTGGCTAAAACCGGCGGATTGTCGGTAAACTGGCTCAGTTTTTCAAGCGCGTTATTGATTTACAAAAAAGTTATTTACATAGCCATTAATAAGATTTATCGATTAACTTAACAGCATAACGAAGTGTTATACCATAACAGTTTTTTCGTGCTAAAAATCTTCTCGGCCTTGCAACTCAGTAAAATCACTCATCACCCATTTTTGATAGCCCGGGCGACTTTGTAGCAAGTCAAACCATCTTGCGACTTGCGGCGGCAGTGTAATAGGTAAGCCCTGAGCAGTGAGTCGATAAAGCACAGCTCCAGCACAAATGTCTGCAAGCGAGATATGTTCGCCAATCAAAAAACGGTTTTCCGTTAATTGCTGCTCTAACTGTGCAAGGCACTCTTCACATTTAGCTAAGTGGCTATTCACTTCTGCCATGTTCCGCTTGGAAGCTGGCATACGATAGTAGCCCCAAAAGGTGCCCATAAAAGCTTGTTGAAAAATCAGATGTGACCAATCCATCCAGCGTTCATAAAGAGAACGTTCATAAGCATCCTTCGGACACCATTGCTCATCCCCGTAAGCAGCAGCCAAATAGCGCAAAATGGTGTGTGATTCCCACACGGATTTGTCGCCATCGATCAACACTGGGACTTTACGCATAGGATTGAATTCACCAAACTCAGGCGCATCAAGCCCGCCAAACCGGCCGCCCAGCTCCACATGCTCATAATTTAGTTCGAGTTCATCGAGTAACCACAACACTTTTTGCACATTAAACGATGTGGTTCGTCCATACAATTTCATCCTAAACTCCGTTTACTATCTCTCTAACTATTAGGAAATCCTGCTTTTTTCTCTGCGCTCAACCCGACCTGATACCAATGAGGCTGCTCAACACAAAACAATTGGGCATCCACTTGTTTTGATGGCTCTTCATCCAAACATCCCGCTGGCACCACCATGGTGTTACTGGCTTTGGATATGTATGGTAGCGGTGAACCGCATTCAGGGCAGAAGGCTTTGGTAAAAGCACGATGGGGGTCATCATAGCGTTTCACCAACTCTGCACCTTTTAGCCAAGTGAGATTGTCGACTTCTGTAAACAAATTCGCTGCATGAGCGGTGCCCATCATCTTGCGGCGCTGGTCACAATGACAGAAATAGAAACGAGAAAACTCGTCTTTGACAATAAACATGATTTTTTGGCAGTAACAACTACCGTGAATCAACTTTGACATAACGTACTCCCTGTACTGGATTATTCCCTGGTATCACTCCCTTTGAGTGAATTTCGATTCGGTTTCTTTGACATAAAGAAACCGCAAGCATCACGCTTAGCCTGTGTGGGCTGATCCCACGCTCCGCACTGATCTTTTAGATTCTCTTTCGCCCGGACGAAATGCCGACACTGACCACAGTAATTTCCCACAACTTATCCTTCGTCCTTGGAAAAATTCTGTTATCCGTCAATGCTAGGATGAACTCAAGCGACTGCCTCACAAAAGCTAAAGATCAGCGTGTTAGGGCAATTACGATTGACCAAGATAAGGGGTGAGAAACTGGGAAACCACCGCACCTTCTACGCCGATGTCGACTTTGATGCCAGCATCTTCCAAGATGGCGATACCTTTGCCACTATTGCGCGGATCAGGATCCAACATTGCCACCACAACATGCTTTATCCCTGTGCTTACCAAGGTTTTGGCACACGCTGAAGTTCGGCCGACAAAGGAACAGGGTTCTAAAGTGACATACGCCGTCATACCATTAAATGAACCTTGGTAGGCGTTTAATGCTTCCACTTCGGCGTGATTGCCACCAATAGCTTGTGTGTAACCCTCCGCGACAATCACATTGTCTTTTACCAACACACAACCGACCGGCGGATTTGGCCGACATTTTGGCAACGCTTGTTGCGAAATTTCCAAGGCGCGCAACATAAATGAGTTAGACATTGACTCTCCCTTCACTCCTAGAAATTAGGATTTATTGAACATCGGTGCGATAACTCATCGCAATTAATGGATGGCCACCAACCACTTCACACGTATCTACGTATTTAAAACCAAAATTTTCGTAGTAACCACGTAGGTGCTGATGAGCATGAATGTCGATATGGTGAACACGCTGTTTAATCGCGTAATCAATAGCTTTTTGAATCACCGCTTTCGCAACACCCGCACCACGAAAAGCTTTCAATACTGCCACGCGGGCTAAGATAGCTGAAGAAGCCGAGGAAAATGAGAGTCGTGCGGTAGCTACCGGCGTGGAATCGTCAGTCACCAAAAGATGCATTGATTCTTGGTCAAGTCCATCTAAATCTAACTCTTGTGGAATCAACTGTTCCTGAACAAACACGGCATAACGTATTTGCTGTGCTTGCTTAATGATCTGTGCACTGTTACCAATAACCACATCCATATTCGTTATCCTTTTATCGGCTATTTTTCCTCTGGTAGCGCTTTGCGATAGTAATAGTTTTGAATCACCACAAATAGCAACCAAGCCACACTAATGATGGTAAGCACCGAGCCTAGCGGTAACGAGACCAACATTAACCAACCAAAAACCAACATGCTGTAAAGAATGTCGCCGACATCGACACCAAAAATGATGCATGGGTTGACAGCACCTTCATCCAGAAGACAGTGCTTAACATTGGCAATCGCGCCAGCCACCATTACCGAGATCAACGGCAACACAGAGAAAAATAGCGAGCATATCACTGCAATGATCGGCAGCTTCATCTTACGTTTCTTAGCGTTCATACTAACTCTCTTTGAAACACTATCTTTCCACTTGTCGGGGTTTGGCCTGCTTCGTAATCCGTGATCTGGTAACCGCTGGCAATCAAAAGACGCAGCATATTAGGGTACGCATTCATCGACTTTACCGTGATAAATTGATAGCCCGATGTTCGCGCCCAATGTTCTTGATACCGGCGTAGCTCAGATGCAACACCTTGTTGGCGATGGGACGGGATAACACCGCCTATCCAACTGTAAAACTCCAAACTTGAAAGCTGATAACCGACTTTATACCCAACGATTTGCCCATCGATTTTAGCCAGTAAAATCAAATGCGGAATGCCTGACAAACGCTCATTAAGACGTTCGCGCGTATTACGCCCATCAAATTCGGGAATCAGTGCATCAATAAACAAAATATCATCAATTGAGCCTTGTTCAATCAACATACGCCATCAACCATCTACAACACAATAAGTTAGCTGCGTTTATAGCACATTTAACAGGGTATAGGAAAAGAGAGTCTGTTGGGGGAAGTCATAGAGAAAGAAAGAAGAGCAGAGCAAAAACCAAAGCCCGTAAAAAAGAAAACGCATAGAACCGAGATTCTATGCGTTATTAATTCAACTCAATTCAGCTTATTTGTAGAACGCTTCTACTTCGCCTTTCAGAGTGATTAGCATTGGGTTACCGTAGCGGTCTTTTGCTTTTGGTGAAGGAATTTTTACCCAACCTTCGCTGATGCAATACTCTTCCACGTCGGTGCGTTCTTTACCGTTAAGAAGAATACCAATGTGGTGTTCAAAACACTCTTCAACAAAGAATTTGCTACGTGGGTTACCAGACAAACGATCTGGCAGGGTTGGCTTTGCGCTAGCGTCGCTCATAGTTATAACCTGAAAAAAATGAATGGTGGCGCATTGTAGTCAATACACCTAGCCGCGACAAGGTAACAATGCGCAAAGTGAATAGGATAGCGGCTAATAAATGGTTTTTACCCACCAGCGAGCGTGGATATCCCTAAAGTGCACCGCTCATTACAACGTGAATGCCAACGCATGGCTCACCTTACCAAAGTCGTAAAAAAGGTCGTCTTCACCAAGCACTTTAAAACCATAGGTTCGATACAATTTAACGGCACGTTGATTGTTCTTAAAGCAGCTTAATGTCACCGCTTTACCCTCACCTGCGGCCATCCGTTCCAATTGAACCAAGACTTGCTGCGCGTAGCCATGGCCTTGGTACGGACGAAAAATTGCCAAAAAGTGGATATGCAAACTCGCTTCTTTGTAACGATGACAAACCACCCCAACGCGCTCACCATCGACTTCAGCCCAATAAAACCACTCCGGCTTTAAGTGCTGCTTAAAATTGCTCTCCTGAAATTCCTCATCCCAGCCTAGGGCTTCATCAATAATGGGATGCATAGATACTTTAAACAGCTCAAACATCTGAGCAAATTCTTCTGGTTTAATTGGGGTTAAGTCCATGCATTGCTTTCCTATGCTCTTTTTACAAAAATTGCTCTAACTGATGTTCAATAAAATCGGCATCCGCTGCATGAAATTCATCAACTGGAATCTGGGTAGGCTCGAACCAGAAGAACGTTTGCTGACGCGTGCTATCTACTTCTGTCGGCGTGGTTGAACGGTTTCCTTCAAAGACAATGTAATGAATTTTTCCACCAAATTCATTTTCAGCTTGGAAAGCCCCCTTCACTGCGAGTTGCTCTAGGCCTGTTTCTTCCCACAATTCACGTGCGGCGGCCACTTCCGGCGTTTCACCGCTATCAATCGAACCACCCGGGAACTCAAGCACCATGCCTTCGCTACGTCGAAAGCGCTCTTGAATTAAAACTCGACCTTCCCTAACAACGACGGCCATGGAAAGATTTTTCATTGGCTACCATCCTTACTATTGGTGAAATACAATCGTTATAACCAGTTAATCCAGTAGCTGGCACATGATATGAGACTGATTAACAAAGCCAAGCTGCGTGTAAAACTGCTGCGCTGACTCATTAAACGCCATCACTTCTAATCGAATTTGCTCCGCACCCTGCTCTTTTGCCCAGTTGCGGCATGCTTGCATCAAATGTTGACCAATGCCTTGAGAGCGGCAATGTTCATCAACCACTATGGTTCCAATGCGGCAAATACGGCAGCGAACCAAAAATGAGATAGTCTCATTTTGAGTGATCGTCGCAGTAATATAACCGACGACGTTTTTATCAATCTCAGCCACCAAAAACAGGTATGATTCATCTTTTAACGCATTCATTAAAAGGGCTTTATCCGCTTCACTAGGCAGTGCAAAAGCTTCCGGAGCATTCGCAAAATGTAGGTTTCCTATCTGCATATTGAGAGTAAACAAAGCCTCAATATCAGCAGCCGTTGCTTGGCGAATAATCATGGGTATTTCCTTTAATTTATCTTGCCCAACCATTAGACAATCACAAGCAGTTCTCTATCGTGTTAAGCCACATGGGAAGATGCGTTCTATACCAATTGAAATAACGTTCAGCACCTGCTTTCTGGCGTATTTTTAGTAGGTTCGTCACTTCAATCGCAATCCACATTTTGGCGATAATCAATTGCTTTAATAAAGATCTATCAGATAGCGATGAATTATAAAACAGATATTTTTCAATAATATGTAGATAATCATCTAGCGAGCCCATCCCTTTCACCAAGGGGGCTAAGTCAATAGCGGGGCTTCCAAAGCCAAACCGTTCCCAATCAAATAAAACCAGCTCACCAGAATCTCTTACTCCCCAATTGCCATCGTTTGAATCGCCGGAGATCAGCCCACTCGGACCAAAAAGATCCGCTGAACATGCTTGAATTGAACGAACCATTTCTTCGCACATGTCTGGCAAACCCAATGTAGCTAAAGCGAATTCGGTATCTACCAATTGCCAGCGGTGCTGCTTTACGGGGAAAGAGGGTTGATAGTCGGATTGATGAATCAATGACAGCTGTTTAAAAACACTCTTATGTTCAACGAGCTGTTCTAAAGAAACCTTCCTAGGAATAAATTCGAGATACAAATCATGCTGATCTAACCAAACCAATTTTGGTGTATTCACACCTTTCAATTCAGAAGCTGCAAACTGATAAAAACCCGTTTCAACAGAATTAGCACCCTGCTTACGAATACAGGTTCTACCTTGATATTCAACTAAGGTAACTTTGGATTCACCCATCTGTGAAAGATCGTTAACCTTACGCCTATTCCCCATTACAGAGTCTCAATCCACCAGCTCGATACCTAAACATTCCAACAAACTCAGCGCTTCAAAACGCGTGAATTTCGCTCCTTTGACTTGGTTCTCTAATACATCAATCGTGTAGTTAGTCGACTCACTAAAATCAACTTGCTGCAGATTGGTTCGCATAAACAAGCTGTTGGTGAAATCACAGTAGGTCATAGTGGAATCAGGAAACTTCCCTTCTCGAAAATCAACATCGTGTAGTTTGCATTCGTCCAACACCAATTCATGCAGCGTTAAACCATAGAAAGAGTTATCAGTCATAATGCAGCGCTTAAATGTCAATTCAAAGTCGACGTGAAACACCGGCCAAGTTACCTTAGTCCAGTCCACCCCCACCAATTTGCACTCAGTAAACGTCATGCCAAAGACTTTCGTATTGGGCAACGACACCAAACTCACATTGCAACGCTCAAATTCACAGTTAGTGAATTTGCAGTTTTTAAATTCGGCACCAGAAAAATCACAATCTTCGAAACGGCACTCCTCAAATTCGCTATTTTTCAGTCGCAAGTCATCACTCACTAGCTTGCTAAAACAGGCATCAAAATAGCTTTCGCCATCGGTTAAGGTATCCATCATGTTCTCCGGTGGATTTAAGGAAAATGAATTTGGCAAACACAATACCAACTCACACAAGTTATCGCATTGTTTTCTCTCACAACAATCGTTTTTGCATGATGTGCTGAGGGCCAGCCGGGCCGCCTAAGTACAGTTCGTTGGTATCTTCAAATCCACATTTTGTAGCAACCGACTTATTAAAGTGTGGTGGCAATATGATTGCTTAATTCGGACATATGACGAATTTGCACGCTAGCCAGTTCATGCTGCACAGACAAGTTAGGCGCATAGTAGATACTTTTCATTTGTGCACTCTTTGCCGCCTGTAAGCCGATAACGCTGTCTTCAACAACGCAGCAATCTTTAGGATCGGATTTCATCTGCTGCGCCGCATGTAGAAACAGTTGTGGATCTGGCTTCCATGAGCCCACATCGTAAGAACTAAAAATGTTATCGCCAAAATAGTTGGTTAAACCAGTAATCTCTAACGCTCGATCTATCTTGGCTTTTGGCGCAGATGAAGCAATGCAACATGGGATAGAAAGCGACTCTAACATCTCTTTTACGCCATCGTTGGGTTTTAAATGTTCATCGAATAATGCAGTCATTTTCGCCCGATATTCTGCTTCAAATGTTACAGGGAAAACGACTCTGCACTCTTGTTCAAGGCTTGCAATAATTGATGCGAGTTTTCCTCCACGGAATTTTGCCAACAGCTCATCAACACCGTAATGAATATCGAATTGGGCAAGTTGCTGCTGTAGCGCCAAATTACCCAAACGTTCGCTATCAACCAGCGTGCCATCACAATCAAAAATAACTAACTTCATACCATCCTTTGTGTTTTGTTCTCTTTTCCCCAACTAGGCAAAAAAGGTTTCATGCTTTTTATAAGGACCCGCATTGTTGGTGGGTAAAAATGATTGCAGCCCTTTCGCATCATGACATGCCTCAACCATTTGTCGGTTGAAGCTGGCACTGGTTTCGTCTAACAGATAATCGTCAACCGATATCCATTTTGCTTCAGCCACTTCTTCCATGTCTTGGATGCTTATCTCATCGGAAATGGCGTGAAGTCGACAAACAAAATAGAGATTGGTTTTACCAAATTGAAATGGATGACGAGTCGTAAAGCCAACTATCGCATGAAACGCTGCGGCCACACCCGTTTCCTCGGCCACTTCGCGAATAATCGCTGTTTCTATTTTCTCCCCTAATTCAACATGGCCGCCAGGCAATTTAAACCCTTTCATTCCATGCTCGCGGATGACCAATAGCTCTCCTGCTGCATTTTTCACAATCGCACCAGCGCCTATAGTATGAGTGGGAATAAAAGGAATGAATGTGGTCTCTGCTGCTTTATGAATGAGGGTTAATTCCTCTTCGAGGCAATTATGAAAAACAAAACCCAACTTTGTTGCCGCGGAGACGAAATGAGATAGATGAATCGGTAAGGTTAACCAAATAATGTTTTTCTTTTCTACTTGAGAAAAGGTGACGATGTTTTCTAGTTCAGCAGTAAACATGTCAATATTGTGCGGAAAATCGTCTTGGCTGATAATAATGCCATTAAATTTATCAAGTTCAAATTTCAAAACTGTTTCTCATCATAATAAAAATACCCGGCTCAGTTTCATGCAGAGGATGAAAACCAAATTGCTGATACAGAATCCTATTTTTGTCTTCCGTTTGTAAATACAGATAGCGAATACCTAAACCATCAGCGTGATGAAGAGCCTTTGTAATTAATGCCTTAGCAACCCCTTGTCGACGATAATTAGGGCTAACAAAAACGCCGCCCAACCAGTGCTCATAATCTGGATAACCTTTGTGTTCTCGATACTTGAGCTCAGCCACTCCGGCAAGAGTGGTATCACTCAAGGCAATATAAGAGAGTGGTAACAAAGATTTGCTGTGGGATTTTGCGATTACGTCAGCAATCACTCGCTCGATAGACGCATGGGGAGACAGACAAGCCCATTCATCAAAGTACCATTGCGCTATTTCTGGGCAATATTGTGGGTGCTCAGCCAATAAACAAATGTTCATTTCTCTCCTATTGATGAGCAATACTTCTCATCGTCTGGATGTGTTTAAATCGATAAATCAGCGCCAATCATAACAACGTATTCATTCACATCACTTTGGTCCGTATTAAGGCGCTCGGTAAACCCCAATTTTCGTAACACCCTTTGGCTGCGGTGATTCCAGTTATGGACACCTGCCCAAATTAAACCGCGGTAACCAGAAAGACTTGCTTGCCTTAACACAGCTTGACACATTTCAACTGCAATACCTTGCCCCCAATATTGAGGACTAATCCAATAGGCTAGAGCCAATTGGTGAGATTGAGGCAGGAGGGTAACTTGTCCAACGGTAGATAGGTCACAAATACGACGACATGTCCAAACAAAACAATCCCCAGTGAGCCACTGTGCCGCTCTGTCGGCACACCATTGTTTGGCGTCATCTAACGTAGAAAGACGTGATAACGGAAGTGAATTAGGAAATGAATTAGAACTGACAGAATCAAAAAGTGCAGCCCCATCTTCAACGCAAATAGGGCGGAAAAGTAGCTCATGAGAACAAAATTCTTCCTTGATATCCACTAATGACTCCTAGTCGTGGTGAGTACAGGTTACTGATTCAGCTAAATCATACTCGGCAAGTAACTGAACAAACTCTTAAATCAAACACATTACATAATGCGTGTTCACATCATCCTTGATGGAATAGAAAATATTATCAGTTGTCACAAACACATCCCTTTGGAGAATACCCTCTACTCACAACTCATCAATATGCTATGGTTGAAATTTTAATGCCAATGCTCTCCAGAAAAACGATCTCGCCCATCCCAGAATGGACACTCTGGGCACGCCTCACCTAGAGGGTAGTCAATGCCTTCTTCATGAGGACAACCAATAATGCCATCGGTCATACCGACCGTTTTTGCTCCATTGTCATTGATGAATTCAAAGACTTCTTTAAGTACCGATTCTGATTTTCTCAGATCCGATGAGGCAAACCACTTTTTCAGAGGCTCTGGTTCCGCATCTTTAAAAGGCATTATTGCGCATACTAACTTCGTTGCAACTTTATCGTTTGGACCATAAAAGGCGATGGTAGCAATAGGGTAACCTTTAGCCCCCTTACGAACCATTTTTGTGATCAATTTTTTATAACGACTTTGAGCCATTTACTATTCCCCTTACTTGAATATACCCAAATGACCTCAACATGCAGAATTCAGGGCTTAGTCAACGAGCACAGGTCAAGCTCAATGACGGCAGGAATGGGTCATTCCCTTTCAACGTCATTTGGCACAGAAATGGACTTATTGATGAGCTCCCAACGAAAATACGGACGTTGGCCATCCATTCGCTCGATATAAGCACCTAACTTTTTATAGAAGTCGTGGGCCTTGTTGTTATTTGGACTGGCTGTCCATGAAATATGGGAAGCAAGTAAACACTTGGCTTCCACTTTCAAAGCCAACATAAGTTGTCTGCCATACCCATTTGACCTCAGAGCTTCTAGCACGAATAAATCATCAAGCCAAATAGAAGGATCGCCACTAAACGAAGAATAACGATAGTGAAACAACGCAACCCCCTGCACTTGCCCATCGCGTTCCAATAACAGAGCATGAGCAACTGGAGACTCTCCAAATAACGTACGTTCAATTTTCTCTGTGGTGGTAGAGACTACGCCTGCAAAGCCTTTCATGCTACGGTCAAACTCAGCTTTTTGTTTGATAAGTGCTAACAACTCACTTGCGTCTTCTTTGGACGCTTTCCTCACGTTCACCCCATTCTCCATCACTCTGTCCCTACTGACAATGAATACGCATCATTCACAACGCTCTCATTTGTGGCTGATTCGGAGTACAACAGCAAACCTGCCCAACAACATATGTTTGCTAAGTGACTATTGCTTACCTAATGCTATTTCCGTAATGTTGCATTTGCTAACAACACAATTGAATCATCTGCAATACGCCTTACGCCGAAATAGCCACCTAATGATGAAAGTTGATGTACCTGAAGTGAATCTGAGTTAAGTCTGTTAAACCAATATGGAGCTAAAGAGCATTGAGCAGAACCTGTCGCCAGTTCTTCAGATATACCAATTTTGGGTGCAAAATATCTTAATACATACCCATTTTCACCGTTTGCTGCAGTCACGATTAAAGCATGGTACTTAGCAAGCTGTTTAAAACGCATATCATCAGGCTTAAAACTTCTTACAGATTCTATAGAGGGTAAGACTATAACTAAGTCTCGAGTTGAAAATACGTCAATAGCATCAACAGCTAAGTCTGCTATTTCTGGTGGGACAGCACATATTTCACCTTTCCAGCTAGGCAACTCCAGGGTATATACACCATTCTTTTTCGCAATTTTGACGCTCCCGTATTTGCTACTAAAAAGTACATTATCGAGTTTGTACTTAGAGATTATTGCAGCACCAGCCCCTAAGCTACCATGACCACACAGGTTAATTTCTCCATCCTGCGAAAACCAGCGAATGTGAAACTGCCCATTATTTTTTATAACAAAAGAGGTAACTGGCAGCCCTGCTTCATAAGTTATTTTCTTTAGCTCTTCATCAGAAAGCCATCTATCAAGCTCTAATACACCACAAGGGTTACCAGAAGCCGACTCTCCCCCAAACACGTCATATGTATCTATTTTTATAAACCACCACCCTCAATTGTAATTAACGCATGCAACAGCACTAACCTAGAATCAGAGCGATAAATTCGCCCAAGGGAATTACATGACGCTTACAATAACATCTAACTTCAAGAATTCATTAGCTAAATTTAAATTTCGTTATCTAACTGCTGTAAATAAAGTTGCATAAATTCCGTTCTTTTTTGTGCTTCAAGCTGGGCTGAGTGGGTATGCATGATATCTTTTAATTTCAATAACTTTACGTAAAAGTGGTCAATGGCGTAGCTCTTATCATCTGGCAGCCTTGAAGCACAAAAAGGATCATCTGCCTGATATAAGCCGACTCCCATGCTGCTATTGACCTGAATACACCGTGCAATACCAATAGCACCTAAAGCATCTAACCGGTCTGCATCTTGAACAATTTTGGCCTCAAGAGAATTGGCTTTAATATTGGCACTAAAACTGTGTGCTTCGATAGCGTGGTAGATAGCGGGTAAATAATCCTGCGGATAACCAATACTGCTCAAAAAATCATTGGCCTTTTGTGCGGCAAGCTGGGAGCTTTTCTTTTTCTCGGGGTGATGTTTAGGAAAGGAAAAACAGTCGTGTAAGTAAGCGGCTGGCACCACTATTTCCATAATGCCACCTTCGCGGTCACAGAGTGATTTAGCCGTTTTTACCACCCGCAAGACATGGTTTATATCGTGCGCCAAATCCTGCTTCATTTCTCTTTGAATAAAATCCAAAAACTGTTGCTCGTATTGCTCTAACACGATACATCCTTTTTATCTCTGCTAATCATACCGTTGGTTCTGTCTGTTGAGTGCCGATTCCAGTTACGGACGCCTGCCCATAAATTCTTTGATCAACTCTTCCGTTTTTCCCATATCAGTAAGAAAAGGCTGCTGATAATGACTCGATGTTTCTATGTATCCTCTCGCAAGATGTAGAAGTGCGATTAAAGAGGGAATAATTTGGGCCGTGTCTTCGGGTGAAATTAGCACACTAAGCGCCACACGGTAACGCTCTAGATAGTTAGCTGGTAGCCGCTCTTTAGATGTGGAAACCTTGGTTTCTAAACTTTGAATCGTCTTCTCTATTTGAAGAATCAGTTCGCTATTTGTCCTATCAGAATGATTCACTAAACGTGACCTTAAACTCTTTTGTTGACTTCATAAGCTCAGCGTGAGGATGCTCATTCATCAATGTTCTTCTGACGGTATCAAACGATTCATTCATATGATCTTGATTACGAAAGTTAACCGCCAAATGAAAATCGGGCATTTCAGGGAAGTTTCCCTTGTTGGTTAGCTTGCTACAGGTCACTGATTCAACTAAATCATGTTCGGAAAGTAACTGAACAAACTCTTGGGTTAAACACGTAACATAATGCGTGTCTACATCATCCTTGATGGAATAAAAAACGTTATAGCTTGTCATAAACTCATCCCTTTAGAGAATATCGTACTCACAACTCATCAATATGCAAAGGTTAAAATCTTAATGCCAACGCACGCATATGTGACTGATTTGGCGCACGACGGCAAACCAGCCCAACAATATGCCTTGGCTAAGTGACTATTGCTTACCTAATGCTATTTTGCCAGCCAAACCGATAAGCAGAACTCCGGACACCCCTTCTATAATTCGTGAATAACGGTTAGCTTGAGCACCTTTTAATAACCAGCTTCCCACTACCGCATAAACAATATTGCATAATGTCGCTAACCCACTGAAGAACAAGCCTAAGATTAACAATTGTATATTGACTGAGCTAGCTGTCATATCAATAAATTGAGGCAGAAATGATAGGAAAAATAACGCAACTTTTGGGTTTAATACGCTAACCACTATGCCCTGTTTAAATACACTACCTCGAGCCTTATTCTCTGTTTGTTGAGTTAATTTCGAACCACCTTTCCACATAGACTGTAGTGAACTGAAACCTAAATAAAGAAGGTAGATAGCACCAAGCCATTTAATAATGCTGAATGCAAACGCTGAACTTAAAATCACGGCCGATAGCCCCAACACTGCGGCTAAGGTATGCACGAAATAACCAACACCTAAACCTAGCGCAGCTTTCATGCCACCAATCATTTTTCCTTTCATAGCATTGGAAACAATATAGATTACATCAGGTCCTGGTATTAAGTTTATCGATAAGCTTGCTACTGCAAATAGCAAAAGTGTATGTAACTCCATTTACTTTTCCTGTCTTAAGTTAATTAATTAGTTAATATTGCAGCGCTTGCATGCGCACCCAGTAAACCGACGCCCTATTTATTGTGTCGCTGGCTTTTGTTAGGTCGTTACACCAGCTCCAATTGTCTATAACTACCACAATCTATCCCACACTCTTGGTAACCAGCCAAGCTTTCAAAAACATTGAAATGAGATACGATAATTATTCTTGAATATTCGCTATATTTTCTGAGCACATTTTCAGCTCTGATTTTTAATTCCGCCCAAGATTCATAGGAAATATTTTGCGGGTGTATATTGTTTTTTAGCGTTTCTCTATGTTCTTGCCAACGGCGATCTCTTTCCGATAATTCAATATAACCACCAGATAAGTCTGCACGCCATTCTCGCAAATCGTGTTCAACGAATAATTCTAACCCCAAACTACGATTTAGGATTTCCGCCGTTTGTAATGCTCTGGTATATGGTGACGAGATAATTATTTGCGCATTTTCATTGCGTAATTCTTCCGCAGTCGCACAAATTTGAGGAATTCCAGCGCGATTAAGTGGAGCATAATCTTTTTCAAGTTGACTCATTTGGCGCTCGTCAGATAACGAATAGTCAGGTACGCCATGTCTCACAAATATGACTTCCATTTTTCTCAAAACTCCTTTTTACCGAATCGGGCTAACGCCGCAAACAGTGGCACTTTCACCTTTGCTCTCCATACACATCCACGGTATCGATAAGAATCGTAAGACCCACCTTCGAATCAGAAATACTATAGATATCACTTTCATGTCTATCCTGAGTACGCTTTGGTCCTAAACCTTCTACTTCCATGCTCGATCCCTAAGATGCATAACGCCCCACACAATTGCGCACTTCGCTGAAAGTGAAGCGAATAGATTACTTTTAACCGCAACTGCCGCTGCTAACTGCATCAATTGCAGTGGATTGTTAGTTTACTTTTCGCTCAAATCGCACGATTTAATCACATTGACCAATTCGCACCACAGGTTATAATCTAAAACATATACAAACATGGAGCTCTGTTTATGCGCACACTAACAGCCAATGACGCCAAACGAAACTTCGGTGAACTCCTTTTGAGTGCCCAACGTGAACCCATAAAAATTAGCAAAAACAGCAAAGACGCTGTTGTTGTTATTTCCATTCAAGATTTCGAAGAACTTGAAGCGATGAAAGCTGATTACCTTAAACACTGTTTTGAATCAGCAAAAAAAGATTTAGCCAACGGAAACGTCGTTGATGGTGAAAACTTCCTAAATTCTCTTTAACTTAGCTTTACCTCGATATGCCGAATAAATCTTATAAATTGAGCCGTCTAGCTCAAGGACATTTGCTCAAAATTAAAAATTACACTGTCGAAAATTTTTCAGATACGCAATGGACTAAATATAAAGCGGCTTTACTTACTGCTTTTCAAGCTTTAGCTGATAACCCTGAATTAGGGAAAAATTGTTATGACATTTACCGCAGCGGCTTCTACTTTCATGTGGGTAAGCACACCGCTTACTATACCAAAGAAGATGGCTTTATCCTCATAGTTGCAGTACTGGGGCAATCCCAACTTCCTCAGAAACATCTACATTCATAACGAACTCGCCTCTGAATGTCATTTTGGAGACAATGATACTGATGAAGTAAACTAACGCTGAGAACAGTTGCAAAATATTTGGCGCGTCATTTTGCTCTGCAAAATTCGTGACATGTATTTTGTCAATTGATGCGACTTATAGTTACTCCATTCCACAAGTTCTGGTTTACCAAAACCAATGAAAGGTGGAACATGCTTCTACTGATTACGAATATGCATGCGTAAAGCATTCGATGCTTTTAACAATAGATTCGAATCAGTAGAGGCTACTCGATTTCCTAACGCATACTCAGGGATTGCCGCTTCATCGACTCTCTATAATATCTGCGAGAAACGAGTTTTCAGCACGTTCCAACAATCACTTTACTCTTAGGAGGCTTACCATGAAAGCTTTCTCTCCCTCCGATTTCGCCGTCTTAATTGGTATCGATTGGGCTGACCAAAAACATGACATTTGCGAAATACTTCCTAACCAAAAAACTCCTAAATTCTATGTTATTTCCTCTAACCCGAAAGCCATTCATGAATGGGCAAACCAACTCAAAACCCGATTCCCTGGGCAAAAAATAGCGGTCGCTTGTGAGTTAAAAAAAGGCCCTCTAATCTACGCATTGGAGAAGTACGATCACATCGTTTTGTTTCCCATCAACCCCGTGACGGTCTCTCAAGTTAGAAAAGCATTTGCCAATAGTGGTGCCAAAGATGACCCTAGCGACGCTTTCATTATCGCCCAGCTAATCGAGCGGAACATGGATAAATTCATGCCTCTTGAAGCGGATAAACCCGCTATCAGAGCCATTGCCCGTCTCGTCGAAGGCCGTAGAAAGTTCGTTCAAAATAGAGTAAAACTCACCAATCGAATCGTCTCCCTTCTCAAAGAATACTATCCTCAACCTATTGAATGGTTTAAAGAAAAAGACACCGAAATCTTCTGTGACTTTATCACTCAATGGCCCACTCTTGAACGCGCACAACAAGCTAGACCTTCCTCATTACTGAAGTTTTTCAACGCACATAATGCCCACTACCCCGAACGAAACCAACAACGTGTAGAACAGATAAAATCGGCGATATCACTCACTCAAGACCAAGGCATCATGGCCCCAAACACGTTTATGGTGATTATCTGCATTGAGCAGTTACGTCTACTTATCCGAGCTATTACCGTCATCGATAAAGAAATTAAACGTCGCTACAAGGAGCAGAAAGACCGCGTTATTTTTGATAGCTTTCCCGGTGCAGGACCTCAGTTAGCACCACGATTGCTTGTGGCATTTGGTACTAATAGAGACCGATACAATAACGCCGCTGAATTGCAAAAATACGCGGGTATTGCACCTGTGATTGAACGGAGCGGCAAAAAATCATGGACTCATTGGCGCTATAGTTGCCCCAAGTTCTTACGCCAAACGTTCATTGAATGGGCTGGACTCTCCGTTCGTTTTTCATTCTGGGCCAAAGCGTTCTATCAGCAACAAATTGAAAAAGGTAAACCGCATAACACCGCTATACGAGCACTCGCTTTTAAATGGATTCGGATAGCTTTTTGCTGTTGGAAAACTAACACTCCCTACGATGAAACAAAGTATCTAAACGCTTTAAAAACAAAGGGGTCACAGTTACTAAACTATGCTGTCCATTGTTGAAATTTTACTTGTTGTCCATCTCAGGGCGTGTTGTTAGGCATTTACACACCAGAGTATACTTTTGCCTTGTTAAAACATTCTGTAAATACCTGAATATCATTAGCTGAAAAGGTATTGATATCTAACCTTTTTCTAGCATTATCAAGGTAAGAGTAAAGCTCTTTTTCAAACGGTGACCCCACTTTAACGAATGCGGCAGAATGATCAGTATGATGTTGTCCAAAACATAGACGCCCTAATTCACGGTCAAAAAAGAATTCGATTCTATCTCCACCATTTGCTTTTATTGTTACGCCTACTGTTCCTCCATCACGATATATGAGTATATCAATAATTTCTTCTGGGAAGATTGGCTGTTTAGGCCAACCATAAATTTCAGGATAGCCAGGAATTTCAGCATCTAATCGCGGGGTTATATTTTTATCTTTTTTCATCAATGTTACCTAGATGCCTAACGTTTGGGATAATAGGACTAATTACAGGCAAGGAGAACAAGCCTACACGAGGGTCGAAAACCTCCAGAACCAAGAGACGCCTGTAATTTGTTCCTATTCATCCCTTTGTTAGCTGCATGCTGGGTTTGGGATTGTTTTCAATAGCCAATTTTTAATCTTATTTGTTTGTTCTTGAAACGTTAAGTTAGTAACATCTAATATATCAATGCTTTTGTTCTTTAAAAACCATTCTTCATATATTCTGAAGGCATCCAGGTTGAAAGTTGAGCGCCCTCGAGTATTGTCTAATGACATTCTCTTTTTCAATTCATCATCTGACGCTGTAAGGAATAGTATTTTGTCGACCTCACACTGTCTAAGCTCGAGCAATTCTCTCTTCAAAATCTCATGGACCTTCCATTTCTTGTTTGTGAGTTTTGGATAATTCAAAGTGTAACACTCTGTATCTTCCGGCCCACGGTCAAAAACTGTGACTCCACTTGGTAAAGAGCTGTACCTTTCAATTTCTGCACTTATAAAAATCCTTTGATTCTCAATGAATCCACTTTCCTCATTGATGTTAATTTTGAGAGAATTTCTCTTCTTTACAATAGGTGATGGATTCTCGTAAGAGAAGTTAATTTCCGGAAGGGTTGGCTCTAGTTGCCTTAAGCAGGTAGTCTTGCCTACTGCCATAGGGCCTTGAACAGATATTATGAATTTATTTTGATCAGTTGTCATAAAAATGCTGCTAGCGTCTAATTCAATGGTGCATAAACACCAGTATTTCAAAGGATAAATAACTTAAAACAAAGAATGCCAAACGCTATATGCATCCATTGAAATTTCTTGTTAGCAATCGGTCGTGTGACAGAAAACAAACTCGGCTTCACCATCGAAGTTGAAGTCCTTGATTTCAGCAACTTGTTCGAATCCGAGATGTCGTAGCAAGGACTGCATCTTGGTGTTACTCACTTCTGTCGTCGTGTAAACCTTGTGCCAGGTTGCTTGGTCGATAGCAGATTTTATCAGCTCGGTTGCTACCCCTTTTCCCCGGTAATCAGGATGAGTGTTGACGATCGAGATCAGTGGTTTATTGAAGAATTCGTTGCACGTAAGCTTGGCATAACCGACACACGAGTTGGAGCCAAGATCTGCAATCAGTAACTCACCGCGTTCCATATCCATTCTGCGATCACCTGCAAATTCATCGAAATCTCGAAGAACTGGGTAATCACTAATTTTACTTTTTCTTATGTGCAATTCCATGCGATTTCCTTGAGATTGCTAACGTGTAGTTCAATTGCCGACTGCTGGCGCTAATTTTGGGAACCAAAATTCGTGACAGTAGGAGGTCAATTGGAACGTTTTGTATGGATAATAATTACCGATTTAGGGTAATGTGAGACCCAGCTTTAGCTCGGAATACATTCCCAAATAATGGCTAGTGAACAGCCGAATGAAATTACCCAAACGAGTGATCGCAAGCTACTTTTATCCATCAAATACAGTATGTTATAAACAACTCTCGAGCCAATATGAATTATTGCCAATAACTGAACAATTTCCCCCGTTGTTCCCGTAGTTACAGCCAGCAAAATTGCTGTCGCAAAAATAATAAGAGATTCAAAAGTGTTTTGGTGTGCAGCTAAAGCTCGGGCACCAAATCCTTTTAAACTCGCTTGCTGTTCCCTAGGATAATGATTGTCGTAACCACCCGCTCTATTCATTGCAATAACTAACGGGATGCGTCCTATATACGGTAGTAATACCGCTATAATTAAACACCAAATTAATGTTATCAATCTAAATTATCTCCGTACCTGAATAACCATTTAACGAATGATATGGACTCCCTCTTCCCAAGCCACCACGTGCCATACTTAACCATGACGCGTTGATCATTTGGAGGTTGCTATGTCCACCATTCAAACTATTGGCATTGACCTTGCCAAGAATGTTTTTAGTATTCATGGCGTTGATACATATGGCAAGTGTGTTCTTAAAAAAACTGTCAAAAGAAACAAACTGTTAGAGGTGTTTGCTAACTTACCACCATGCTTAATTGGTATGGAGGCTTGCTCCGGTGCCCACTACTGGGCTAGAGAACTGATTAAACTTGGTCATGACCCGAGAATAATGGCCCCTAAGTTCGTCATTCCATACCGCCAAAATGAAAAGAATGATGCGAATGACGCTGAAGCCATTTGCGAAGCTGTTGGCAGGCCAAAAACTCGTTTTGTCAGTATCAAAAGCCCTGAACAACAAGCCGTGCTTTGTCTTCATCGTATTCGACAAGGCATTATTAAAAGCCGTACAGCTACCATTAACCAACTACGTGGATTGCTATCTGAATTTGGTATTGTAATACCTCAAGGTCGCTTCACATTACAAAATTCCATTGGCTCTATTTTAGAAGATGCCGAAAATGGTATTCCTGATTTAGCTCGCGAGTTACTCTTTGATTTGGTTCAACGCATACGAAATGCGAACGACGAGGTTTTACGTTACGACCGTAAAATTTACGCCATCGTTAAACACATGGAAACCGCACAGAAACTGATGACCATTCCTGGAGTCGGTGAACACAGCGCTACAGCGATTGTCGCAACGGTTGCCGATGGTAAACAGTTCAAATCCAGCCGCCAATTTGCCGCATGGATAGGTTTAGTGCCAAGACAATTCTCTACTGGTGGTCATTCTAAGCTCGGACATATCAGTAAACGAGGTGATAAGCATATTCGAACTTTGCTTGTCCATGGTGCACGAGCCGTGATTGCTCGATGCAAAGATAAAACCGACAGAAACAGCCTCTGGTTACAAAAATTGGTTGAACGACGTGGCTATACACGAGCCATTGTCGCTTTGGCTGCTAAGAACGCCCGAATTATTTGGGCATTACTGACTTCGGGAAAAGAATACCAAGCTGACTACATAACCAGTTAGCTCACACCGAGTCAACACAATAGCTATTGATGACAATACGGTCAGACCGAGGTGCTAAAGCCTGTTGTGCTCAGAAGTAGAAAATACTGTCTAACGAATGAGGCAAGCATCAAGCGAAAATCATCAGGGTAATGGCAAGTAAGCCAGTTAAATACCGAATGTAGATCTGCTGTCCGATCCTCTGTTGTCTAAGAGAGCTATTGTTGACAAAAAGAGGGAGTCCATGTAGCTGAGCACAGTTGCAAAAATATATGGCGCTATATTTTGGGTACCAAAAATCGTGACATGTATTTTTGTCAATTGATGCGACTTGTTATATGCCTACGCATCAGTCAAAATGATCTGTTCAACTACCGCCCCCATTGTTAACTCATTAATATCTGTTTTTCTATACAACGGATTATAAATAGAACCAGTTCGATTTATATAAGCGGCTTTTAAACCTGCACACATTGCACCATGTGTATCCCAGTCATGAGTAGCAACTAACCTTAGGTCGCTTGCATCGCATTTGAGTTTTTCTGATGCAAATTTATAAGCATCAAAACTAGGTTTAAAGGTGTTTACTTCTTCTACTGAAATGACTTCATCAAAATATTCATTTAATCCAGCATTAGTTATTTGTTTTGTGATTAAATTTCGTGATGAATTCGAAAGAGCAACAACTTTAAACCCAGCAGATCTTAACTGTGCTAATGCCGGCTTAATATCGTCATGTGGAGGTAAACTAGCGAAAGTGTTTAAAACATCATCTAACTTTTGATTAGTTACGTTTACACTCAATTTCGAAGCTAAAGATTCCAGTGTGATTCGAGATAATGTACCAAAATCCGTTTTGACCGATGTTACTAAAGAAACGGTGGAGGTATGAAGCAACATAGCAAACCATGTATCCATAAAATTTTCATCTCCAAACAAATCCTTAAACTTTGGTCTTAACATTTGGAGGTTTAAAACTGTTTCATTAATATCAAACAATACTACTGTTTGTTTCAAAGTTAACTCCTCAATATTGTGTTTTTATATTTTGTGTGCAGAGCATATAACGTCCCAATCAATTGCGCATTGCACGGTGACTAAAGCGTTTGAAAAACTTTGAAACGCAACAACGAAGATTGACTGTGTCGATTGCATTGGATTGTTAGGCATATGGTGTACCAGCTGCTACACCATCAGCTTTTTTGCTCGGATCTGTTTCCATTAGATACAATTCCCAACATTCTTTCACAAATGCTTCTCTGGCTGTTTCCAACGATTCATGTTGACTAAATACGTTAAAATGACCATGTTCTCCATAACCAAATAGCCATTTCCCATTGTCTTCGACGATATAAAATTTATCATTACCGCCGCTGACACCTTCATCTAAGATAGTTCTGGGGATACCAAATTCCTTCGCATATTCCCAAAGCTCTTGATAGGTCAACTCTAAAATGGACTTAGGGTCGCCTTTTTTATGCCAATCTGCTCCAAAGAAATCTGATAGAAAGTAGGTCATTCTCAATTTCAAAATGGCTTTAATTAATTCTAATTTACTCGGAAGTTTCATTTAATATGCCTAACGCTTGCAACAGCAGCAAACTAGAGCCTAAGCGATTAATTTGTCTGTTGGTTGCTCTTGTTATATTCGTTCTAACGTTGCTGACTAATACTTTTCAAGGCTATAGAAGTAACGAATTGCAAAACAGAACTTCAATATGTCCATTTTTATATGCCAACAATTCTTACCTAAACGACCTTTTAGTGAGCACTTTCCATTCCAGTATTTAGGGGTTCCATCAGAAGAAGCAAACTCTAGCTCAAATGTTTCAGCATGAATTATTTTATTACAGCACTCTCTAACAGAGGGATAAAAATTGCCTGATATTACTTCCACGACATCAGTTATGTGCTCGTAAGCTTCTTTATCTGATGAATATAATTCGTCATCATCGCTATCTACATATGTGTCCTGATAAATTCGAGTTTGAGTAGCGCATTGAATTAGTAGCGAACTCACATTTTCATACAACCAACCAAAATACTCATCATATGCCAAATCTAAATTCGTACATTCATAGTCATAATTTTTCTCGACAAAATACTCTTTATGTAGAGAAGTGACATATGCTTCACTGCCTGACACAATCTGTTCCAAAAACATTGCGTCATTACATATCTTATTGAAATATATAGGGTGACTCAAATTCTTCTCCAAAGAATAAAACGCCACATTAAGGTGTGAGCAACGCTACCACGAAACTTAACCATACCACCGTAAACACAAAACCCAACGATGGAATGAAAAATGCCAAGCATTGGGAATCACTCTTAAATGCTTGTATGGATAATAACTACTCAAATTAGGGTAAAGTGAGACCCATACTTTAGCTGCAACTAAAGCCCTCTATGTCGTAGTTCGATTGAATGCAGGCTCCTCTATCGAGAGACCGATAACAAACATGAACGCGACATAGAACTCCAAGCATCAAACTCGAATACTCGACTGGGTCTCGAACCCGCATTACGCAAGCAAGAGTTAGCTTATTATGAATACAAACACACTTCAAAACATTAATGTCGGTGTTGATACTGGCAAGGCAAATCTTGATATTTACATCCGTCCGCTCGATATATTTTTCACTGTATCTAATAATGAAAAAGGCATTAAAGACGCAATCAAAACCATCAAAAAACACCACCCTCAACGAATTGTGATAGAAGCGACTGGTCGTCTCGAAATGCCGTTTATTTTAGCCTGCTCTAAAGCTAATTTGCCTTTCGTTATCGCCAATCCTATCCACATTAAACGCTTTGCTGGAGCGATTGGACGTAGAGCAAAAACGGACAAGCTCGATGCACAATTGATTGCCCATTATAGCGAGGTTATCCAGCCTAAACTCTCTCAATTGAAACCTGAAATCATGCGTTTAATGAGTGACTTAGTTGCTAGAAGACACCAAATTCTAACAATGCAAACCATGGAGAAGAATCGGTTACAACAACTCCCCAAAACGCTTCATTCTACAATCAACCCAATCATTACCGCATTCAAAAAGCAGATAGAAAAAATTGAAACTCTTATCGTTTCTCTTATCGAAAATACACCTGACTATCAGAACAAAAATATCATATTACAAAGCGTCCCAGGCATTGGAAAAGTGAGTGCAGCTGCCATCATAAGTAATGTTCCTGAACTCGGTTATATCAACAATAAACAAGCAGCATCTTTGATTGGCGTCGCCCCCATGAATCGAGAAAGTGGTCGCTATAAAGGCAAACGGATTATTCAAGGCGGACGTGCTCAAGTACGCACAGTTCTGTATATGGCCATGATGTCTGCAATGCAATCTAACCCTGTTTTTAAGGCGACTTACCAACGGCTACATGATGCAGGAAAACCAAAAAAAGTGGCGATAATTGCCTGCGTTAGAAAGATGGTAGTGATCCTTAATTCAATGCTCAGAGATGGTGCTATGTGGGACGAAAATATCGCGAAAAATTAGTTATTGACGCCATACTCGTTTGTTAGGTTAATGGCTTAACGCGCAAGAATAACTCGCATTTTTATATATCGTATTTCTGAGTGCCCCTGTGTTTTAATACCTACACCAATTTGCTGAAAGCCCACACGCTTGTAACATGATATCGCTCGTTGATTAGCGTCTCGAACATTTAAATATACTGTCCCAAACCACTTCTGAGCTTTTAAGTAGGAGAACAGTAATTGTATGCTACTTGACCCAATACCTTTACTGAAGTAATTAGAGCTAAAAAGCATCATACCTAAAACCGTACATTCCGGTTTATCAGTTCGATCAAGCCAAATCACACCAGCAGCTTCTGAATCGACCTCGATAATTTTCCAAGCTAATGTATTTTCAAGCATCTGCTCGTAGGTGTTGCCGCTCGGTAAATAGCGAGACATGTACTGACCTGCTTCAATCATATTTGCACTTTTGTGCAAGTTATCGATATCTGACAAAAGCACATCTCTTAATGAAATCATCTTATTAACCTAACAGTTCTTAGACAGACAACGTTTGTATTTTCTTGTCTATCTATATTTTACGTTCTTTCCTACTACTTTTCCCTCATCATTAACAGCCAAGTATGAGAGAAGTAGGGTTTTACGCTTTCGTGATCAAAAAATACCGACATTGTCTGTTTAATCTATCCACAGGCATAATTTACAATAACTGTATATTTAAACAGTATTGGTATTTGTATGAAATCGCCTTTTTTAACTAGCCTAAAAGAGTTCATGTTGGCGCGACATTACGCTCGCAAAACCATTCAAACGTATCTGTATTGGATAGTACAGTACATCCGTTTTCATCAGAATCAGCACCCGAGTAAACTAACCAATGCCGATGTTGAGCAATTTTTGACTTTTCTTGTCTCTCAGGCAAACGCTTCGGCTTCTACGCAAAATATTGCATTAAACGCCTTAGTTTTTCTTTATAAGGAGTATCTCCAACAACCTCTTGATATTGATTTACGGTTTAGAAAATCGACCAAACACAAAAATTTGCCTGTGGTACTCACCCCACGAGAGGTGAAGTTATTATTCGATGTTATCCCGTCTCAATCTTTGCTTCCTTATCAACTGATGTATGGCTCTGGCTTACGTTTGATGGAAACCGTCCGCTTACGTGTAAAAGATATCGATTTTGATTATGGTGCACTGCGAATTTGGCAAAGCAAAGGCGGAAAAAACCGTGTGGTTACCTTAGCAAGAGAGCTACATTCGGCCTTACATCAACAAATTCAAATTGTTCGTCATATCCACCAGCTCGACCTACAAAATCCGCTTTATGAAGGAGTTAAATTGCCGACTCGCTTGAAGGAGAAATTTCCCAATGCCGATAAATCATTGGGTTGGCAGTTTCTTTTCCCTGCAAGGCATCTTGCTCAATATGGGATAGATGAAGGTTGGTATCGCCATCATATTCATGAAACATCTTTACAAAAAATGATCGCGAGATCTCAAAGCAAGCTTAACTTAAACAAGTCGATTTCTTGCCATACGTTACGTCATTCATTTGCTACCCATTTACTAGAGTCGGGGGCGGATATCCACACAGTGTTTTCCCCACGCTACCGCCCTACTTAAACCGACGTCAGAGCAACGAATCACGAAAGCATTTGTTTGATACAATTTGCATATGGTTATACCAGATTTATTCGTCATTGCCCATTCTTGATACACATAATGCCCTAACGATTACGGTTCTCATTAAGCGTTTGTTACTATGGTCAAAACCAATAAAAATGATGAGTAATGTCATGTCGTTAATTGCTACAGGCGTATTAAATAAAATGCGCGCGCAACTCAACACTCAAACCCAGTATCAATTGCCGGTGGGCGACGCTTTTGTCGAGCTAAACCCATTGATTGGTCATCATATTGAATTGCACCATACGGGCAATATTTTCTGCTGTTCGTGTGGTAAGAAAACCAAGAAAAGCTATTCCCAAGGTCATTGTTTTGTCTGTATGAAAAAGCTGGCAAGTTGCGACATGTGTATCATGAAGCCTGAAACCTGCCACTATGCTCAAGGCACCTGCCGCGAACCAGAATGGGCGCAAGACCACTGCATGGTGGATCACTACGTTTACCTATCGAATACTTCGGGCTTAAAAGTGGGTATCACTCGTCATACGCAAATTCCAACCCGTTGGATAGATCAAGGCGCCGTACAAGGTTTACCTATTTTTAAAGTAAAGACGCGTCAAATCTCTGGTCTGATTGAAGTAGAACTTGCCAAGCACATTGCAGATAAAACCAACTGGCGCACACTGCTTAAAGAAGAAGCCAGCCCAATGCCGTTACTTGATGAGTTTCATGCGTTGCGACCACTGCTAACCGACAAAATTGCAGAGATTCGTAGTGAGTTTGGTGATGATGCTGTGCAAGAACTGCAAGAAGAGTCGACCGAGATTCGTTATCCAGTGACGCAATACCCAAGCAAAATAGTGTCACACAATTTCGATAAACAACCAGTAGTCGCTGGCGTGTTACAAGGAATTAAAGGCCAATACCTAATCCTCGACACAGGCGTGATTAATATCCGTAAATTCACTTCTTACGAAGTGGAATTTCATGCCGACTAGTGCTTAACAGTATTGCCGCTTAGTCTGTTTACTAAGCGGCAATATGATAGAAACCACTAACTTAGCCAAGGACGCAACCAACCAAAAAAGCGTTCTATTTCCTGTTCAGTGTTGTAATGCATACAACCAACACGTAACACGCCCTCTTTTTGATCAATTCCCAAAGCATTGATTAAACCAATCGCGTAAAAATGCCCACTCCAAACACAGATATGTTTTGCCCCAAGCGCCTGTGCCAATTCTTGTGGTGTGTGACCATTAAAGCGCAGCGCAAAGGTTGGAGTACGTAGATGATGATTGGCTTGAGTTCTCCCAATTAAACGCGCATTAGGCAGCGATTTTAATTCGCTAAGAAAACGAGACGACAAACTCTGCTCATAATCACCAATATATTGGTAAGCCTGCTTTAACCGCGTACGTAATCCACCTTGCTCACCAAGGCTTGCTAAATAATCGATCGCCCCTGTCACGCCGGCAATTTGCGCAAAACTCTGCGTTCCGGTTTCAAATCGCCCAGGGCCAACATTGGGGGCAGGTTCAACTTTATAGGGTTCGACAATTTCAAGCCATGGCGATGCGACATACGCAATCCCCACTTGAGGACCAAAGAATTTATACGCCGAACAGACTAGAAAATCGCAATCCCACTCTTGTACATCAATCAAATGGTGCGGGGCAAAATGCACAGCATCCAAATAAACTTGAGCACCAAATCGATGCGCGGTTTCGATAATAGGTTTGATATCGGTTATCGAACCTGTGGTATTTGAGGCACAACTTACTGCTACCAAACGTGTATTGTCGTTAATCAACGACAATAAGTGCTCAACATCTAAGCTGCCATCGTTGCGATTAATATGGGCGTATTTAATGGTTGCCCCGCGGTCTTCGGCAGCTTGTTTCCAAGGGGAGACATTGGCGTAGTGGTCAAGCTCTGTGACAATCACTTCATCATCACTGTGCCAATCCCGGCTAATGGCGCGGCTCAATGAAAAGGTTAATGTCGTCATATTTGCGCCAAACACTATGTTGGATGCCGAGGGAGCATTGAGTAGCGCTTGGCAATAACTGCGCGCCTCTAACACAATTTTGGTGATCGCTTTACTGCTGGCAAATGCGCCGCCCAAATTGCTATTGCCCTTTATCCACACATCGCTCATGCGATGGATGACTCTATCTGGCACTTGAGTTCCGCCCGGGCCGTCAAGAAAGCAGATAGGCCGCCCATCAGAGACCTGATGTAAAGCGGCAAATTGTTCTCGAAGTTGAACCACATCAAAAGGCATTAGTGCCTCCTCGCTGTCAGCACAAATAGATCCATATGACCTTCTTCATTATGGTCTATCGTGCGAATCGGACAAGCGTTGTGCCATAACTCTCGATCGGCCAACATCGCAACTTCCCCATTTTCCAATACCTTACGGAAAAAAGGCGCTTCGTGATTATCTCGATACAACATAATCTCACCGCCAACAATGTTATGCCTATCAATCCCGATGATCGCAATATGGTCAAAACCGTCTTGATGCACGCCCTCTGGGGAGACTAAGGTTTCGTCAAATACCGAGGCAATTCGCATCTGGTGAATCTCTATCTCTTGACCATCGGGCAGTTCATTGTGCGAGACAAACAGATCGCACATTTCACGTAAACCTTCGCTGTGTAGCGTGCTGTTAAGCAGCGGTTCAAAATGGCGTTTGATATTGCCTTGGTAATGGTTGATTTTGCTGCTTTGTACAAAATCGTGTTTGCTGGTTTCCACCACATCCCCGTGATAAAACTGAATCACGGAATAGCGTCTGAGGCGAAACTCACCATCAGCATGTTCGGTATGAGGCAGATAAGCAAAGGATGGAGCCAGTTGATGTACCGCTCCATGGGTCAGTTGACTGAGGTTCATTGTATGGTCGTGGTGATGCATCATCATTGACTCCTTAGCAGGTAAACAAACCCACCAGAATTAACAATTTATTCACATATCTAATATTTATACCATTCTCCAAAAATGACAATTTTAGCCATATCAAAACGTACAAATTACCAACAAAACATAATTAACATCTATAAAAATACAAATATGAAGTTATATATTCCAAACAAACCTAACAATGAGAAGCCAATGTGAACTAATTAACTATAATTATTAATAATATAGATAAAATACATGGCGTTATAATTACTCAACTATCATAAAGAGGTGTTTTTGCACACATATTGTTCAATTATGGACTGACTAATCTGTTTTTTTACTGATTCCCCCTTGTATACCTCTTTTAATGCCCTGATATATTCCCTACAATCACAAAGAAAGTAATATGCATCGCATCGATGGGAGCACTCATGAGTGAAGTGAAACACGCAAAACTATTAATTCTTGGTTCGGGCCCTGCTGGCTACACTGCAGCAGTGTACGCAGCGCGCGCGAACTTGAATCCTGTACTCGTGACAGGCATGCAACAAGGCGGTCAGCTTACTACAACAACCGAAGTTGAAAACTGGCCTGGCGATCCTGAAGGCCTGACAGGTCCTGGTTTAATGGACCGCATGAAAGAACACGCAGAAAAGTTCAACACTGAAATCGTATTCGACCACATTAATGAAGTAGATTTCTCTAATCGACCATTTCGTTTGAAAGGCGACAGCACAGAGTACACTTGTGATGCATTGATCATCGCAACCGGCGCATCAGCAAAATACATCGGCCTAGAATCAGAAGAAGCGTTTAAAGGTCGTGGCGTTTCTGCTTGTGCAACGTGTGACGGTTTTTTCTACCGCAACCAAAAAGTCGCGGTAGTCGGTGGTGGTAACACAGCGGTTGAAGAAGCACTATACCTAGCGAACATCGCTTCAGAGGTTCACCTAATTCACCGCCGTGAAACCTTCCGTGCAGAAAAGATTTTGATCGACCGTCTGAATGACAAAGTCGCTGCTGGCAAAATTGTTCTACATACCAACCGTACTCTAGACGAAGTGCTAGGCGACGACATGGGCGTAACTGGCGTACGTTTGCAAGACACTCAATCAGATGCAAAAGAAGATCTCGCTGTGATGGGCGCGTTCATTGCAATCGGTCACCAGCCAAACAGCAGTCTGTTTGAAGGTCAGCTTGAAATGAATAATGGTTACCTTGTTGTTCAATCGGGCTTAAACGGTAATGCAACACAAACTAGCATCCCTGGCGTGTATGCAGCGGGCGACGTTATGGACCATAACTACCGTCAAGCGATTACATCAGCAGGTACTGGTTGCATGGCTGCACTTGATGCAGAACGTTACCTAGACGCACTAAACGATAAGTAAAACTGATAGTTATAAACTTTAGAAAAGTTATTTTTCATTTTTACTCTTGATACGCAAAGCCCGACGGTATATCCGTCGGGCTTTCTTTTGTATACTACGTGCTCGCTCAAAATACGATTCTAAAATAAGCCTTCATAATGGATAAGAAAAAACAACGCAGCTTGAACCAATGGCTCAAACAGCAAAGTAAACTGGCAAAGCGCTGGCTTATGATTGCCGTGGGGCTTGGCGTATTATCAAGCTTTTTCCTCGTAGCACAGGCAGCATTACTTGCTTCCATTCTGCATCAGCTCATTATTGAGCATGTCGACAAATCACAACTCGTTCCCCATTTTCTTGGCCTACTGGCGTTAATCGCTGTGCGAGCCGGATGTTCTTGGGGCCGAGAAATCGCAGGTTTCCACTGCGGCGAACAAATTCGCGTTTATATCCGTCAGCTCATCATGGATAAACTGCGTGAACTAGGGCCTGCTTACATAAAAGGAAAACCCGCTGGCACATGGGCCGCCTTGCTTTTAGAGCAGGTTGAGAACATGCACGATTTCTTCGCGCGTTACCTACCACAAATGGCGCTTTCAGTGATGATTCCGGTAGTGATATTGGTCGTCGTCTTCCCTGTTAACTGGGCTGCTGGACTGATCTTCCTCATCACCGCGCCACTGGTTCCGCTCTTTATGGCATTGGTTGGTATTAAGGCGGCAGACGCTGGGCGTAAGAACTTCAAAGCGCTACAACGTTTGTCTGGTCACTTTTATGACCGTTTACAAGCCATGACCACCATTCGTTTATTTGATCGCGCGAAAGCCGAGACAGAGCTAATGCGCGGCGCATCTGAGGTGTTCCGCTCACGCACCATGGATGTATTACGCATAGCATTCCTATCATCTGCGGTATTGGAGTTTTTCACTTCCATTTCTATCGCGTTAACCGCGGTGTACTTTGGTTTTAGCTTTATCGACAAACTCGATTTTGGCTATTACGGCGTGGGCGTTACTCTCTTCTCTGGGATGTTTATTCTGATTTTGGCGCCAGAGTTTTATCAACCACTGCGCGACCTTGGTACTTTCTACCATGCGAAACAGCTGGCTGTTGGCGCTGCAGAAAGCATCGTTGAATTCCTTGAAGTCGATGTGAGCAAAGTGAAATCTGGCGCAACTGCGATGAACAACGCTGATAACATCGAAATCAAAGCGCACGACTTAAAAGTACTGAGCCCTGAAGGCTCAACTTTGGTTGGCCCGATATCCTTTACCCTCAGTGCCAATAAGGTGACCGCACTTGTCGGCCCAAGTGGTGCAGGTAAAACCAGCCTTATCAATGCCATCCTTGGGTTTATGCCTTATGAAGGTAGCCTAACCATCAATGGTATTGAGATGAGTGAACTCAACCATGACGAGTGGCGCAGTTACATTAGCTGGGTTGGACAAAACCCGCTGCTATTGAATGGCTCAATTCGTGACAACGTCACTATGGGTAAAGAGGTTTCTGACTCAATTCTTAAAGAGACGCTCGATCGCTCATTCGCTAGTGAATTTGTTGACCAACACGGTCTGGATTATCACATCAGCGATCGCTCTGGCGGTTTGTCGGTGGGTCAAGCACAACGCTTAGCGTTAGCGCGAGCTATGATTCAAAACGGCTCGTTCTGGTTATTAGATGAACCGACTGCCAGCCTTGATGCACGTAGCGAGCAGCTCGTAATGCAAGGTTTGGATAATCAAATTCATGGTAAAACTGCGCTATTGGTTACCCACCAACTGGCACCACTGAAATCAGTGGATCATATCCTAGTGATGCAAAGCGGCGCCATCGTGCAAGACGGCGATTTTGCCACGCTCAGTTCTGAAGAAGGTTTGTTTGCTTCGATGCTAAAAGCCAATCAAGTCCGTCAAGAAGAGGATAAGGGGAATCTCGATGCGTGATCTACTGCCTTACTTAAAACTGTATAAAAAGCATTGGTTCGGCTTAAGCCTTGGGATGATTTTGGCTTTTCTAACCCTGTGCTGCTCTATCGGTCTATTAACCATCTCTGGCTGGTTCCTCTCTGCAGCCGCAGTAGCAGGGTTAACGATCGCCAAAGAGACATTCAACTTCATGCTACCGAGTGGCTTTGTCCGTGGCTTTGCTATTGGCCGAACTGCGGGTCGCTGGGGTGAACGTGTTGTCAGCCATAATGCAACCTTTAAGCTTCTGACTGACCTGCGTATTTTCTTCTTTGAGAAACTGACTCCGCTTATTCCTGGTCGCATTTCTAACCTACGTAATGCTGACCTTCTCAACCGCGTCGTGGCGGATATCGACGCAATGGATCACATCTATCTGCGTTTGATTAGCCCGATCACCATTGCCATTTGCGGTATCGCAGGGATCACCTTCTTGGTCACTCGCTTTGATATGCATTTGGGTTTGATTCTCGGCGCTATCTTGTTGTGTATCGTGTTGGTATGGCCGGTATTGTTCTACAAGTTGGGTAAACGTAATGGGGCAGAGTTAACGCAAAACAAAGCGGATTTTCGTATTACCACGCTCGATTGGATTGAAGGCTTTAGTGAGCTGACCATCTTTGGCGCTGAATCGCGTTATCGCCAAGCAATGGATTCTGCGCAGGCTCGCCTAATCAATAACCAGCGTATCAATGCTCATATATCTGGTCTTGCTATGGCGCTATTGATGCTGGCGAACGGTTGGACCTTGGTGTTGATGCTGTGGCTTTCCGCCGACGGTGTGGGTGGCAATGCGCCAGATCCACTGATTGCGTTGGTGGTCTTTGCCACCATGGCCAGTGTTGAACTGCTGATGCCAATCGCTGGCGCATTCCAATACTTGAGCCAAACGCTCTCTTCAGCACGTCGCTTAAATGATGTTATTTTGGCTGAGCCTGAAGTGCGTTTCCCAACAGGGGCAACGCAACACAGCGGTCAATTTGGCATTGAGTTCGACAATGTCTCTTACGCGTACAATAGCGAGCAGCGTAAAGCGGTTGAAGAGGTATCACTTTCTATTCCCGCGGGCCACAAAGTGGCGATCGTTGGTCAAACCGGCTCTGGTAAATCAACGCTGATTCAGCTTTTGAATCGCTACTGGGATACACAAGCTGGTGAAATTCGTATTGCTGGCACGCCATTGAAATCATGGAATGAAAGCGACTTACGCGCTGCTATCAGTGTTGTAAGCCAACGTGTTGATATCTTAAACGGTACACTTCGCGACAACTTGCTGCTAGCAAAAGACGATGCAACCGATGCTGAGCTTGCAACCATGCTTACTCAAGTGGGTTTGGAAAAATTGCTTGAAGCACCAGGGCTAGATGCTTGGCTTGGTGACGGCGGTCGTCAGCTTTCTGGTGGTGAAAAACGCCGAATTGGTATTGCGCGCGCCCTGCTTCATCAAGGTCCTATCTTGCTGCTTGATGAACCTACCGAAGGTTTGGATAAGCAGACAGAGCAACAGATTTTGGCGCTATTCCGCCAGCACTTTGCCGGAAAAACCGTAGTGTTCATTACTCACCGTTTGGTTGAGTTAGAAACCATGGATTCTATTTGCCTCATTGAGCAAGGCCAATTAGTGGAACACGGTAGCCATACCGAACTGCTAGCAAAACAAGGGCGTTATTACCAACTAAACCAAACGCTGTAAGTTTTTATCGTTCTAGTCATTGATTAAGGCGCATCATTTGATGCGCCTTTTTTATTGAGCTGCAAAACACAGCGCGCTCGATCTGTGAGTTCTGAGATAATTAAGAATGCGACCATTCCGTCACCTAAATTAACGCAATTTCGGCACTCACTATTTGATCCATCCAGTCCCACAAACATAACGGTAATCGCTGCAAACACAGCGTGCGCGATCTGGTCCTCCCCCCTTGGTTTTAAGGGGGGAGTTAGAGGGGGGATTATGCGCAGAAGCTAAAGGGACTCACCATAACATACTGAATTAAATATAAATTATTTGAAATAATTTGGGATAATATTTATTTTACCTAGTTTACGTAAAATTTTCAGTCAAGAATTAAAAACTGAAATAAAAGCTAGAAAAATAACGTGAATACAGTAACTTCAGTGCGCGCTAGCTCCCTCCCCAGCCCTCCCTCTAAAGAAGGAGGGGGCCAGATTGAGATCGTGGCTACAAATACGCTTGAGCCGTTAGTCTGAGGTGATTGAAAATCACAAAAGCCAAATCTCGAAAAATACTGAAAATACAGTAACTTCTGCGCACGCCTGCTCGCCCTTCGCTAAAAAAACCGGGGCCAAATCGAGATCATGGCTGCAAATACGCTTGAGCCGTGGGTTCTGAGATGATTGAAAATCACAAAAGCCAAATCTCGAAAAATAACGCGAACACAGTAACTTCTGCGCACGCCTGCTCGCCCCTCGCTAAAGAAACCGGGACCAGACCGAGATCGTGGCTGCAAATATGCTTGAGCTGAGGGTTCTGAGATGATTGAAAATACGACCGTTCCGTCACCAAAATTTACGCAATTTCAGCAATCACTATTTGATCCATCCAGTCTTACAAACATAACGTTAATCGCTGCAAACACAGCGCACTCGATCCGGTCCTCCCCCCTTGTTTTTAAGGGGGGAGTTAGAGGGGGGATTATGCGCAGAAATTGAAGGCACTCACCATAACATACTGAATTAAATATAAATTACTTTATAGACCTTGGAATAATAGGAATTTTATCTAGTTCGCGAAAAATTATTAGTCAAGACTTTAAAACTGAAACAAAATCCAAACAAAATACTGTGAATACAGTAACTTCATCGCGCGCTAGCTCCCTCCCCAGCCCTCCCTCTAAAGAAGGAGGGGGCCAGACCGAGATCGAGGCTACAAATACGCTTGAACCGTGGGTTCTGAGATGATTGAAAATTACAAAAGCCGAATCTCGAAAAATACCGCAAACACAGTAACATCTTCGTACACCTGCTCGCTAAATAACGCGGGGCCGGATCGAGATCGCGGCTACAAATATGCTCGAGCCGTGGGTTCTGAAGTGATTGAAAATGAGGCATTTAGCACATAAAGAAAATCCCGAGTCATTGCTGACTCGGGATTTTTATTCTTTAACGAAAGAAATACTCAGTTAGCGAGTACGGCCTGCAGCGCGTCCGCCTGTTTTAGGCTTCCCTTTGGCTGCGCCATTGCTGTTCTTCGTTGTGCCGGCTGTTGCGCGACTGCCACCAGATTTGCCGCCGGTTGGTTTACCACCACGCGGTTTTGGTGCATTGATGCGTTCTTCATGACGACGAACGGCACGACGAATTTTCTGGCTACGTGAACGTTCACGTTGACGAGAAGTATTCTCTTTATTGTCATCAAGCATGGTGGTTTTTTCTGGTTTCAGTTCAACCAACTCACGCAAGTAGTTCACGTCTTTAAGGCTTAGTTCCATCCAACCGCCACGAGGCAGTTTTTTATCAAGGAAGATATCGCCGTAACGAACACGTTTTAGACGGCTTACTGTGGTTTCCTGAGATTCCCACAAACGACGAACCTCACGGTTACGACCTTCGTTGATCACTACATAGAATGTGTGGTTCATACCTTCGCCACCAGCGTAAACGATGTCTTCAAAGCGAGCTAAACCATCGTCTAACTCAACACCTTTTACTAGGTTACGCACTTTCTGCTCAGTCACATCACCAAACACACGAACCAAATATTCACGTTCAACCTGACGGCTTGGGTGCATCAAGCGGTTTGCCAATTCACCATCGGTGGTAAACAGCAACAAACCAGACGTGTTTGCATCCAAACGTCCTACAGAAATCCAGCGCGCCCCGCGGATTTTTGGTAGACGGTCAAATACCGTACGACGACCTTCAGGGTCGTGGCGAGTACAAAGCTCACCTTCTGGCTTGTAGTAAGCCAAAACTCGGCAAATTACCTCTTCTTGTGCTTTTACAGACACAGCATGTCCATCAATACGCACAACGGCGTTATCATCTTCTAGGCGTTCACCTAGTACAGCTACCTTGCCATTAACACTCACACGGCCAGCTCGAATCAGAGCTTCAAGCTCACGACGAGAACCATGACCAGCACGTGCTAAAACCTTTTGTAACTTTTCGCTCATCTATCTACCTATGTGTCGTCTTCTCAGACGTCGAATAACATTAAACGATCCCCAAGATCGCGGCCGCGTAGTATCGCAAATATCCGCAAAAAAAGCACCCGTTTTATTGCGTTCCATTGCGTTGTCGAGAACCGAGAAACTTCCTTTGGAAACCGAACCTTATTCAAATGGCGTAGGATCGCCAGACCCCAAACGCTCTATACGAATGTCATCGTCGCTGAAATCCACTACGGTGGTTGGCTGTTCGCCTAAATATCCGCCATTGAGAATGACATCAACCGCGTGTTCGAGACGATCACGAATCTCTTCCGGGTCCGACTCTGTCACGGAATTGCCTGGCAAAATTAATGAGGTCGACATCAACGGCTCGCCCATCGCTTCCAATAAGTCTAGAGCGATTTTGTTATTTGGCACGCGAATACCGATGGTTTTACGCTTAGAATTCATTAAACGACGTGGCACTTCCTTGGTCCCTTTGAAAATAAAGGTGTAAGGCCCCGGAGTGTTGTTCTTCAACAGACGAAATGCAGTGTTATCGACACGCGCATAAATCGAAAGTTCAGACAAATCACGACACATCAAACTGAAATTATGGTCATCACTTAAACGACGAATCTGACAAATTCTTTCTAACGCATGCTTATTTTCCAACTGACAACCAATGGCATAACCTGAGTCGGTTGGATAAACAATGACACCACCATTACGCACAATCGCCACCGCTTGATTAATCAAGCGGGTTTGTGGGTTTTCTGGGTGAACATAAAAATACTGGCTCATGCTAATTCCTCATCATCCAGCGTATTTACTGGCGCTTTAGGGACAATTCCCCACTCGTTCCAGACCGGAACCACACCGGCAGGTAGCCAGAGATTGCGTCCTAATTCCATCCACGGAGACGGATAATGGAAGTCGCTACCTTGCGATGCTAATAGATTGTATTGTATCGCATAATCGGCCAAGTTGCGCTTTTCTTGCGGTGCTTGTTGCGGTTGTGACACTTCCATCCCATCTCCACCCGCTTGGGCATAGGCATCAATCAAACGTTTTAACCATTTGGTTGTCAGGTCATAACGGCCCGGGTGTGCCAATACGGCTTGGCCACCGGCAGCATGAATCACGTCAATGGCTTCTGCCATGGAACACCAGCTTGGTGGCACATAGCCTGGGTTATTGCGCGTCATGTATTTCTTGAATACTTTTTGCATGTTGGGCGCAAAGCCTTGCTCCACCAGCCATTTAGCGAAATGAGCCCGGGTTAACGCAACGCCATTCGCCAGCGCTTTCACTTCTTCTAATACGCCTGGGCGAGTGACTTTCTCTAATCGATGTGCAATCAATTCTGCCCGCGCATCACGACGCTGTTTCTGTTCTGCAATTAGTGCAGTTAACGCAGGATGAGTCGGATCGATATTCAGTCCAACAATGTGAATATCCTTGTTTTGCCATAAGGTGGAAAACTCAATCCCATTAATCAACTGCAACGGCTTGTCATTTTTTTCTATGTAATCGCGTGCTGGTGCCAAAGCATCAACCGTATCGTGATCGGTAATCGCCAATACACCAACGCCCATTTCGATAGCTCGGTCAATGAGCGCGTCATAAGTAAAGCGACCGTCGGAAGCGGTGGTATGGCTATGTAAGTCAATAATATTCATATTCTTCAATTTGCTTAAAATTTCTGCTTGACTTTTTATCCCTGCACTAGTTAACTAGTACACAAATACAAGACACACGTTAAAGGCTTATCATGTTACAAGAATTTAACCTAAATCATAAACCCTTTATCCAGTCAGTTCATAGCAAACTGTCTTGGTGGCGCACTTGGTCTAAGTCAAGTGGGCTGACGTGTGCATAAGATTTATTAACCCAATGCAACCGACAAAGCCCGCTCACCAGCGGGCTTTGTTTTATCCAGAATGAGACCACAAGTATCACGATTTTCTCCTCTCACTCTGGCGCTAAAAAATTAAAAGAATGAAAAGGAGGTCTTGTGGAAAAGGCCAATACAAACCAAAAACGTGCTGTTCTGGAACTCATTACTCTGCCAGTGACTTATCGCCCGAATCCAACAGCGCTATTTCACACCCTGTGTGAGAACAAAACCGATAGCCTATTGCTTGAATCGGCTGAAATCGATTCAAAACAAGATCTTAAAAGTCTACTGCTGATTGATGCTGCGGTACGCATCACTTGCTACGGTCAGGATGTAACTCTGCATGCGCTAACCGATAACGGTGCTGCTCTGCTCTCCATTCTCAGTGAGCAAGTGGCAAGCGATGTAAAAGCGCAACAAACCGAAACTCACACGCTAATACTGACTTTCCCGCACGCAGATGAAAACTTAGATGAAGACAGCCGTTTACGCCAAACCTCAACGTTTGATGCACTGCGTATGGTGCAACACAGTTTCGATTTAGCTGGGTTAGACAAACATGCCATTTTCCTTGGCGGTCTGTTTGCTTATGACCTCGTTGCCAACTTTGAGCCTCTGGGTAACGTGAAAGATACCACATCTTGTCCTGACTACGTGTTTTACGTCGCTGAGACACTGATGATCATCGATCACCAAACTGAAACAGCTCAACTACAAGGCACTCTATTTAGTCAAAACACAGATAATCGCGCGGAATTACAAGAGCGTATGAACGCTATCGTTGCTCAAGCGCAGCACAGCGTGTCACATCAAGTTGCAAAACACTTAGCCGAAGTACCGCTAACCACCAATATTGAAGATGACGAATTCTGCTCGATTGTGTCTGACTTAAAAGACTACATCGTAAAAGGCGACATTTTCCAAGTGGTGCCTTCACGTCGCTTCTTCCTACCTTGCCCTTCCCCATTGGCAGCGTATGAACAGCTCAAAATCAATAACCCAAGCCCTTACATGTTCTACATGCAAGACGAAAACTTCACTCTGTTTGGCGCATCACCAGAGAGTGCTTTGAAATACGCCACCGAAAGCAATGAAGTGCAAATTTACCCAATCGCTGGAACCCGTCGCCGCGGTAAGCATGCCGATGGTTCTATCGACCCAGATTTAGATAGCCGTATTGAGCTTGAACTGCGTAACGATAAAAAAGAGACCGCGGAACACATGATGTTGGTCGACCTAGCGCGTAACGATGTGGCTCGCATCTCGCAAGCAGGTACACGCCATGTGGCTGACCTGCTTAAAGTTGACCGCTACAGCCACGTAATGCACTTGGTCTCTCGCGTTGTGGGCCAGCTACGTACGGATTTGGATGCGCTGCACGCGTATCAAGCGAGCATGAATATGGGCACACTCACTGGCGCACCGAAGATTCGCGCCATGCAGTTGATTCGTGAGGTGGAACGCGAACGTCGCGGTAGCTACGGCGGTGCTGTCGGTTACTTAACCGGTGAAGGCGATTTGGATACCTGTATTGTGATTCGCTCTGCCTACGTGCGTAACGGTATTGCGCAAGTTCAAGCGGGCGCGGGTGTGGTATACGACTCAGACCCACAATCGGAAGCGGATGAAACCCGCACTAAAGCGCAAGCTGTCATCACTGCGATTCAACAAGCTCACCAAGCGTAAGGAAGATTCTCATGGCTAACATCGTTTTCATCGATAACTTCGACTCCTTTACCTACAACTTGGTGGATCAATTTCGCGCTCTTGGCCACCAAGTTGCGGTTTATCGCAACACCATCACTGTCGAAGCAGTAGAAAAAATTACAGCGCAATTAGAGCAACCTTTGATTGTGCTTTCTCCGGGCCCTGGTACTCCTGCTGCCGCAGGTTCAATGCCAGCCATTATTCAACGTTTTAAAGGTGAAGTGCCTATTCTAGGGATCTGCCTTGGTCATCAAGCGATTGTTGAAGCCTACGGCGGCACCGTGGCTGGCGCTGGTGAAATTGTCCACGGCAAAGTGTCGATGATGGCTCACGATGCGCACCCGATTTACGAAGGCTTACCTTCTCCTCTGGCGATTGCGCGCTACCACTCACTGGTTGCCACAAAAGTGCCAGAGTCGCTCACCATCACCGCCCAAGTAGACGGCCTAGTGATGTCGGTTTGCCATGAACAAGACAAAGTGTGTGGATTCCAATTTCACCCAGAGTCAATCATGACCACTCAAGGCGCAGCACTCTTAACTAAAGCGATTGATTGGGCCCTTGCTTAAACGTCAAACGACGATTAAACGCCAATCCTAACCAACTGAATCGCTAAAAACCGAATAGAACGAAGCATAAAAAAGAATTCATGGAGAGAGTTATCATGCAACACATCATCGACAAGCTATACGCACAAGTATCATTGACCCAAAATGAAAGCCATGAGCTATTTGATCACATTATCCGTGGCGAAGTAGACCCAATTTTGATGGGTGCAGCACTGACTGCACTCAAAATCAAAGGTGAAACACCACAAGAGATTGCCGGCGCAGCCAATGCTCTCCTTGCCAATGCCAAAGCATTTCCTCGTCCAGAGTACGATTTTGCCGACATCGTCGGTACTGGTGGTGATGGCTCAAATACCATGAATATCTCCACTACCTCTGCTTTTGTGGCCGCCGCGTGTGGTGTGAAAGTTGCCAAACACGGTAACCGTGGTGTGTCGAGTAAATCGGGCTCGTCTGATCTGTTAGATGCCTTTGGCATCAACTTAGCGATGGAGCCGCAAGTAACTCGCGAAGCGTTAGATGATTTAGGTGTCGCGTTTTTGTTTGCTCCGCAATATCACGGCGGCGTTCGCCATGCGATGCCAGTGCGCCAAACGCTTAAAACTCGTACGATCTTTAATATCCTTGGCCCACTGATGAACCCTGCGCGTCCAAATATTCAATTAATGGGTGTGTATAGCAAAGAACTCGTTCGCCCTATCGCTGAAACCATGTTACAAATGGGATTGAAACGTGCCGCGGTTGTGTTTGGTTCGGGCTTAGATGAGGTGGCGATTCATGGCGCAACCACAGTGGCAGAAATCCACAACGGCACGATTAAAGAGTATGAACTGACGCCAGAAGATTTTGGCTTAGCGACCTACTCACTGGACGAAATTAAAGGTGGCGATCCGCAGCAAAACCGTGAGATTGCAACCAATGTACTGACTGGGAAGTCAACTCCTGCGCAAGCGGCTGCTGTCGCAGCCAACGTCGCTTTACTGCTACGTCTGTTCGGTCAAGAAGACCTACGTCAAAATGCGCAGCAAGCCCTTGATGTCATGGCATCTGGCAAAGCTTTCCAGTTGGTTCAACAGTTAGCACAACGAGGTTAAGTTATGTCTGAACAACTGTCTGAACACATCTCCGTCAAAAATGCCCAAATGGCAGAAGTACTGGCTAAGATCGTCAACGATAAATATCTCTGGGTTGAACAACGTAAAGCTGAGCAACCATTAGAAAGCTTTCAGCCATTATTGACTCGTTCAGATCGCAGCTTTTACGACGCGCTAGGTACGCCAGAAACCGCGTTTATCTTGGAATGTAAAAAGGCATCACCCTCAAAAGGCTTGATTCGTGACGTTTTTGATTTGGATTACATTGCTTCGGTTTATAACCGCTATGCGAGCGCGATTTCCGTTCTGACTGACGAGAAATATTTCCAAGGTAATTTAGAATTTCTACCGCAAGTGCGCCGCCAAGTAACTCAGCCAGTTCTATGCAAAGATTTTATTGTTGATGCATACCAGATTTATCTTGCGCGTCATTACCAAGCCGATGCGATTTTGTTGATGCTGTCGGTGTTAAATGATGAGCAATACCGCGAATTTTCAGCAATTGCCCATGAGCTAGGGCTCGGGGTTCTGACCGAAGCCAGTAATGAAGAAGAACTAAACCGAGCGCTCAACTTAAACGCCAAAGTGGTTGGTATCAATAACCGTAATCTACGTGATTTGACCACCGACTTAAATCGCACCAAAGCACTCGCCCCGCTTATCCCTGAAGGCACCATCATCATCTCGGAATCGGGTGTCTACACCCATCAACAAGTGCTGGATCTTGCGCAGTACGCCAACGGCTTTTTGATTGGCAGCTCCTTAATGAGTGAAGAGAACCTTGAGTTTGCGGTACGTAAAGTGCTGCTTGGTGAAAACAAAGTGTGTGGTCTCACTCGCCCAGAAGATGCGGTCGCTGCTTATCAAGCTGGGGCCATTTATGGTGGGCTAATTTTCGTTCCTCAATCAAAGCGCTATATCGAGCTCTCTCAAGCCCAAAGCGTGATTGAAGCTGCATCACTTAATTTTGTTGGCGTGTTCCAAAATGCCACGTTGCAAACCGTGATTTCAACAGCACGCGAATTAGGTCTTTATGCGGTGCAACTGCATGGCGAAGAAGACCAAACCTATGTGTCTGAACTACGCCAACACCTACCTATGAATGTACAAATTTGGAAAGCCTATGGGGTGAGCGACTCAACGCCCGCATTGCTGGCTCAAGACGTTGACCGCCATCTACTCGATAGCAAAATAGGTCAGCAATCTGGCGGCACTGGCAAAGCGTTTGATTGGAGTGTGATTGCTGCGCCAGAGCGCATTATTTTAGCCGGCGGACTCAATCCAGATAACGTGGCGCAAGCCCATCAACTCGGTTGTATCGGCTTAGATTTTAACTCTGGTGTAGAACTAGAACCCGGAATTAAAGATCGCAACAAAATCACCCAAGTATTTGAAGCCCTTCGCCGTTTTTAAACGGTCGGCGGGCAACTAAAACAGATGACCGAGGTTGGCAATCATTGCCAACTGGCAAAGAACAAATGAAGACATGGATGCCATGTCTAAGACTTACAAGGAATATGAGAATGGCGAAGTTAGATGCCTACTTTGGCGAATTTGGTGGTCAGTTTGTACCACAGATCCTCGTTCCCGCGCTGGATCAGTTAGAACAAGCGTTTATTGATGCGCAAGAAGACCCAGAATTTCGTTCCGAATTTATGGAACTGCTACAAGAGTTTGCTGGCCGTCCAACCGCGCTCACGCTCACCAAAAACATCACTAAAGGGACCAAAACCAAACTGTACCTGAAACGTGAGGACTTGCTGCACGGTGGCGCGCACAAAACGAACCAAGTGTTAGGTCAAGCGCTGCTGGCAAAACGCATGGGTAAAACCGAGATCATCGCAGAAACAGGTGCAGGCCAACACGGCGTAGCAACCGCGATTGCGTGTGCACTGCTTAATCTAAAATGTCGCGTTTACATGGGCGCGAAAGACGTTGAACGTCAAAGTCCGAACGTATTTCGTATGCGCTTAATGGGTGCAGAAGTGATTCCTGTGCATTCAGGTTCTGCAACACTTAAAGATGCGTGTAACGAGGCTCTACGTGACTGGTCTGGTAGTTATGAAACCACCCACTACCTACTTGGCACCGCCGCTGGCCCTCACCCATTCCCAACTATCGTGCGTGAATTCCAACGTATTATTGGTGAAGAGACTAAGAACCAAATTTTGGCGCGTGAAGGTCGCCTACCAGATGCCGTTATTGCCTGTGTTGGCGGTGGCTCAAACGCCATTGGCATGTTTGCCGATTTCATCGAAGAGACCAATGTTCGTCTGATTGGCGTAGAACCGGGCGGTAAAGGGATTGACACCCACCAGCACGGCGCACCACTTAAACATGGCACTACGGGGATCTACTTCGGTATGAAAGCACCGATGATGCAAGACCAATATGGTCAAATTGAAGAGTCCTATTCTGTTTCTGCGGGGTTAGACTTCCCATCGGTTGGTCCGCAACATGCGTATTTGAACGCTACTGGCCGTGCTGATTACGTCAATATCACCGATGATGAAGCGCTAGACGCCTTCCAACAATTGGCGCAACACGAAGGCATTATTCCTGCGTTGGAATCGTCTCACGCGCTGGCCCATGCACTGAAAATGGCGTTTGCTGAACCCGAAAAAGAGCAGCTATTGGTAGTAAACCTATCAGGCCGCGGTGACAAAGATATCTTTACTGTAAACAAAATTTTGGATGAGAAAGGAGCGCTGTAATGGACCGTTATCAATCGCTGTTCGCCCGTTTGGCAGAGAAAAAACAGGGCGCGTTTGTTCCTTTCGTTACCATCGGCGACCCAAATCCAGAGCTGTCGCTGAAGATCATGCAAACGTTAATTGATGCTGGCGCTGATGCATTAGAGCTTGGAATGCCATTTTCAGATCCCCTCGCCGATGGACCAACCATTCAGCAAGCTAATATTCGTGCGTTAGATGGCGGAACGAACCCTGATATTTGCTTTGATTTAATTAAGCAAATTCGCGCGGCTAATCCAGAAACGCCGATTGGCCTACTGATGTACGCGAACTTGGTTTTCAAGCGCGGCATTGATGATTTTTATCGCCGCTGCCAAGAAGCAGGGGTCGATTCCGTGTTGGTTGCCGATGCACCAACTGGTGAGAGTAAAGTCTTTGTCGAAGCCGCTAATCGCCACGGTATTAAACCGATTTTCATCGCGCCTCCCGGCGCCAGCGCGGAAACGCTCGAACAAGTTTCCACTCTTGGCGGCGGTTACACTTACCTGCTCTCGCGTGCTGGAGTAACCGGTACAGAAACCAAAGCGCAAATGCCTGTACATGAGATGTTGGATCGTTTGCAGCAATACAATGCACCACCAGCGCTACTTGGTTTCGGTATATCTGCTCCAGAGCAAGTGAAGCAAGCTCTAGAGGCAGGTGCGGCTGGAGCCATCTCCGGTTCTGCTGTCGTAAAAATCATCGAAAACAATGCAGAGCAGCCCGAACAGCTGCTAAACAAATTAAGTCATTTTGTTAACAACATGAAGTCTGCAACAACTCTTGCTTAACAACCTGTTTGTATTTTAAAGACACAAACGGCCAGTCAAATGTTCGACTGGCCGTTTCTTTTTTAACAAAATAATATACGTTTTAAAATTCAAGACACACCACAAAATTCCTATTTTTTATCATCAACAAACAAAGCAAACGTTTTCTTTTGTGTAAAAAACCAGCATACGTCAATGAAAATTCATATTAATGCCAAGTTATTGACTAATGTATATTGCCTATTAAGTAAGATCCGTGTAAAAAACAAGGGCAAAACAAATCCCCACAAATGGACTGAGTATTAGTGGGGAACACTAGGAAATTAACAATTATTAGCACAGAGGTTATGGAAGTGTTAAAGGAAAAGAGTTTGCTAAGCAACATTGGCGTGCAAGTTGTTATTGCCATGATCATCGGTACCGTTGTCGGTGGTGTTATGGGTCACGATGCTTCTATGTTCGCTCCTCTAGGTAGCATCTTTATTAATTTAATTAAGATGTTGGTTATTCCATTAGTCGCTGTCGCTTTGATTTCAGGTGCAGCAGGCTTAGGTGATAGCCAGTCAGCAGGTAAAGTAGGTTTTGTTACGCTATTTTATTTTGCCATCACGTCTGCGCTCGCAGTCGCTTTAGCCCTTGTAATGGGTCACATATTCCAACCAGGTATCGGTGTGGATGTGTCTGGCGTAGAAGGTATGTTCTCAACCGAATATGCTTCAAAAGGTGAATTACCAACTTTCTGGGCGACCGTTATCGGTATGATCCCAACCAACGTTTTTCAATCACTTAACGACGCTAACATTCTACAAATCTTAGTATTCTGCCTGTTTTTCGGTATTGCCGTATCTAAACAAGCAAAAGAAAAGCGCGATCCCATTATCAATGGTGTAAACACGATTGTTGACGCTATGGTTTGGATGATCAATAAAGTGATGATCATTGCACCACTCGGTGTATTTGGTTTGATGGCAGAAGCGGTCGGTACATTTGGTTTCGGCGCATTGATGGTGGTATTCAAACTCTTCGTTGTTTACATTGCGGCTATCTTAATTTTTGGTTTCGTTGCCTACCCATTAATGATTCAAATCTTCACAAAAACCTCAGCTCGTAAATTCATTAAAGCAATGAAAAAACCACAAGCTGTGGCACTGTCTACTGCGTCGTCAATGGCGACACTACCAGTCAACATGGATACTTGTGAAAATGAGCTAGGTGTACGTAATTCAACGGCATCATTCGTATTGCCATTGGGTGCGACTATTAACATGTCTGGTAACGCCATCTACTACGGCTTAGTTGCTATATTCTTTGCGCAGCTATTCAATGTAGACTTAGGTATTGGCGCTTATGCAGCTATTATCGTGACATCTACACTAGGCGCGGTTGGTCAAGCCGGTGTTCCTGGTCCTTCATTCTTGGTTGTGGCCGTTCTACTTGCAGCGGGTATCCCAATTGAAGGTCTACCACTTCTCTTTGCTCTAGACCGTATCTTCGACATGATTCGTACCGCTTTGAACATCACTGGTGATGCAGCGTGTGCACTTATCGTCGACGCGATGATCAAGGAAGAAGCGCAGGATGAGTCTGAAGATAAAGCGCTAAATAGCCAAGAAGCGTAATCTAAACAGCTCCGATTTCGACTAATGAAAGCCACTCTGCAGAGTGGCTTTTTTTGTCTTCTCGTTGCACCATTAATGCGACTTTTGTGAACTATTTTGTTTCCAAATGTCTATAACAGTTTTGCATCTGGCCGTATTTGGTTAGACTGTCTTTAGTGTTTAGACTGGATGTATACCTAAATGAAACAATTGCTCGACTTTATTCCACTAATTATTTTCTTTGCTCTGTTTAAGTTTTACGATATCTACATTGCAACAGGTGCATTGATAGTGGCCACCGCTGCCCAAATCGGTATTACTTACCTAGTCTATAAAAAACTTGAGAAAATACAGCTTATTACTTTTGCTTTAGTCGCCGTTTTTGGGGGCATGACCATTGTTCTCCACGACGCTGACTTCATCAAATGGAAAGTAACCATTCTTTATGTTGTGTTTGCGTTAGGTCTCACTATCAGCCATTTAATGGGACGCTCAGCAATTAAAAGCATGCTCGGTAAAGAGCTTGTGTTACCTGATGCGGTATGGGCAAAAATTAACTGGGCATGGGTCTTATTCTTTGCTGTCTGTGCAGTTATCAATATCTATGTGGCCTATCGTCTTCCACTCGATGTTTGGGTAAATTTCAAAGTATTCGGCCTACTCATAGCCACCTTTGTTTACACCTTACTCACGGGTATTTACATTTATAAACATATGCCTAAAGAACAGAAAGATTCTCAACAATAAGCGTCATTTACTCCGCATTTAACGGATGATT